>NZ_JBEOSF010000055.1:0-53328 GCF_040302725.1 Kitasatospora sp. NPDC097605 | reverse complement strand
GGAGGCCGAACATGCCGACCAACCAGCCCGAACTCGCAGCGGAGCAGCAGCTCCACGGCCTGCGCGCCGAGTTGACCCCGCCCGGGGAGGAGCAGTCCGCCGTGGTGGCGCAGTTCGCGGCGGGCCGGGGCCGGCTCGCCGTGCTCGCCGAGCTGGCGGCGCAGCAGCAGCGGGTCATCACCTCCGACCGGCGCAGCCTGCTGCTGCTCGCCACCCGGTGCGCCGACGGTCCGCTGGGCGGGTGGTTCGCGGGGCTCGCGGACGGCGAGAGCGCCGCGCTGCGCACGCTGCCCGCGCTGGCGGCGGCCTGCGGCCCGGCGGCCGACGGGGCGCCGCTGCCGGGGTGCCAGGCCTACCCGGCGTACCTGGCCTGGCTCGCGCTGAACGGGCGGCCGCCCGCCGTGGCGGCGGCGCTGGTGGCCAACTTCGCGGCCTGGGGCGGGTACTGCGCCACGCTGGCCGGGGCGCTGCGGCGGTTCCACGGGTTCGGGGACGAGGCGTGCGCGTTCTTCGACTTCTTCGCGCAGCCCGCGACCGCGCTGGAGCGGGCGGCGGCCGAGGCGCTCGGACCGGCGGGGCTGACCGCCAGGCCGGACCTCGACGCCGCCCACGAGTACGGCCGGCTGCTACAGGCGTACGAGCAGCTGTTCTGGAGCACGCTCGCCGACCTGCCCTGAGCCGTGCCGCCGAGCGGTTCTCACGCCTGCCAGTGCGGCTTGCCGCTGACCATCCGGCAGGTGATCACCCGGCCGCCGGCCTCGTGGGTGCTCTTGCCGAGGTCGTCGTTGCGGCAGAACTGGCCGGCCTTGTAGCAGTTGCCGGCGTTCGACTTGATCTCGCAGTCGCCGGTGGCCGCCGCGGGCTTGGTCTCGGCGGGCTCGGGGTCGGTCGGCGGCCGGGCGGTGGTGATCTTGGGCTGCGGCTCGGCCTTGGTGGGCGTCGACTGCGGCTTGGGAGTGGTGGCCGGGGCGGGGGTCTTGGTCGGCTGCGCCTTCGGCGGCGGCGCCGCCGGGGTGGTCGGCGCGGGCTCGGCCGCGGTCGGCTCCGCCACCGGGGGCGCCGGGGGCGCCGGCGGCGGCGTCTGGACCGGCTCGGCGGCCGGCGTGGTGACCACCGGGGCCGGCGCGGCCGGCGTGGTGGCCACCACCGGGGCGGCGGGCGTGGAGACCGCGGCCGTGGTCGTGTCACCCGTCGTGGGGTCACAACCGGTCAGCGCGAGCCCGACCGTGAAGACGAGTCCGGCGACGGCGGCCAGGCCGCGACGACCGCCGCGCATCCGTGAAGGCATGAACGTGAACGCTCCGTTCCGTTTCGAAGAGGTTCGCGAGTCAACCAGACCGGCCACACGATCTGTCCATACTTCAAGCACTTGTAAGCAGATCGAGACCTGGCGATCACAGAACGTCGATCACCGAACCAGTGCGATCACATATCGCCAAACACGATCACGCCTCCGCTCACGGCGACGTCACGCCGGGCGGGTGAGGCGGTTCTCGTGGGCGAAGACCACGGCCTGGATGCGGTCGCGGAGTTCGAGCTTCTGCAGGATGCGTCCCAGGTGGGACTTCACGGTGGCCTCCGCGAGGTGCAGGGCGGCCGCGATCTCGGTGTTGGAGAGACCGCGGCCGACCTGGACGAGTACCTCGTGTTCGCGGGGGGTGAGGCGGTGCAGGCGGTCGTCGGGGCGGGTGTCGGTGGCGCCGGGGATGTGGGGGCGGAAGCTCTCCAGCAGGAGGCGGGTGATCCGCGGGGAGACCACCGCGTCGCCCGCGGCCACGCTGCGGATCGCGGTGAGCAGCTCCTCGGGCCTGGTGTTCTTCAGCAGGAAGCCCGAGGCTCCGGCGTTGAGTCCGGCGAAGGCGTACTCGTCGAGGTCGAAGGTGGTGAGGATCAGCACCCGGCTGCTCGGGGAGGCCTTGACGATCCGCCGGGTCGCCTCGATCCCGTCGGTCCCGGGCATCCGGACGTCCATCAGGACGACGTCGGGCCGCAGTTCGCGGGCGAGCCGGACGGCCTCGGCGCCGTCCACGGCCTCGCCGACCGGCGCCATGTCGGGCTGGGCCTCCAGGACCGTGCCGAAGGCCATCCGGAGCAGCGCTTCGTCATCGGCGATCAGGATGCGGATCGTCATGCCGGCACCTCCGCTCCGCCGCCGAGGTCCAGGCGGGTGCGGACCGCCCAGCCGCCGCCCGGGAGCGGTCCGGCCCGCAGCGTCCCCCCGTAGGCGGCCGCACGCTCGCGCATGCCGGGGATGCCGTGGCCGGACGGCATGGCGCCGGACGGTGGCGCGTACGGGCCGGTGTCGGTGACGTCCACGGTGACGGCCCCGGCCGAGCACCGCACCCGGACCTCCGCCCGCGTGCCGGGCGGGGTGTGCTTCAGAGCGTTGGTCAAGGCTTCCTGCACCAGGCGGTAGACGGTCAGCTGGGCGGTGGCGGGGATCCCGGCGTGGCCGCCGTCCACGTCCAGCCGGGTCGGCAGCCCGGCCGCGCCCATCTGGTCGGCCAGGCACCGCAGTTGGGCGATGCCGGGCAGCGGGTGGCGCTCCGCGTCCGGTTCGTCGGCCCGCAGGACGCCCAGCGAGCGCCGCATGTCGGTCAGCGCCTGCCGGCCCGTCTCGGAGATCTGGAGCATCGCGGCGGTCGCCTTCCCGGGCGACCGGTGCTGCGCGTAGACGGCGGCGTCGGTGAGCGCGACCATCACGGACAGGTTGTGGGTGACGATGTCGTGCATCTCGCGGGTGATCCGGGCCCGCTCCTCGGCGACGGCCAGCCGCGCCTGCTGCTCCTGCTGCTGCTCCAAGCGCGCGGCCCGCTCCTCCACGGCGGCGAGGTAGGCACGCGTGGTCCGCACGTTCATCCCGAGGACGGCGGCGGCGACCGCCATCGCGGTCACCGCGACGAACAGGGTCAGGAACGCGCCCTCCGCCGCCCAGCGCAGGCAGGCCAGCACGGCCCCGGCCTCCACGACGGCGCCGGCGAGGAGCGTGCCGCGCCGCCCCGAGGTCGCGGCCACCGTGTAGAGCGCCACCAGCAGGGCGATGTCGGCCGGCAGTTGGACGTCCACCAGCCACTGGACGAAGGCCACGGCGGCCACGACCCCGAACACCGTGCGCGGCGCCCGGCGCCGCCACACCAGGGGCAGCGCGAGCGCGCCCGTCAGGGCGACGGCCACCGGCAGCCCCTGCGGCGGGTGCGTGGTCAGGATGTTGACCAGCAGCAGCGCCGGCAGCAGTGCGTCCCACACCATGGGCGGCAGCCGGGAGCCCCAGCGCCGGGCGGCGCCCACCGGTCGCGCCGCTCGCGCGGCGGCCAGGTCGGCGTACCTCGTCAGCCGTACGGCCATCCACACGGCCATCCACGTTCCCGTCGCCTCGGTGTCACGGCGGGCCCGGTCCGGACGGCCGCCGCGACCACGGTAGGCCGCGGTCCGCCGGACCGCATGAGTCCACCGTCTGATCGCAACGCGCCGGGGTACGACCGCAGGAGGAGGCCCGCTGCCTCCCGTGGTCGCAGAGCGGCCGCCGGCCGGGCGTCCCCGCCTGCGACCGCGGTCGCAGGGGCGACGCACCCCGGGCTGCCACTCCGGTCGCACGCGTCGGCGACCCGGGAGCGATGTGGCGGCGCGTGCCCCGCGCCGACGATGGCCGGGTGACCGAAACCCTCACGGGACTGCACCTGTCCCTCCTGGAAATCCTCGCCCTGCTGGCCGCCGTCGCCCTGGTGGTGGCCCGCTGGCTTCCCCCCGCCGCCCGCCCGCCCGTCACGGTCGCCGCCGGAGCGGGCTTCCTGCTGTCCGCGCTCGCGCTGGGCGTGGTGGGGATCCGCTGGCAACTGCTGCCGGTCCTGGCGGGCGCCGCGCCGGCGCTGCCGTTCGCCGCCGCCCCGCTGGTCCGGCAACGGACCGGCCGCCGGCCGGCGCGGCGGGCCCGGTGGTGGCTGGCGCTGCCGGGATCGGTCGCCTGCGCCGCCCTGATCGCCACCGGCCCGGCGGCCGCCTGGGCCTTCCCGGTCCCCGCGTTCCCCGACCCGACCGGCCCCTTCACGGTCGGCACCCGCGTCGTGCAGTGGACCGACCCGGACCGTCCCGAGACGGCCACTCCCGACCCCGCCGACCGGCGCACGGTCGTGGTCCAGCTCTGGTACCCCGCGCAGCAGAGCCCCGCCGGTACGCCGCGTGCCCAGTACCTCGGCCGCACGGAGCAGGAGGCACGCACCGTCTCCGCGGCCCTCGCGAGCTACTCCGGCCTCCCCGGCTTCCTGATCGACGGTGTCACCCGCGCCCGCAGCCACGCGGTCGTCGACGCCCCGGTGACCGGCGACGGCGGACGGTTCCCGGTCGTACTGTTCTCGCCGGGCCTCGGCGGCGTGCGGACCCAGAACACCGCCTGGGCGGAGGAGTTGGCCAGCCACGGCTATGTGGTCGCCGCCCTCGACCACCCGTACGACTCCGCCGCCGTCGTGCTCGACGACGGCCGGACGATCGACACCGGGATCGCCTCCACCGGCGACGACGCGGAGGACGACCGGCGGGCCGTCGAGACGACCCGGATCCGGGCCGCGGACCTCGGCTTCGTCCTCACCCAGCTGGGCCGCCTGGACCGGGGCGAGTTCCCCGACCCGCTGACCGGACGCCTGGACACCGGCCGGGCCGCCGTGACCGGCCACTCCCTGGGCGGCGCGGCCGCCCTGCAAGCGGCCCGCCAGGACAGCCGGTTCGCCGCCGTCATCGACCTGGACGGCTACCCCCGCGACCCCGACCCGCGCCCCTTCCCCCAGCCGGCGCTCGCGCTCACCCAGGCCGTCGGCCCGCAGACCGACGAGCGCTACCTGCCCCGCCTCACCGAGGTCCTCAAGCTCAGCACCGCGACGAGCTACCGCCTCACCCTCCCCGGCGCCGCCCACCTCACCTTCCTCGACGCCCCCCTCTACCTGCCGCCCCTGCCCTCGCTGGTCGGCTCGCTGGGCCGCGCCGGGAGCCCCCGCGTCGTCGCCGAGGCCACCCTCGCCTTCCTGGACGCCACCCTGAGCTGGAAGCCCGGCGACCTGCCCGCCGCCCTGTCGGCCCACGGCGACCTCACCACCTACCGCCCGGGCTCCGGCGGCTGAACAGCCGCGCCGACGGCCTCGGCCCGGAGTCACCGACGGTGGCTCCGGACCCGGGCCCTACGGGGTGACGGGGATGTTGGTCAGGCCCGCCGTCGCCCGGGTGACGGTGTTGGAGGCGTGGACCACGTTGGGCCGGCCCGAGCAGGCCGAGACCGAGGTGATCTTGATGGCGTAGGCGCCGACGCCCCCGAGGTCCGAGGTGTTGGCGCGCCAGGTGTTCCCGCAGCCGTTCGGGAAGGACGGGGTGGTGGCCGGGTTGTGGGTCTCGTACCCGTTCGCGAAGGTGCCGGGTGCGGCGAAGGTTCCCCGATTGCCCTCGATGAGGTAGCCGCTGCCCTTGACGTCCACCCAGGAGTCGGCGGAGTTCTCCCCGCTGATGCCGCGCCCGTCGAAGGTGTTGCCCCGGATCACGCCGTCCGAGGTGCCCTCCTTCACATCGATCCCCTCGGCGGTGACGTACGGGCCGATCCGGTTGTCCTCGACCAGCACCCGGTCCGACCGGTCGGCGCCGCCGGAGTTGCCGTGGCAGCCCCAGTTGGAGTTCGCCGAGCCGAGGTAGACCCCCTCGCCGTAGCCCGGCTGGACCCGGCCGGTGTACTCGACGACCGAGTTGCGCAGCACGCCGTCGGCGGAGGAGCGGCGGAAGTGCACGCCCTCGTCCTCGACGTGGTGCACATACACGCCGTCGATCACCACGTGGGGTGAACTGTCCAGCACCACGCCCTTCTTGGACTCCTTCACAGTGAACCCGGTGAGGTTCCAGTACGGCGCGCCGAAGAGCCAGAGCCCGTAGCCGGAATCCCACCCGGCGGTCGGCGCCGGGCAGGAAGGCGCGGAGCCGGACGGACCGTCGTTGACGAGCACGGCGGTGCGCGGCCCGGTGAGCGTGACCGGCTGCGCGGCCGTCCCGGCGCGCTGGGCGACGAAGGAGCCGTGGTACTCGCCGGCCGCCAGCCGGATCGTCTGCCCGGGTACCGCCGCCGCCAGCGCGGCCTTCAACTGGGCGGCGGTGGACACGTCCACGGTCTGCGCGGCGGGCGCCGCCGCGAGGGCGGGACCGGCGGAGGGGGCGAGCAGCAGGGCCATGGCCGCGGCAGCGGTGAGGAGAGCGGAGCGCGGGGTCACGGTGCCTCCCGAGGTCTAGTAAGGATCCCTTACTTTCTTCCCTGCGCCGCCTTCCACCATTCATCCGGCAGCATGATCCCGACGGCGACGACACGAAGGCGGTGGGCCACCCCATGATCGGCGACTGGCAGTGGGACGAGACCCTGTTCGCGGGGACGGCCGCGCACTACCGGAAGGGCCGACTGCCCTACGCGCCGGGCCTGGTGGCCGCGCTCGTCGAGGATCTGCGGCTCGACGGCAGCGGGCGGCTCCTCGACGTCGGCTGCGGCCCCGGCACGCTCGCCCTGGACCTGGCCGGCCACTTCGCGGAGGTGGTCGGCGTCGACCCGGACGCCGGGATGATCACCGAGGCCGAACGCGGCGCCGCGGAGCTGGGGTTGGGCGACAAGTGCCGCTGGATCCGGACGCGGGCCGAGCAATTGCCGACCGATCTCGGCGCGTTCGACGTCGCCACCTTCGGCCAGTCCTTCCACTGGATGAACCGCCCGCTGGTGGCTGCCACCGTTCGGACCCTGCTGCGACCCGGCGGAGCACTCGTCCACCTCTCCGACCTCAAGTCCGAGCGGCGCCCCACCGAAGGCCTCCCCCACCCACCGGTCCCGCACGCGGCGATCGCCGAGCTGGTGCGGCGCCACCTCGGTCCGGTCCGCCGCGCCGGGCAGGGCTTCCTCCCCCACGGCACCCCCGGCAACGAGGCCGCGGTCCTCGCCGCCGCGGGCTTCGCGGACCCCCGCCGCCTGGTCGTCCCCGGCGGCCAGGCGCTCACCCGGACGACCGAACAGACCGTCGCCGAGGTCTTCTCGGTCTCCTCCTCCGCGCCGCACCTGTTCGGCCCGCGCCTCCCGGATTTCGAGGCCGACCTCCGCCGCCTCCTGCACGACGCCTCGCCCAACGGCCTGTTCTCGCAACGCCAACCGAGCACCGAGGTCTTCATCTGGCGGCGCTGAGCCGGTCCGCCCTCACGCCGCACCCTCCGGGCCGATCTCGCACCAGACGATCTTCCCGACGCCGCTCCGGGGGCAGCAACCCCACTTCTCGGAGAGCGACTTCACGAGCAGCAGGCCACGCCCGGACTCGTCGTCCTCTCCGACGTCCCCTCCGGCGTCCCGGCCGGCGTCCCGAAGGACGGGCGCACGGTCGCCGCGCGCGTCGTGCACCTCGATGCGCAGCCGCGCCGAGTCGGCGGAGAGCGCCAGCAGCACCCGGTTGTCGCGCGGGGAGCCGTGCACCACGGCGTTGGTCACCAGCTCGCTGACGAGCAACAGGCCGGCGTCGATGAAACGTTCGCCGCCGACGACCTCGGCGAGCAGCCGTTCGAGATGCAGGCGCGCCTCCGCCGGGGACCGCCTGCTGCGCGGCAGCCAGCAGCTGATATTTCGGGCTGATGAGGGGAATCCGGACATGAGGGAGCCGCCTTCCGCACAGAAGTTCCAGCCACGGCGCCCCATGGGCAGCCGTGCAGCGCAAACAAGAGCAGAAGACCCCGTGCGGACGTCACGGCGAGTCATACTCTCGTCACGGTCAGCATGGGGCTGGCAGCGGTTCATCCGCAAGCCAAGACGAGCAAATATGAAAACTTTCACCCTCTAGCGCAAGGTGACTCCTCCGGAGCCGAGTTGGCGGTGGCGGACCACCGCCGGGAGCGTGCACACTGGTCTACGCACCACTCAGGAGGGGCTACAGACATGGCAGTTGCAGTGCCGGCCGTGCGCTACCGGCGCATCGCGGCGGAGTTGCGGAGGCTCCGCGAGCTCAGGAACCTCTCGGCGGAGGAGGTCGCGGCCCAGGTCGAGGGCGTCAACCTGGTGAAGCTGAGCAGATACGAGAACGCCCGGGTGCAGTTGAAGCCCGATGTCGTCCGTGCGCTCCTCGACTTCTACGAGTGCGATCCGGAGTTGAAGGAAGTCCTTGTCGAGATCCTTCGCGACAAGCGTCGACCGGGGTGGGTGGCGGGCTTCGAGCAACTGAACCCGCTCTACACGGATCTGATCCGCCTCGAAGAGACGGCCGCCGGTGTCCGTTCCTACGAGTCGGCGTACATCCCCGGACTGCTGCAGACCCGCCAGTACGCCCACGCCATCATCTCCAGTGGTGTCATCAAGGGCCCCAGTGTCGAGGAGCGGGTCGACGTACGGATCAATCGGCAGTCCGTCCTGACGAGAGCCGAGAATCCGCTCAAACTCTGGGCGGTGATCCACGAGTCGGCCCTGACCATGGGTGCGCCGGAGGGCGTGATGGCCGATCAGCTCGACAAGCTGGTCCAGTTCAGCAGGCTCCCGAACGTCACCGTTCAGATCATGTCGGCCGCGGCACCTCCACACCCGGGGATGACCGGCCCCTACTCGCTGCTTGAGTTCCGGCAGCGCGACCTCGATCTCGTCCTCCTGAGCGGCCTGTTCGGCGGCAACTGGGTCGAAGACCCGGGCCATGTGGACATCTACCGGGCCGCCTTCGACGAGATCATGGCGACCGCACTTGACCTCGACCAATCACTCAGCCTCATCGCGGAGAAAAGAGAGAAGCTCAAGTGACCCATTCCCCCGTCTCATCAGACCTCCGTGTGCAGTGGAAGAAGGCACGCGCCAGCGACCCGAACGACAATTGCGTCGAATGCGGGGAGCTGGAAGGCGCCATCATGGTCCGCGACAGCAAGGACCCGCACGGACCCGCGCTCGCCTTCACCGGCGACGCGTGGCAGGCCTTCGTCGCCAGCATCAACGCCGACGACTTCACCACCCACCGCTGACCCGCGCCCCGCCGGCGCTCAGTCCAGCAGTGCCGTGCGGCGTTCGAAGACCTCCACCCGGGCGCGGTCGAGGGCGGTGGCGACGGCGCCCAGGAGGACGGCCTCCTCGCCGAGGTGGCTCGGGGCGAGGGTGGGCCGCATCGGGCTGAGGTGGTGCAGGGCCTGTCCGAGGGGTTCGAGCAGCAGGTCGGCGCTGCCGCCGATGCCGCCGCCGAGAACGATCAGGTCCGGGTCGAGCACGGCCGACAGCACGGCTACGGCGTAGGCGAGTTGGCCGGCCGCGCGGTGCACGGCGGCGGCGGCCACCGGGTCGCCGGCGCGGGCCGCGTCGAAGACCTCCTTGGCCGTCAGCGGACCGGCCATGCCGAGGTCGAGCGCCGTACGGACCACGGCGTCGGCCGCGGCGGCCTGCTCCACGGTGCCGCCCGGCGTCCCGTCGGGGTGCGGCGGGAGCGGGACCAGGCCCACTTCGCCCAGCGCCCCGTGCGCGCCGACCAGCGGCTCGCCGTCCTTGACCACGCCCACGCCGAGGCCGGTGCCGACGAGCACGTAGGCGAACATCCGGCTGCCGCTCCCCCGGCCGGCGCCGAGCGTGTACTCGCCGAGCGCGGCGAGGTTGGCGTCGTTGCCGACGGTGATCGTGGTCGACAGCCCGTCCGCTATGCGGTCGAACAGCCCGGGCCGACCCCAGCCCGGCAGGCTGGTGGCGTACCGCACGCCGCGTCTCTGCTCGTCCCAGACGCCGGGCGTGCCGATCACCGCGTGCACGATGTCCGCCGGCGCGACGCCGGCCTCGGTGGTGGCCTCACGAGCGGCGGCCACCACCGCGTCGGCGACGGCGTTCGCCGTCCGGCCCCGGTTGGGGATGTCGCGGCGGGCCACGATGTCCCCCGCGAGGTCGGCGACGGCGACCCGCAACCGGGCCCGGCCGATGTCGACGCCGAGCACGTGCCCGGCGAGCGGGTCGGGCTCGTACAGCACGGCGGCGCGCCCCCGGTCGGGGATGAACCGCCCGGCCTCGCGGGCCAGGCCCGCGTGTTCGAGCGCGGCCAGGGCGGCGGAGACGGTGGGCTTGGACAGGCCGGTGTCGCGGGCGAGCTGGGCGCGCGAGGACGGGCCGCCGAGGCGCAGCCGCTCCAGCAGCAGCCACTCGTTGTTGCTTCGCAGCCGCTGCCGGTTCCACGGCTGCGCCGGCGCGGGGCCCGGCGGAACGGTGGTCGGCAGGTCGCGGCTCATCGGGTCCTCCGGTCGGGGGCGCAATCCGGGACGCGCCGGTCGGGGCGCCCGGGCCTGGGGCACCAGCCAGTATGACCGGTCGTCACGCCGCTCACCGGCGAGTATGCGCGCGCGAGCCGGTACCGGAGGAGGAGGGGGCGGGGGCGGCAGGGGCGGAAGGCGTCACGCTTCCCTTGCCACTCTCAACGTATAGCGCACGGGGGGTCTTGCCGCAAGGCCCCGGTCCTGGCGCACAATCGTCGACCTAAGCCGGAACCAGCCCCCTTGGGAGTTTTGCGTAGTGCATCAGCATGTGTCGGAATCCCGGATCGGAGCCGCTGCCATGACCGCCCTCGCCACCAGCGCGTTCGACCTCCCCGACCGTCTCTCCGCCAAGGCCGACCCGGCGCTGGTCGCCCAGGACGAGCGGCACTTCGCCGCCGTCGCGCGGAGCCTGGAGGAGGCGATCGCCGAGACCTCCGACCGGCTCGACGCCGCCCTGCGGGCGCCCGGCGGCGCCGGCCGGGCCGCGATGGACCGGGACGTGGAGGTCCACCGCCTGACCGGCCGGCTGCGCTCGCTGCGCCGCTTCGGCCTGGACCTGTGCCTGGGGCGGATCGTCCCGGCGGACGGCGGCGAGCCGGTGTACGTCGGCCGCCTCGGCCTCACCGACAGCGAGGGCCGCCGGCTGCTGCTCGACTGGCGCTCGCCCGCCGCCGAGCCGTTCTTCGCCGCGACCCACGGCGACCCGATGGGCCTGGCCAGCCGTCGCCGCTACCGCTGGACGGACGGGCGGATCACCGACTACTGGGACGAGGTGTTCGCCGCCGAGGGCCTGGAGGGGCACGCCGCCCTCGACGACCAGTCCGCGTTCATCGCCACCCTCGGCGGCAGCCGTTCGGCGCGGATGCGGGACGTGCTGGCCACCATCCAGGCGGACCAGGACGCCATCGTGCGGGCCGGCTCGCGCGGCGCGCTGGTCGTCGACGGCGGTCCCGGCACCGGAAAGACGGTGGTCGCCCTGCACCGTTCCGCCTACCTGCTCTACTCCGACCCGCGGCTCGGCCACCGGCGCGGCGGCCTGCTGTTCGTCGGCCCGCACCAGCCCTACCTGGACTACGTGTCCGACGTGCTGCCCAGCCTCGGCGAGGAGGGCGTGCAGACCTGCACCGTGCGGGACCTGGTCGCCGAGGGCCGGGGCGCGGCGGTCGAGCGCGATCCGGAGGTGGCGCGGCTGAAGGCCTCGGCGGACATGGTGCGGGCGGTGGAGAAGGCGGTGCGGATCTACGAGGAGCCGCCGACCGAGGGCATGACCGTCTCCACGGACTGGGAGGACCTCTGGCTGAGCGCCGACGACTGGGCGGAGGCGTTCGAGGCGCCCGATCCGGGCGCCCCGCACAACGAGGCGCGCGAGCAGGTCTGGGCGGAGCTGGCCGAGCTGCTGCTGGCCAAGCTGGACGGCGGCGAGGAGATCCCGGTCGAGAGCTTCCTGCGCTCGCTGCGGCGGGACGAGGAGCTGGTCGCCACCCTGCACCGCGCCTGGCCGCTGCTGGAGGCCGCGGACGTGGTCGGCGACCTCTGGACGGTGCCCGCCTACCTGCGGCTGTGCGCCCCGTGGCTGGCCCCCGAGGAGGTGCGCCGGCTGCAGCGCGCCGAGGCGCAGGCCTGGACGGTCTCCGACCTGCCCATCCTGGACGCGGCGCGGCAGCGGCTCGGCGACCCGGAGGCCGCCCGGCGCAGGCGCCGCCAGGAGGCCGCGCTCGCCGCCGAGCGGGACCGGATGGCCGAGGTCATCACGGACATCCTCGCGGCCGACGACGACGGCGAGGGGGCGGTCGCCATGCTCCGCGGCCAGGACCTGCGGGACACCCTGGTCGACGGGAGCGCGCTGCCCGCCGCCGACCCGGACCGGCTGGCCGGCCCGTTCGCCCACATCGTGGTGGACGAGGCCCAGGAGCTGACCGACGCCGAGTGGCAGATGCTGCTGCTCCGCTGCCCGTCCCGGAGCTTCACCATCGTCGGGGACCGCGCCCAGGCCCGGGACGGCTTCACCGAGTCCTGGCAGGAACGGCTGGCGCGGATCGGCCTGGACCGTACCGAGGTCGCCTCGCTGAGCGTCAACTACCGCACGCCGGAGGAGGTCATGGCGGAGGCCGAGCCGGTCATCCGGGCCGCGCTGCCGGACGCCAACGTGCCCACGTCGGTGCGGCGCAGCGGGGTGCCGGTCACCCGCGGGGCGGTCGCGGAGCTGGACGGCGTACTCGGCGCCTGGCTGGAGGCGCACCCCGAGGGCACGGCGTGCGTGATCGGCGACACGGACTTCACGGAGGCGTTCGGGGCGACCCGCCGGGCGGAGTTGCGGGAGACGTCCCGGATCCGCGCGCTCACGCCGGAGCTGGCGAAGGGGCTGGAGTTCGACCTGGTCGTGCTCGTCGACCCGGCGTCCTTGGGCGAGGGCGTGGCGGGCGCGGTCGACCGCTATGTCGCGATGACCCGGGCGACCCGGCAGCTCGTCGTGCTCACCGGCGACCGGGTCTGATCCCGACCGTGCCGGCCACAGCGGTCGACGCCTGGCTGTGGCCGGCACGGCGCCCTTCGTCAGCCGAAGGGGCTGGGGCGGTCTTCGGGACGGAGTTCGGGACGGACTTCGGGACGGAGTTCGGGATGGAGTGAGGCGATCCACGACGCGAAGTCGGCGGACTCGACCTCGAAGTCCTCGGGGCCCAGATCACCCAGGTCCGAGGAGTACACGGCGGAGCCCGGGTCATCGGCACGCAGCAGGAACCCGCGGCCACCGCTGTCGTCGCCGATGAGGACATGGCCCGGTGCGTACTGCGCGACCTCGTAGGTGGTGTTGCGTTCGCCGATGCACCCGGCCGAGTAGACGGTGACCCCGGCCCCGGTCGCCAGGCCGTCCGTCACCTCCCACAGCGCCAGCAGCGGAGCGGGCGGTGCCGGTTCGAGCTCCGCCCGGGCGCGCGCCAGATCGGCCGGCGAGGCCGCCATGGACGCGGGTACCGACTCGGTCATGTCGATGTCACTCCTCCGCTCTGCCGGACTCCGCCGCGGTGGGGCTCCGGAGCTCCGGCTAGCAGTCCGGGATGGTCGTCCCGTTGTTGTCCTTGGCCGTGTCGTTGCCCCATCGCGACAGGTAGAACGCCGACACCCACTGACCGCTCGGGCCCTCGTCCGGGTCGGTCTTCAGCCACCAGTGGTTGTAGCCGCCGCCGCTGGACACCTCACGGCCCCATGCCTTGCAGTACACGTAGTTGGTGCCCTGGTACAGCGTCCCCGTGCTGCCGGTCGAGGTCGGCGAGCCGAACACCGGCGCGTTGGAAAGGGTGTCCACCCAGTACTTGCCGGCGGAAGGCGCGGTGCCACCGCCGCCCGCGCAGTCCGGGATGGTCGTCCCGTTGTTGTCCTTGGCCGTGTCGTTGCCCCATCGCGACAGGTAGAACGCCGACACCCACTGACCGCTCGGGCCCTGGTCCGGGTCGGTCTTCAGCCACCAGTGGTTGTAGCCGCCACCGCTGGACACCTCACGGCCCCAAGCCTTGCAGTACACGTAGTTGGTGCCCTGGTACAGCGTCCCCGTGCTGGTGGTGGAGGTCGGGGAGCCGAACACCGGCGCGTTGGAGAAGGTGTCCACCCAGTACTTGCCGTTGCCCGACGGGGGTGTGGTCGGCGGGGTCGTGGTGGAGCCGGATCCGTACAGCCGGATGGCACCGTAGTAGTCGCCGTGCGAGGAGAGCGGTGCCACCTGGACGTAGCCGCCGGAGTAGGGGGCCTCGACGATCCAGCCCTGTCCGAGGTACATCGCGACGTGGTGGATGGTGGAGGCGGTGTTGCCGAAGAACACCAGGTCGCCGGGGAGCAGCGGCGCCGTGCCGTCCGCCTTGTAGGAGCGGGCGACCGCTCTGGAGGTCGGCCACTGGGTGCGGGTGGTGCCGTTGATGACGTCCTCGCCGACCGCCAGGTAGTAGGCGTAGCGGACCATGCCGGAGCAGTCCAGGCCGCGGACGTTGCAGTCGTTGGGCGCGCCGTTGGCGGGGTCGCAGAGCCCGTAGCTGGGGCCGGGCTTCGATCCGTGGCCGCCGCCCCAGGAGTACGGGGTGCCGATCAGGCCGCAGGCGGAGCGCACGGCGTCGTTCGCCTGCGACGCCGCGCCGGTGGAGAGCACTCCGCAGGCGGGCGCCGCCTGGGCGGCTCCGGCGCCGGCGAAGAAGACCCCGACCGACACCAGGACCGACAGCAGGGCCGCCCACCATAACGGGGCGATCAGTCGGCGGGAGAGAGGGTTTACGCGCGTAGTCATAGCCATGAATCGTTCCAGCGGCCCTGACGGCAGGTCAATGATCATTAGGTGAACATGACGACACCCGCTTCACCTCCCGCACGCAGGCCGTTCATCCGCGGCTCGCGCGGCGATCGGCGATCGGCGGCCGACGGCCGACGGCTCAGGCGACTGAGGCGACCCAGCCGGCCGTGACACCCTGCACCGCGGAGCCGTCGAGGTCCGCGAGCTTGGCGCCGACGAAGGCCCGGGCGCGCTCGGAGGTCTGCAGGCGGAACGGCGGCCGGTCGGCGGTGAGGGCGGCGAGCACGGTCTCGGCGGCCTGCTCCGGCGTCTGCGCCTGGTCGAAGGCGGCCCGGGTGCGGGCCACATAGGCGTCGAGCGCGGGCGCGTACGGACCGGCGGCGGCCAGCAGGGCGGGCAGGTCGATGCCCTGGCTGGCGACGAACTCGCTGGCCACGGCGCCGGGTTCGACGACCGAGACGGCGACGCCGACGGTCGCGGCGACCGGGGCGAGCGACTCCATGAACCCCTCGACGGCGAACTTCGCCGCGCAGTAGGCCTCGTTGAACGGCTGGCCGACCACACCGCCGACGCTGGTCACGGTGACCACCCGGCCGCCGGTGTCCCGCAGGTGCGGCAGCGCGGCCCGGGTCACCTCGACCACACCGAAGAAGTTGACCTCCATGACCTCGCGGACCGGGTCGAGCCCGTCCTGCTCGACGGTGCCGACCCGCCCGGCGCCCGCGTTGTTGACCACCGCGTCGAGCCGGCCGTAGCGGTCGAGGACGCCGGCCAGGCACTCGGCGACGGAGGCGGCGTCGGTGACGTCGAGCCGGGCGACCTGCACCCGGTCGGCGACGCCGGCCGCCTCGACGGCCCTGAGCAGCGCGCCGGAGCGCTTGGTGTCGCGCAGGGTGGCGACCACCCGGAAGCCGGCACGGGCGGCGGCGACCGCGGCGGCGAGGCCGATGCCGCTGGAGGTGCCGGTGATGAGGACGATCCGGTCGCTGGCCATGGGGGCTCCTTCTGGCGGCTGAGGTGCAAGCGGTTTATGTGCGTGCACACACACCCTAGCAAGATGTGTGCACGCACACGCACAAAGGTAGGCTGATCGGCATGGCGCAGCGCACCGACCTCACCCTGGGAGACCTCACCGCCCGCGATCACGCCTTCTACGGCCTGGTCTGGGCCGGCACCACCCTGAGCACCCGGGTCGACCAGGCCCTCACCCGGGCCCACGACCTGCCGCTCTCCTGGTTCGAGGTGATGCTCTGGCTGCACGCCCAGGACCGGCCGGTGGCCGCCTCCGACCTCGGCGCCAAGACGCTGCTCAGCCGCAGCCAGGTCTCCCGGGTCGCCGACTCCCTCCAGGCGCGCGGCCTGGTGGAGCGCGCCCCCTCCCCCACCGACGCGCGCTCGGTGCGGATCGCCCTGACGCCGGAGGGCCGGCAGCTCTTCGCCGCCGCCGACGCGACCCGCCGGGCGGCGCTCGCCGAGGTCTTCGACGACCGCCTCGACGACGCCGACATCGCCGCGCTGGAGACGGTCTGGGCCAAGCTCAAGCGGCCGGCCGGGACCTGAGCGCTCCCCCTACCGGAAACCCGCCGGGCGGTCAACCATCGACCACTCCGTGGGCGTGGCGCGCCTCGGGGCGTGATCATGGGGGCATGCGGTTCCGGCACGGCGGAGGAGGAGAGGGCGGCACCCCAGCGGGCGCGGACAGCGAGGCGCTCGCGGCAGCCGCCGCGGCACTCGCCGGGAGCGGCGGCGGGACTACCGACAGCGACGGACCGGATCTGCTCGGTGAGCTGCTCGGCGTGCTGCCGGCCGGGGTGGCACTGCTCGACGCGGAGCTGCGCTGGGTGTACCTGAACGCGGCGTTCACCACGGTCACCGGCCTGCGCCGGGCCGATCTGCTGGGCCGCCCGGCCGGGGCGACGGCGTTCGCGGACACCGCCGGCACGCTGCGCCGCGTACTGGCCGACGGGCGGGACCGCGAGCGCACCAGCGGCGGGCCGGACGGTCCCGGCGCGCCCGTGCCGCCGGGCCTGCGGGTGCGGTACCGCCCGCTGACCGCCGAGGGCCGGGTCACCGGTGTGGTGGTCGTGGTGCTGGACGACCCCGACCCGGTCCAGGAGCTGCGGCGCGAGCTCGCCCGGGCCCGGACCCGCCTGGCCCTGCTGGAGGCCGCCGCCGAGCGGATCGGCACCACGCTCGACGTCGACACCACCTGCGCCGAACTGGCCGCGTTCGCCGTCCCCCGGCTGGCCGAGCTGGCCACCGTCGACGTGCTGCCGCCGGACGCCGACGCCCGCACCGGCCGGACACCGGGGCGGCGCTTCCACCGGGCCGCTCTCACCTGCGCGGACGGGCTGCGGCCCGCCGTCGACCGGCTGTCCCGCCCCGGCGAGTCGGTGCGCCACCGGGAGGGCTCGGTGGCGGCCCGCGCGCTGGCCTCCGGGGTCGCCGTGCTGGTCGCGCCGCGCACCGCCGAGGAGCTGGCCGAGGCGGCGCCCGACCCGGCCTGCGCGGCCGCCTACCGGGCCGCCGGGGTGACCTCGCTGCTCGTGGTGCCGCTGACCGCGCGCGGCCGGCTGATCGGCCTGCTGACGCTGGCCCGCACCGCCGCCTCCCCCGGCTTCGGGCCCGACGACGCGGTGCTGGTCGGCGACCTCGCCGCGCGGGCCGCCACCGGCATCGACAACGCGCGCCGCTACAGCCGTTCGCAGGGCATCGCCCTGGACCTCCAGCGCGCCCTGCTCAGCGAGCCCGGCCATCCGCACCAGAACCTCGAACTCGCCTCCCGCTACCTGCCGTCCGGCACCAGCTCGGTGGTCGGCGGCGACTGGTACGAGACCGTCCGGCTGCCGTTCGGGCGGACCCTGCTGGTCATGGGCGACGTGATGGGCCACGGCGTCGAGGCGGCCGTCGACATGAGCAGCTACCGCGCCACCCTGCGCGACGTCGCCGGGACGGACCTGCCGCCGCACCGGATCCTGCGCCAGCTGGACGCCGTCATCGCCGCCAACGAGTCCGCCCGCCCGGCCACCTGTCTGCTCGCGCTCGCCGACCCTGGCCGGGGCCGGTGGACGTTCTCCAGCGCGGGCCACCTCCCGCCGGCCCTGATCGCGCCCGGCCGGCCCACCGAGCTGCTGCGGATCCCGACCGGGCCGCCACTCGGCACCGGGCTCGGCGGCTACCAGCAGACCGGCCGCGACCTGCTGCCGGGCGAGACCCTGCTGCTGTACACGGACGGCCTGGTGGAACGGCGCGGCGAGGACATCGACGCCTCGCTGGCCCGCCTCGCCGCGCTGCGGCTGCCCGCCGACGGGCCGCTGGAGGACCTGCTGGACGCGGCGCTGCGCGGCGTCGGCCCGGGGCCCGAGGGCCCGGCCGAGGACGACATCGCCGTCCTGGCGGCCCGGCCCCGGGCCCGGTCCGGGCCGTGAGCGGTCGCTAAGTCTTCGGCCCGACGATCGGCTCGACCGTCGGCTCGGCGGTCGGCTCGACCGTCGGCTCGGCGGTCGGCTCGACCGTCGGCTCGGCGGTCGGCTCGGCGGTCGGTGAACAGCCCGGTCGTCCCGGTCAGGTCGAGCAGCCGGGCGGGCTGGCCGTTCACCCCGGTCAGCGTGAACCGGACATCCCGGTCGTGCGCGCGCTTGCGGGCGTACAGGAACTGGTTGAGGCCCGCCGAGGCGCAGAACTCCAGCGCCGAGCAGTCCACCAGGACGGCCCCGCCGGGCTGCGCACGGCGCACCGCCCCGCGCAGCGCCTCGTGGAGCTCGCGCTGGTTGTCCATGTCGGCGGCGCCGGCGAGTTCGACGGTGACGGTCGAACCGGCCTGTACCGGGCGGGTGACGGACAGCGTGGACATGGCCGTACCGGGGCCGCGCCGACGGGGCGCGGCGGCCCGGGCCTCAGGACCTGCCGCGACCGGTGACCAGGTCACGGGCCCGGTCGACCAGTCCGGCGCCGGGCGCCAGCAGCTTGTTGGCCGGCGGGGTGTCGGGAGCGGAGGGGTGCGGCCGCGTCGGGCCCAGCTTCTTCGCCGTCCGCACCTGCTCGCCGAGTTCCTCCAGCCGCTCCGGCGAGCAGGCCTCGGCGAGCGCCGGGAACAGGGTGCCCTCCTCGTCGGCGATGTGCTCCGTCACCTCGGAGACCAGCCGCTCGGCGAGCGGGCCGAACCGGCTGTCGGTCGCGTCCATGCCCTCCAGTTCCTTGAGCAGGCGTTCCACCGCCGCGTGGTCGGCGATCTCCTTGTCCGCGAGCGTCGCACCGCCGGGCACGTGCTCGCGCACGGCCGGGTAGAGGTACTGCTCCTCGGCGACGGAGTGCCGCACCAGCTCGATCGTGAACTCGTCCACGATCGTGCGGCGGCGGTCGTCGCCCGGGGGCAGGGCCCGGAACCGGTCGAACAGTTCCGCCACCTCGCGGTGGTCGGCCGTCAGTTCCGCGATCACGTTTCCGCCGTGTCCCATGGTGTTCGCACCGTCCTCCGTGTCGGGGCGGGGCGGCGATCCGGCGGGCCCGGATCGCCGGTGGCCGGGTACCGGTCGGCTGCCCGGGCCGGGCCGGTCCAAACGGCCCGGCCGGGCCCGGTGGCGCGTCTGGCGGGCGCGGAGCCCGGCCCGGCCCGGCGGCGCGGCGTTCGGTTCAGAGCCCGGCCAGGGCCTGCTCCAGGTCGGCCCAGATGTCCTCGGGGTGCTCGATGCCGACGGCGATCCGCACGGTGCCCGGGCCGATGCCGGCGGCGGTCAGCTCGTCGTCGGACAGCTGGCGGTGGGAGGTGCTGGCCGGGTGCAGCACCAGGGTGTGCACGCCGCCCAGCGAGGGGGCGAGCGAGGCGAGGCGGACCGCGCCCACGAAGGTGCGGGCGGCCTCCCGTCCGCCGGCCAGGTCGACGGCGAACACCCCGCCCTGGCCGTCCGGCAGCAGCCGGCGGGCCCGCTCGTGGTCGGGGTGGCCGGGCAGGCCCGGGTGGTGCACGGCGGCGATCGCCGGGTGGGCGGCGAGCCGGCCGGCGAGGTCGAGCGCGGACTCGTTGTGCCGGCGGATCCGCAGGCCCAGGGTCTGCATCCCGCGCAGGGTCAGCCAGGCGGCGAACGGGTCGAGCGTCGCCCCCTGCTCCACCGCGTGGTGCCAGACGCGGTGGTGCAGCTCCGCGTCGGCGAAGACGGCGAGGCCGGCCATCACGTCGGAGTGGCCGCCGAGGTACTTGGTGGCGGAGTGGATCACGATGTCGGCGCCGTGCTCGATCGGGCGGTGGAGCAGCGGGGTGAAGGTGTTGTCCACCACGCTCAGCACTCCGGCCTCGCGGGCCGCGCCGATCAGCGCCGGCAGTTCGGGGACGCGGGCGGTGGGGTTGGAGACGGTCTCCAGGTACAGCAGACGGGTGGTCGGCCGCAGCGCGGCGCGCACCTCCTCCGGGTCGTCGCCGCTCACGTGGCTGACGTCGACGCCCCAGCGGGCCGCCAGGTCGGCGAACGTCGCGAAGGTACCGCCGTACAGACTCCGCTGGGCGATCACGTGGTCGCCGGAGCGCAGCAGCGCGCGCAGCACGGTGGTGATGGCGCCCATGCCGGAGGCGGCGGCCAGCGCACCGCTGCCGCCCTCCAGGTCGGCCACCGCGCGCTCCAGCGAGCGGACCGTCGGGTTGCCGAACCGGAGGTAGTGGAAGGCCCCGTCGGGGCCGGTGAAGGCGTCCGCGAGCGCCTCGCTGTCGGGGAAGGCGAACACATGGCCCTGGTGCAGCGGCACGCCCAGCGGGCGGCTGCCGGCCACCTCCTCGACGGGCGGGTGGACGATCCGGCTCTCGGGGCGCAGCCCGTGGTGGTAGTCGCTCATGGCGCCCATGCTGGCCCGGCGCGGCGGAACCGGAACAGGTCCAATTCGACCCCGGTGGCCCTGAACCGGGGCCGCGCGGCGGGCGGTTCGGCGCCCGTCAGCGCCTGCCGCCCCCGTCAGCGGCCGTCGACCCCGGACCGTCCGGCCCGGCGCCGTCGCCAGAGCGCGAACGGGACGACCGCGGCCACGGCGGCGGCCCCCGGCACCGACGGTTCGACCGACCGGTCGCCGCCGCGCGGGACGCCGCCCGACGCCAGGCCCTGCTGGTCGAAGGTGTCCGGCACCGGCAGGGTGTCCCAGCGCGACAGCGGCCAGGCGACCACGAACGCCCGGCCGATCACGTTCTTCACCGGGACGAACCCGCCGCCCGGCTCGTTGACGTGGAAGCGCGAGTCGCGCGAGTCGTTGCGGTGGTCGCCCATCACCCACAGGTGGTCCTTGGGCACCGTCACCTCGCCCACCGGCGCGTCGTCGCACGGCGTCGAGCCCGGGTAGAGGTAGGGCTCGTCCAGCGCCACCCCGTTGACCTTGACCGGGCTGCCCTGCCGGCACTCGACCGTGTCGCCGCCGACCGCGATCACCCGCTTGATCAGGTCCTTCTCATCGTCGGACGGCAGCAGGCCCACCGTGCCGAGCACCGTCCGGATGCCCTCGGTGAAACCGTTGCCCTTCACCCGGGGCACGGTGTCCAGCCAGCCGCCCGGGTCCTTGAAGACCACCACCTCGCCGCGGTCCGGCTCGGCGCCGAACCACGGGGTGAGCTTGTCGACCAGGACGCGGTCGTCCTTCTCCAGCGTGTGCTGCATCGAGCCGGAGGGGATGGAGAACGCCTGGACGAAGAAGGTCTTGATGCCCAGGGAGAGCAGCAGGGCGATGCCGATCAGGATCGGCAGCTCCTGCCAGAGCGGCCGCTTCTTCCTGGCCGGCTTCCCGCTCGCGGTGCCGCCCGTGTCGTCGGCGCCCTCGCTGTTCCCACCGGGCGCGTCCGGGCCGGCGGTGGCGGTCGCGGTCGCCTCCCCCGGCCCCCCGCCGTCCGGCCCCGCCGGGCCGGAACCCTTGCCGGCCTCACCGCTGCCCGCCGAACCCGCGGTCTCCTCGATGCTCATCCCTGGCCCCCTCCGGACGGCCCGGCGGGCCCCGCCGCGGGACCCCCCGATGTCAGCTAACGAACGGTGGTTCCCGCCGACCCGTCAGAACGTACACCCACCGCCCGAAGTCCCGCCCGCGTTGCCCGGCCCCTATGCGGCCCCGCCGCCGAGCATGATCCGCGCGACCAGCTCGCGGCGGCTGGCCACCCCCGCCTTGGCGAACACCGACTTCAGGTGGTCCTGCACGGTGTACGGCTTCATCGCCAGCAGCCGCGACACGTCCCGGGTGTCGCACCCGCGCACCAGCAGCAGCGCCACCTCCTGCTCCCGCGCCGTCAGCCCGTACGCGGAGAGGTAGAGCGGCATCGCGTCGGCGGGCGTCGCCGGGGTCGCCACCACCGTCACCTCGCCGTCGCCGCCGCCCTCCAGGGCCGCGCCGTGCAGCACGTACCAACGGCCGCCCCCGTCCTGCACCCGGACCTTGGACCGCGGCGTCGCCAGGCCGCGCGCCGCCCGGCGGGCCTGCTCGGCGGCCACCGCGAACGCCGTCGGCACGCCGAGCGAGGTCCGGCTCGGATCGGCCAGCCGGCCGAGCAGCTCCTCCGCCGGGCCGGAGAGCGCGAGCGGCCGGTTCGCCGGACCGAGCACCACCACGGCCGGCCCTTCCTCCCCGCGGCCCTCCCCGGCGGCCGGCGGCACATGGCAGGCCCGCAACGCGTTGCCCAGGTGCCGCGCGGCGAGGTCCGCGAACTCGCGCTGCTGGGCCAGGTAGGGCCCCCGGTCGGCCGCCCGCATGAACGCCGCGCAGCCCCACATCCCGCCGTGCGCGTCGAACACCGCCCGTAACTCGTCACCGAACCCGGCGGGTCCGATCAGCTCCCGGAACCGCGCGCTGTCCCCCAACCGCCCCTTCGTCACCCGGCTCAGCGCCTCCGCGCGGACCCCACTGCGGCGGATCGCCGGGAACGTCGCCAGGTTGTCCGCCCACACCTCCAGCCGCACGGCGTCCTCGAACCCCACCAGGCTGAGGTCGTCACTCAGCACCGAGGTCACCAGCCCGGTCGCCGGGTCCGCCGAATGCCAGCAGACCGCGTCGTACCCCAGCACCGGCCGCAACAGCTCATCCGCCCCGCGGAACACCTCCTCGACCGTCAACCCCGCCGCGGCGAGTCCCCGCAACCCCTCCACCGCCTGCTGCGCCGCCACCCCACGTGCCCCACGTGATCCCATGGCCCGGAAACTAACAGCCACCCCACCCCCCGGCCCATGCCCCGCCAGACGGATCCGCCCTCCCCCCACAGGCTGATGCCCCGTCACATCCCTTCCCTCCGCCCACCCCACGCCACAGTCGTCGAGCCGCGCGACCCGGCGCGCTCGGGCGGAGCGGCCGGGGGGGTTCGCGTTCGCCGGTTACAGCCAGTCGCGGCGCTTGAAGATCAGGTAGAGGCTGGTGCAGACCAGGGCCATCAGGGCGATGGCGAAGGGGTAGCCGAAGGCCCAGTGGAGTTCCGGCATCTCGTCGAAGTTCATGCCGTAGACGGTGCCGATCAGGGTCGGGGCGAAGAGGATGGCGGCCCAGGAGGAGATCTTCTTGATCTCGTCGTTCTGGGCGTGGCCGGCCTCGGCGAGTTGCTTCATCTCCTCGTTCTGGCGCTGGGAGACCAGGGTGGCGTTGACGGTGAGGATGTTCTGGAGCATCTGGCGGAAGCCGTCGACCCGCTCGGCGGCGTAGGTGGCGTGGTCGGCGACGTCGCGCAGGTAGCGCTGGAGTTCCTCGTCGGTGCCGTACTTGCCGAAGCCGGCCTCCAGGCTCTTCATGATCTCCAGCAGGGGCCGGGTGGCGCGCTGGAACTCGATGACCTCGCGGGAGAGCTCGTAGATGCGCCGGGAGACCTGCGGGTCGCCGCCGAAGACCTCGGTCTCGATCTCGTCGATGTCGTGCTGGAGGCCGGCGATGACCGGGGCGTAGCCGTCGACGACGGCGTCGAGCACCGCGTAGAGCACGGCCTCGGGGCCGAGGGCGAGGAGCTCCGGGTCGGTCTCCAGGCGGCGGCGGACGGCGGAGAGGTCGGGGGCCTGGGAGTGGCGGACGGTGAGGACGAAGTCGGGGCCGACGAAGAGGTGGATCTCGCCGAAGTCGACCTCCTCCACGTCGTCCAGGTAGCGGGCGGCGCGCAGGACGACGAACAGGGTGTCGCCGTAGCGCTCCAGCTTGGGGCGCTGGTGGGCGACGATGGCGTCCTCGACGGCCAGTTCGTGCAGGTTGAACCGCTCGGCGGCCTCCAGCAGCTGGGCCTCGGCGGGGCGGTAGAGCCCGATCCAGGCCATGGTGCCGGGCTTGCCGGGCAGTTCGCGGTAGACGTCGGCCAGGTTGGCGGACGACTGCACGCGGTGGCCGTCGCGGTAGACGGCCGCGTCGACGACGGAGCGCTCCAGGCTCACGTGCTCGACCGGCTGGTCCGGGCGCGGGTCCATCGAGTGCTCGGGGGCGGGCTGGGGCGCCGCGCCGGCCGGGGCGACGGGACGGGTGAAAGGACGCTTGCTCGCGCGCACGGCGCGCACACGCCAGTCGGACATGGCGGGGTACCTCCGCGGTTCGGTGGCCGCCGCACCGGGGACACGGTGGTCCGCGCGGTACGGGGCGGGCGGGAGGCGCCCGGCCGTCCTCCACCGCGCACGGCGCCCGGGCCGTGCGGCCGCGCCGGGGTCAGCGGCGGGCGGTGCGACGGCGGGGGTCGGGAGCGGTACGGGAGGAGGGGTGCCGGGTGCCAGGAAGAGTGGGGGACGTCCTGGGGCGGGGCCGACTTCGACCCGGACTACTACTGCACTCCACTGCTCTCACCTCCTCGCCGTCGGGGCGCCCGCGCGGGGTCGCCGTAACCGGGCCACCAGGAGGATCCACCCGCCGGGCGGGCGCGCACGGGCGCCACGACGGCGAGTGGGCACCCCTGATCTCGTCAGAGCTTTGGCACGCCACGGCGTAGCGCCCCGGTCTCCCGGGGTGCAGCCACTTGGGGTCACCCCTTAGGCCGGGGAGACCTGTCCTGACCCTGGGCGTCTCTCGACGTCGTGGGGTCAGTGGCCTGTGTCCGTGGCGACGCCTCACCGAACGAGGTGCCTTCACAACCTCCACGAGTCTAGTACCCGCCGAAGGCTCCCTTCGACCGGGGGTACGGCGGCGAATCGCCTCGGAACGCGCCCCCGGGGCCGCCGTTTCATGACTTCGCGTCAATTGGCGGGCGTTCGAGGGTTCAGGGCGGCCGGAGAGCGCGACACGGGCCGCCGCGCCAGAAATCCGGATGCGCCCGCCCGGCGCCGCGGGCTAACCTCGGCGCCATGTCGACGCCCCGCATCTCCTAGCTGACGGACCCGCCTCCACGCCACCCGTGTGTCCGTTCGCTGTTACGGAGCGTCATCCCCTTGATCACCACCCGTGGTGTCGACGTGCGCGTCGCCGCCCGCCTGCTGCTGTCCGACGTCACCCTCCACATCGCCCCCGGCGACCGCATCGGCCTGGTCGGCCGCAACGGCGCCGGCAAGACCACCCTGCTCGCCACGCTCGCCGGGCGGCTGCGCCCCGCCGCCGGCACCGTCACCCGCACCGGCCCGGTCGGCTACCTCGCGCAGGACTCCCGCGCCGCCGACCCGGCCGTGACCGTCAGCGGGCGGATCCTGTCCGCGCGCGGCCTGGACACCGCCGTCCAGGACCTGCGCGCCGCCGAGAACGCCATGGCCACCGCCGCCGACGAGCGCGCGCAGCGCCGTGCCATGGCCGCCTACACCCGGGCCGAGGCCGAGTTCCAGGCCCGCGGCGGCTACCCGGCGGAGGCCGAGGCCGCCCGGGTCGCGGCCGGCCTCGGCCTGCCCGAGCCGGTCCTGGACCGCCCGCTCGGCGCGCTCTCCGGCGGCCAGCGGCGCCGGGTCGAGCTGGCGCGGATCCTCTTCGCCGACCACGGCACCCTGCTGCTCGACGAGCCCACTAACCACCTCGACGCGGACGCCGTCGCCTGGCTGCGCGGCTACCTGGCCGGCCATCCCGGCGGCCTGGTGCTGATCAGCCACGACGTGCCGCTGCTCGCCGGAACCGTCAACCGGGTCTTCCACCTCGACCCGCAGCGCGCCACGATCGACGTCCACAACACCGGCTGGGCCGCCTACCTGGCGCAGCGCGCGGCCGACGAGCGCCGCCGCGCCCGCGAGCGGGCCAACGCCGAACGCAAGGCCGCCGCCCTGCACACCCAGGCCGACCGGATGCGGGCCAATGTGGCGACCGCCGTCACCGCCCGCTCGATGGCCCGCCGGGCCGACCGGATGCTCGCCGCGCTCGAACCCGTCCGCCAGGCCGAGCGCACCGCCCGGATCCGGCTGCCCGAGCCGGCACCCTGCGGGCGGATGCCGCTCGGCGCGGTCGGCCTCACCAAGACGTACGGCGGGCGCGCCGTGCTCGACGGGCTCGACCTCGCCGTCGACCGGGGCAGCCGGCTGGTCGTGCTCGGCCCCAACGGGGCGGGCAAGACCACGCTGCTGCGGATCCTGGCCGGCCGGGAGGCCCCGGACGGCGGGCGCGTCGTGCCCGGGCCCGGGCTGCGGCTCGGCTACTTCGCCCAGGAGCACGAGACCCTCGATCCGGGCCGCACCGTCCGGGAGAACCTCGCCGCGGCCGCACCGGGGCTCACCGACGGTGACGTGCGGCACGTGCTCGGCGCGTTCCTGTTCCGGGGCGACGACGCCGACAAGCCGGCCGGGGTGCTGTCCGGCGGCGAGAAGACCCGGCTCGCCCTGGCCGGGCTGGTCCACTCGGGCGCCAATGTGCTGCTGCTCGACGAGCCCACCAACAACCTCGACCCGGCCTCACGCGCCGAGGTGCTGACGGCGGTGGGCGGCTACCCGGGCGCGATCGTGCTGGTCACCCACGACCCCGGCGCCGTGGAGGCGCTGCGGCCGGACCGGGTCCTGCTGCTGCCCGGCGGGGACGAGGACCTCTGGAGCGAGGACTACCTGGACCTGGTCACCGAGGGGTAGGCCGGGCGGGTCTCCGGGGCCCGGACGGCGTCAGGGCTTGCGTGCCTCGATGAGGAACCGGGCGGAGTGGGCCACGAACGGCCCCTCCGCCCGGATCAGGGCGTCCAGCTCGCGCAGCCGCGCCCAGTGGGCCTCGACGGTGAAGCCCGGCACCATCCAGATCACCTTGCGCAGGAACCAGACCACCGCGCCGATGTCCAGGAACTCGACCCGCAGCCGCTCGGAGCGCAGGTCGACCACGTCGAGACCGGCGGCCCGGGCGGCGTCCGCGGCGTCCTCCGGCCGCCGGGCCCGGCGCGCCTCCGGCTGGGGCCCGAGGAAGAACTCGACCAGTTCGAACACCGAGGCCGGCCCCACGTGCTGGGCCAGGTAGCTGCCACCGGGGCGCAGCACGCGGGCGACCTCCGCCCACCACACGCTCACCGGGTGACGGCTGCTCACCAGGTCGAAGGCGTCGTCGGCGAACGACAGCGGCGGCTCGTCGGCGTCGGCCACCACGACCGCGCCGAGCGGGTGGAGCAGGGCGGTCGCCCTGGCCAGGTTCGGCGGCCACCCCTCGGTGGCGGCGATCGTCCGGGGGAAGCGGTCCGCGACGCCGGCGAGCACCTCCCCGCCGCCGGTCTGCAGGTCCAGCGCGGCCGAGGCCAGCGCCAGCCGCTCCCCCAGCAGCCGCTGGTACCCCCAGGACGGGCGCTCCTCGGTGGCCCGGCCGTCCAGCCAGGCGAAGCCCCATCCGTCGACCGGGGCCTCGGCCGCCTCGTCCACCAGTTCCTCGAACGTACGCTCCATGCCGCCCATCCTGCCCCGTCCGCTTCCCCCGCGCCCTACAGCTGGGCGGCGATCAGCTCGTTGCCGTAGAGGTCCCGGAAGTGCAGCGAGCGCCCCGGCCCGCCGTCCGGCGCTCCGGCCCGGGCGGGCACACCGAGCTCCGCGAGCCGGGCCGCCACCCGGTCGAGGTCGTCGGTGTGGAGCACCAGCAGCGGCATGCCGCCCGTCTGGCGCCCCACCGCCGCCCGCGCCTCCGCGGACTCGGCCGGCATCAGCCACAACCCCGGCCCGTCACCGCCCGCCGGACCGACGTGCAGCAGCCGGTACCCGTCGAGGTCACCGTCGAAGAGCACGCTGAACCCGAGCCCGTCCCGGTAGAACCCGAGCGCCGCATCGGCGTCCTCGACCACCACCACCGTCCGCCCGATCGCCGTGAACAACCCCGCCACCCCATCGCGTTCGCCACCCATACCGTGACCGTAGACCACCCCACTGACACCCACCCGAGCGGCGGCGACGGCGTCATGGGGCCACCCCCACTCCTCCGGCAGAGAGCTCTTCCCCCGGCAGACCACCCACGCCCCCCCGGCAGCAGGCGCGGTCGACAACCGCCCCGCTCCCCTCGCAGCCCACCGGGCGGCCACCCTCCGGGCCGCGGCCACGACATCGTGGGACCGCGCCCACTCCTCAACGGCCGCGAAACCACCTCACCCCGGCACATCGCCGGTCCCAGGCCGGCCGGTCATCGGTGCGGCCGCCGCCGGCCGGTACGCTGCGGCCGGCCATCCCGCTCACCATGCCCTCCGCATCCGGACCAGCCTCGCCGACCGGTCCACCGGTGCCGGGGCAAACCGCCACGCCGGGCGCGGTTCCCGCCACGTGGCGGGTGGCGACCAGCCAGGCAGCGGTCACGGCGTTGTGGCACCACGCCCACTCCTCGACGGCGCCGGAAGCACGCTGCATCGCCTGCCGCCCGCGACGCAGGGGCGCCCGCCCGCCGACCGGGTCACGCCAGCCAGGTCGCCTTGCGGCGCGCCGAGCGGCCAGCGTTCAGGCGGCGATGACGGCCTGGGATCAAAGGGCTCTCCACCTCGCGCCCCCGACACCCGCTGCCTCACCCGGCCACCGCAACGCATGCGCAGCCGACCAGGGCGTGGCGGGCGGCGATGGTCCGGACGGCGATGGTCCGGACGGCGGTGACGGCGTAGCTACCGTGCCCGCTCCTCAGCGGCCGGGGAACCTCTGCTCCACCCCCGAAGCACGCTGCCTCGCCTGCCGGCTGCGGTGCGGTGCGGGGCAGCCGCAGCCGATCGGGTCACGCCAGCGAGGGTTCCCTCGGGGCGTGGCGGGCGGCCCGTCTTCAGGCGGTGAGGACGGCGTGGGGTCGAGGGCTCTCCACCTCGCCTGCCGGCACATCGTCGGCGGGCCGCGACGCAGGGGAAGCCGCCCCCGACCGGGTCACGCGGGGTGGGGTTCAGCCGCGGCGTGGCGGGCGGCGATCGTCCAGGCGGCGGTGACGGCGTGGTGGGCCTGGGTGGTCGCGTCGGCGGGGTCGGGTGGCAGGTGCAGGGGGGTGCCGAGGTGGACGTGGAGGGTGGGGCGGCGGACGGGGGCGGTGGCGAGGCCGGCGAGTTGCTTGAGCGGGCCGCCGGAGGTGAGTCGGCGGGACCCGGCCTGGCCGAGCGGGACGACCGGGGCGCCGGTGGCCCGCGCCAGCCGGGCCAGGCCACTGCGGAACGGGCCGGGTGGCAGTTCCCCGGAGTCGCGGCGGCGCGGCAGTCCGCCCTCGCCGTAGATCAGCACGACCCGCCCGGCCGCCAGTGCCTCGGCGGCCGCGTCGAGCGACTCCGCCGCCCGCGCGGTGCCCCGGTGGACGGCGATGTGTCCCTCCCGACGCAACGCCGGTCCGAGCAGCGGGACCCGCCAGAGCCCGGCGGTGGCGAGGACGACCGGCCGGGCGCCGAGCCGGTGCAGGGCGGCCAGCACCACGGCGGGGTCGGCGAGCGAGGTGTGGTTGGCCGCGACGATGCTGCCCGGCGCGGGGCGGCCGGTGTCGGCGGTGATGTGCAGACGGCCGAAGGCGGGCAGCAGCAGGGCGGAGGCACGACTCAGCATGGCGGTGGTGTGGCTCCTCGGTGACGGTGGTGCGGGGTCCTGTCGGCCAGTCTGCGCGGGCCCGGCGGGCGGCGCCTGAGTACCCGTACTCACCCGGGTCCGGGTACCGCGGCACCGACCGTTCGCCGTGCGCCGGACACCGGACGCGTCTAGGCTCGTCCGGATGAGGCGACTGGACGTGATCGATCAGGCCCTGTTCCAACGGATCGCCGTGGCCCGCCGCCCGTTCGGCGCCGGGTCGCGGGTCGGACCGTGGCTTCGCGGGCTGAGCCGGGCCGCCGACCACGGGGTGCTGTGGTTCGGCGCGGCCGCCGTGCTGGGGGCCGTCGGCGGGCGGTCCGGGCGGCGGGCGGCCCTGCGCGGGGTCGGTTCGCTGGCCCTCGCCTCATCGGCGGCCAACATCGCCGCCAAACAACTCACCCGCCGGCCGCGCCCGCTGATCGACCCGGTACCCGCCGCCCGGCGGCTGCTCCGCCAGCCGATCACCACCTCCTTCCCCTCCGGCCACTCGGCCTCCGCCGCCGCCTTCGCCACGGCGGTCGCGATCGAGTCGCCCGCCGCGGCCGCCGTGGTGGCCCCGGTGGCGCTGGCGGTCGGGTTCTCCCGGGTCTACACCGGCGCCCACTACCCGGGCGACGTCCTGGCGGGGTTCGCGCTCGGATCGTCGCTCGCGGCGCTCACCCTCCGCTGGTGGCCACGTTCCTCCGACGTGCCGCCGCCGGCCGCGCCGCCGCGCCGCCCGGCCCCGGCGCTGCCCGAGGGGGCGGGCCTGTCGGTAGTGGTCAACTCCGGCTCCGGCAACGGCGCGCTGACGTCCGACGGCCCCGAGGCGACGGTTGCCGCACTGCGTGCCGTGCTGCCCCGGGCGGACATCCGGCTCTGCGGGCCCGAGGACGACCTGCCCGCCCTGCTCGCCGATGCCGCCGACCGGGCCGCGGCGGACGGCGGGGCGCTCGGGGTCTGCGGGGGCGACGGCAGCGTCAACCTGGCCGCCGGGCTGGCCGTCGAACGGAACCTGCCGCTCGCGGTCTTCCCGGGCGGCACCCTCAACCACTTCGCGCTGGACCTGGGCATCGACGACATCGAGGCGGCGGCCGCCGCCGTGACGTCCGGCCGGGCGTGCGGGGTGGACCTCGGGCTGGCCGCCGACGACACCGAGCGCCGGCACTTCCTCAACACGTTCAGCCTGGGCGTCTACCCCGAACTGGTCCGGGTGCGCGAGGCGTTCGAGGGCCGGCTGGGCAAGTGGCCGGCGCTCGCGGTGGCCACCGCCCGGGTGCTGGCGACCGCCGAACCGGTCACCGTCCGCGCGGGCGGGCGCGAGCGCCGGCTCTGGCTGCTGTTCGCCGGCAACGGCGCCTACGACCCGCCGGGCTTCGCCCCGACCCATCGGACCGGGCTCGCCGACGGCCTGCTGGACGTCCGGGTGGTCGACGGCGGACGGCCGTTCGCCCGGACCCGGCTCGCCGCCGCGTTCCTGTCCGGCACGCTCTCCCGGTCCCGGGTCTACCACGCCGCCCGGATCCGGGCGCTCGACCTGGACGCCCTGGGCGACGCCGACCGGATCGCCGTCGACGGCGAGTCGGTGCCCGCCGCCGGCGCCCTCCGGCTGGCCAAGGCCCGACGGGCGCTGACCGTCTACCGGCCCGGCTAGGACCGGACGGGGCTCCGGTAGCGTGGCCGCATGAGCGAGCCGACCGCCCCTCGTGCCACGCCCGCCCCCGGAGCGGCCCACCCGGTCGCCCGCTTCTACGACCGACTGGCCGCCGACTACCACCTGTTGTACCCCGACTGGGAGGCGGGCGCGGCCCGGCAGGGCGCCGGCCTCGACGCGCTGCTCCGCGCCCGGCTCGGCGACGCGCCGGCGGAGGTCCTCGACTGCGCCTGCGGCATCGGCACCCAGGCGATCGGCCTCGCCGCGCGCGGCCACCGCGTCACCGGCACCGACCTCAGCCCGGTGGCCGCCGCCCGGGCCGTACTTGAGGCAACGGCACGCGGGCTGCGCCTGCCGACCGCCGCCGCCGACATGCGCCGGCTCCCCTGCCCCGACGGGCGGTTCGACGCCGTGGTGTGCGCCGACAACGCACTGCCGCACCTGCTCACCCCCGCCGACGTGCGTGCGGCGTTCGCCGAACTGTGCCGGGTGCTGCGCCCCGGCGGCCTGCTGCTGCTCTCCACCCGCCCGTACGACGACCTTCGGCGCAGCCGCCCGACGTCCACGGCGCCGCAGGTGTCGGCGGTCGGCGGCCGACGGACCGTCACCTTCCAGCTCTGGCACTGGCACGACGACGGCGAGCGGTACGACCTGGAGCTCTTCCGGCTCGCGCACCGGGAGGACGGGAGCGGCGAGGACTGGGGTGCGGTGAGCGTGCACCGCAGCTCGTACTGGGCGCTCACCCAGGACCAGCTCACCGGATTCGCCGCCGAGGCGGGCTTCACCGCCGTCGAGTGGCAGCCGCCCGCCGCCACCGGCTTCTTCCAGCCGCTCCTGCTGGCCCGCGCGGCCCGGCCCGGCCGCAGCCGCTGAGGAGCGGATGCCGGCGATCCGGGCCGGCCCCCCCGGGACCATGGACCGAGCCCGGATAGGGCTTAACGAGGAGTCAGGGCGGACGACACGGACATATACCTGTTCGGGTGACATTCCTAGCTTTAATGCGGCTCCGGTATCTAGGGTTCGAAGCACCGTTGGTCCACGAAGGGATAACCATCATGTACCGCACCGTCCGCACGTTCGCCGTCCTCGTCGCCGCCATCGGCGCCGTTTCCCTGCCCACCCAGGCCTTCGCCGACGAGGTGACGGTCAACACCACGACCATCACCGTCATCGGCACCGGCAACCAGCTCGCCGGCGGCGAGATCACCAACGTCGGTGGCGACGCCATCATCGGCTCCTTCGACGGCATCGACATCCACTGATCCCCTTTCCGCACCGACCCCGCACCGCCCGCGCCCGTCCCAGGCGCGGGCGGTGCCGCGCGCCCGGCAGGTCGGCAGGGCGCCCGGTCCACAGGTCAGGCGCGGCCGCCGAACTGCCAGCGGTGGACCTCGACGGCGGCGTAGTGGTGGGCGGTGAGGACGGCGCGGGCGGCGTGCGGGTCGGGGGCGCGGAGCAGGACGGCGGTGCCCAGCCAGGCCGAGCCGTCGTCGGAGAGGAGCGGACCGTAGGCGATCAGCTCGTCGCGTTCGGGCGGGGGCGTGAGGTCGGCGGGCCGGCCGGCGCCGAGGCCGAGCACCAGGTAGCGGTTGCCGCCGGTACGGCCGCCGGGGAACTCCGCCATGGTGCGCCCCAGCAGGTTGCGCCAGCGCCGCACCAGGACGTCGCGGTAGACGCCGGCCTGGTAGCAGGGCTCGTCGAAGGCGAACGAGCGGGCGGCGGCGGGGTCCGGCAGGTCGAGGATGTGGACGCTGCCGGTGGGTGCGCCGTCGCCGTCGGAGAGGGTGGGGCCACGGGCGATCATCGCCGCGGCGAACCCGTCCATGTAGGACCAGTGCTCCTCCCGCAGGCCGTGGCGCGCCGCCCTGGAGTGCGGCCGGTCCCGGTGGTGAACGAAGAACTCCATGCCCGCAGGGTGCCGCCCCGGGCTCAACGCGTCGACCCGATTCTCCGTTCGTCCGCTGCGCGTGTGCGCCGTCCACGGTGCGGCCTGACGTGGGGTGAGAGTCAAGGGGCGGTCAGGCCGTCGTACGCCTGGCGGGCCCGCTCGACACGGTCCAGATTGGCGGCGGACCACTGCGCCAGGCCGGCGAACAGCGGGGCCAGGCTGCGGCCGAGATCGGTGATCTCGTACTCGACCCGCGGCGGCACCTCCGCGTGGTAGGTGCGCCGGACCAGGCCGTCGCGCTCCAGCTGCCGCAGCCGCTGGGTCAGCACCTTGGGCGTGATGGTGGCGACCCTGCGCTGCAGCTCGACGTACCGCTGGCGGCCGTACTCGTTGAGCGTCCACAGGATCGGGGTGGTCCAGCGGCTGAAGACCAGGTCGACGACCGGGCCGATCGGGCAGGCCAGCGCCGGGTCCGCCGGTCCGCCCGTCGATCCGTCCGCCGACCCCCCGGCCGTCCACTCCGTGCCGCTCACCCGCCCCGCCCCCTCGACACCGGGTCACTTTCCTCTAGGTACCTACTGTACGCAGCCTGTTAGCGTCGTTCCGCGAGCCCGGGGACAGCGTCCCGAGCTTCGCCAACTCCCCTTTTCCCGAGCGGCCCTTCGGCCGTTTCCCAATGATTCTCTTGTCAAGGAACGAGGACTGCGTCGTGATCGTGGTGACGGGTGCGACGGGCACCATCGGACGGCCGCTGGTGGATGCGCTGGCGGCGGCGGGCGAGCAGGTCACGGCGGTGTCCCGCCGACCCTGGGACGGGACGCTCCCGCGGGGCGTGCGACATCACCGGGCCGACCTCGCCGTGGCCGGCAGCCTCGCGCCCGCGCTGGACGGCGCCGACGCGCTCTTCCTCCTCCTCTCCGGTGAACTGCTGATGGACGGTGGCGGCGCCGCGCCGGACGCGCTGCTCGACGCCGCCGCGGCCGGCGGGGTGCGCCGGGTGGTGCTGCTCTCCTCCCAGGCGACCGGCACCCGGCCGCAGGCCGCCTCGCACGCCCGGCTGCGCGCCTTCGAGGAGGCCGTCCGCCGGTCCGGGCTCGACTGGACGATCCTGCGGCCGAGCGGCTTCCACTCGAACGCCCTCGGCTGGGCGGAGCCGGTGCGGGCGCGGCGCACGGTGGCCGCGCCGTTCGGCGACGTCGCCCTGCCGACGGTGGATCCGCAGGACCTCGCCGAGGTGGCCGCCGCCGTCCTGCGCGACGGCGGCACCGCCCGGCCGTGGGCCGCCGCGCACGCCGGCCGGACCTATGTGCTGACCGGACCGACGCCGGTCTCGCCGCGCGAGCAGGCCGCCTCGCTCGGGGCCGCGCTCGGCGAACCGGTGGCGTTCGTCGAGCTCGGCCGCGAGGCCGCCCGCGACCACCTGCTGGCCGTCATGCCGGAGAGTGTCGCGGACGGCACGCTCGACATCCTGGGCGAACCGACCGCCGCCGAACGGCAGGTCAGCCCGGACGTCGAGCGGCTGCTGGGCCGCCCGGCCACGCCCTTCGCCACCTGGGCCCACCGGAACGCCGCCGCCTTCCGTTGACCGGGGTCCGGGGTCCGGCGGAGCACCACGCGCTCAGGTCTCGCGCTGCGGGTGGTACTCCGCCTCGGTTATGCCGAAGGTCCAGGCCACCCCGGCGCGGGCGGTGAGCGTGGTGGGCGGCACCCGCAGCCAGTAGGTGCGGAAGGTGCCGTCGGGCTCGGCGGTCGAGTTGACCACCTCGACCATCACCACCGGCTCGTCGTCGGGCAGCTCGATCCGCCAGAGCACGCCGGTCTCGTCCTTGTGCACCGGGACGGCGCCGGAGTCGTCCAGATAGCGCTCGTAGCCGTAGTGCTCCAGCAGGACGCGGCGCAGCTCGGCGTTCTCCTCGGTACGGATCCGCTCGACCGTCACGGTGCCGAGCCCGGCGAGGAAGTCGGCGGGCACCGGCATGCCCCGCCAGGCGTGCAGGGCGAAGCCGTCGGAGTATGCCAGGGCCGGGCCGTCGGCGCGGTCCAGCCGGCCGGCCTCGTCACGGTGCAGCGCCACCGGGCGCTCGCTGACCAGCACCACGTCCGCGTACGGCCACCACCAGCCGGCGCCGCGCGCGACCTCCGCCAGTGCGGCGATCGCCTCGCCCGCGGAGCCGCCCGGCACGTCCGACGGGCCCGGCACGTCCGACACCTGCGGCTCCGCCCCCAGCACCCCGGCCGCCTCGAAGGCGGCGAACCAGGGCGCGTCGTGCTGGCCGCGGACGGCGTCGAGCAGGGCGAGGCGGGCGGCGCTCCGCTGCTCGCGGGCCGCCGCGATCACGTCGTCCTCGTCGTTCTCGGTGTCCGGCTCGGGCGCGATCCGGTCGAGCACGGCCGTGCGGATCCGGTCGGCGAGCGTGTTGGTCACCGGGCCGAGCTCGCCGCCGGTGAGCGCCCAGAGCGGCGCCCAGCCGGCCGCGCCGGTCCGCTCGACGGCCTGCCGGCGGACCGCGTCCCAGGGCAGGGTCCGCACCGACTCGCGCACCGTGACGGCGCCCGCCGCGCGCAGTTCCAGCGCCGCCTCGGCGGCTGCCAGCGGCGAGCCGAACCACCGGACGTCGGCCGGTTCGGCCAGCCCCACGGCCCGGTACGCGGCCCGCACCGCCCGCTCGACACCGGCCCGGTCGCCCTGGCCGGTGGCGGCGGCCGCCGCCCGCCAGCGCGCCGTCACCTCGGTGTGCCCGCCGACCACGGGGGCCGGCGCCGTCTGTCCAGTCACCATCACACTCTCCGTTCCCGCCCGGGCACCCCGCCCGACCGTGCCGCGGGCGCCGCGCGCCCGCCCTGATCCGTGTCCCTCGTCCGCGCGCCCGGGCGCGCGCCGCCGTCCGTCAGTCCGCGACCACGCGCACCGCGCCCGGGATGTACTCGCGCTGGCGGACCACCCGGTACCAGCCCTTGGGCAGCGGGATCGCCGCGTGCTCCTCGTGCACCACCCGGCCGCCCTCCGGCAGGTGCAGCCACGCGGTACCGAACGGCCCCGACTCGCGCCGCAGCTCCCCCGGGCCCACCACGGCGTGCGCGTGTCCGGTGACCTCGCCCAGCGCCAGCACCAGCCGACCCCGCGCGTCCCGGGGCTGCGCGGCCAGCGCCTCCACCCGGGCCGGTACCGTCGGCTCCTCCACCGGCACCATCAGCACATCTCCCTGACGGAACATCAGCTCTCCCTGAGCGACTCGACGACGCATCGGATTCCCACGCCCAGGACCCTAGGACAAGGGTCTGACAACGGCGAGCGGGGCCCGGGTGACGGCTGTGCCGGACGGGGCCGGTGAGGCACCGGGAGAGTCGTGGGCAACGCGCCGGGGCGGTGCCCCGGGCGGCGGATTGTCGGTCCGGGCTGGTAGACACTTGTTCGGCCCGCACCGACCTCCGAGGAGCAGCGCATGACGGTCAACAACCACATCGAAGAGTTCCACGGCCTTCCGGTCTTCGACTTCGTCGCGGCCGTCGACGAGGACGCCGAACTGCCCGAGCCCGCCGCCGTGGCCTGGAAGATCGCCATCGAGTTCGAGGCGGACCAGGACTGGGCCGCGCGCTGGCAGCAGTTCCTGGACCGCGTGGACACCGCCCGGGTGACCGCCGTGGTGGTCGGCGAGTGGTCGCAGGACGGGCCGGACAGCTTCGCCGGACCGCTGGCCGAGATCCTCGGCGCGGCCGAGCGGCTGCCCGCCCTGCGCGCCCTGTTCATCGGCGACATCACGTACGAGGAGAACGAGATCTCCTGGATCGACATGACCGACGTGACGCCGGTCCTGACGACCTTCCCGCTGCTCACCGAGCTGGTCGTGCGCGGCGCCTCCGACGAGACGATCGAGGGGGAGGGCGTGATGCTCCGGCCGGTGCGGCACGAGCACCTGCGGGCGCTGCGGTTCGAGACGGGCGGCCTGCCCTCCGCGGTGCCGAAGGCGGTCGCGGCGAGCGAACTGCCCGCGCTGGAGCGGCTGGAGTTCTGGCTCGGGGTGGCGAACTACGGCGGCACCACCCGGCTGGAGGACCTGCAGCCGTTCCTGGACGGCGCCCGCTTCCCCGCGCTGCGCCACCTCGGCCTGCAGAACAGCGAGATCCAGGACGAGATCGCCGCCGCCGTCGCCCACGCTCCGGTGGTGCCCCGGCTGGAGTCGCTCAACCTGTCGATGGGCGTGTTCACCGACCAGGGCGCGGCGGCGCTGCTGGAGGGTCAGCCGCTCACCCACCTCAAGTCCCTCGACCTGCACCACCACTACCTCACCGAGGCCATGCAGCAGCGGCTGCGCGAGTCGCTGCCCGGCGTGGCGATCGACCTCTCCGAGGCCGGCAAGCCCGACGACCAGTGGCGCTACGTCGCCGTCGCCGAGTAGTCCGCGCGCCGGCCCGCCCGTCAGCCCGCTCGTCCCGCGTCCGCTCAAGCGCCAGCACCAGCACCAGCACCAGCGCCATCCATGCCGCCCAGGGGGGCACCCGTGTTCATCACCCAGTTCGCCGACCGCTTCCTCCACCTGCCGGTCGTCAACCTCTCGCTCAGCGAGCCCGGCCGGCACCAGCGGCGCGGGCTGGTCGACGAGCTGCCGGCGGCGGACGCCGCCGCCTGGCGGCTGTCCGTCGGCTACGGCTCGAAGCAGGGCTTCGACGACCTCTGGTCGGCCTTCCTCGCCGCGGTCGACCCGGCCGGCGTCCGCGCCCTGCTCATCGGCCCCTGGTGGGTGCGGGACTACGTGCCGGTGCACGAGACGCTCGAGCGGATCGTCGCCGACGCCGAGCGGTTCCCCGCCCTGGAGGCGCTCTTCATCGCCGATGTGACCTCCGAGGACTGCGAGATCTCCTGGCTGGAGATGTCGGACGTCACCCCGGTGGTGAAGGCGTTCCCGCAGCTCACCGAGCTGGTGGTGCGCGGCGGCAACGGTCTTCGGCTCGACCCGGTGCGGCACGACCGGCTGACCGGCCTGCGGTTCGAGTCCGGCGGGCTGCCGGACGACGTGGTGCGGGCGGTCGCGGCGAGCGAGCTGCCCGCGCTGGAGCGCCTGGAGCTGTGGTTCGGCGTCGACGAGTACGGCGGCGACGCGACGATCGACGACATCGCGCCGATCCTGGCCGGCACCCGGCTGCCGTCGCTGCGCCACCTCGGCCTGGAGAACAGCGAGTTCCAGGACGAGATCGCCGCCGCCGTCGCGCACGCCCCGGTGGTGGCGCAGCTGGAGTCGCTCAGCCTGGCGATGGGCGTGCTGAGCGACGACGGCGCGGCGGCGCTGCTCGACGGCCAGCCGCTCACCCACCTCAAGTCCCTCGACCTGCACCACCACTACCTCACCGAGGCCATGCAGGAGCGGGTGCGCCAGTCGCTTCCGGGCGTGGAGGTCGACCTCTCGGACGCCGAGGAGGACGACGAGGACGAGTGGCGCTACGTCGCGGTGGCCGAGTAGGCGGCCCCGATGCTGACGACGACCCCCCAGAGCGCCGGCCGGGACCGGGCCCCACGCCCGGCCCGGCCGGAGCACCGGCTCCCGCCGGACGGGCGGCTGACCGTGCTCGGCAACCCCGGCCACCGCCGGGTGACGCTGTTCGCGACCGCCGCCCGGGCCGCCGGCCTGCCCGAGCCCACCGTGCTGCCCTGGCTCGACCTGCTGCGCGGCTCGTTCCGGCTGCCCGAGGGCACCGTGCTGCGGATCGAGTCGCCGGGCGAGGAGGAGGCGGTGGACGCGCTGCTGCGCGGACCGGCGCTCGGCGCGCACTACGCGCCGACCCGGGTCGAGGGCGGCGCCGCCTGGTACGCCGGGGTGACGGCCGCGCTGCGCGCGCTGGCCCGGACCCCCGGGGTGCGGCTGCTCGGCGACCCGGAGGAGATCGCCGTGATGTTCGACAAGCGGCGGGCGCACGCGCTGCTGTCGCGCGCCGGGGTCCCGGTTCCGCGCGCCCTCGACGGGGCCGTCGCGGGCTGGGACGACCTCCGCGCCCGGTTGGAGGCCGAGGGGATGCGCCGGGTCTTCGTCAAACCCTCCCACGGCTCCTCCGCTTCGGGCGTGGTGGCGCTGGAGTTCGGGCCGCGCGGCCAGCTGCGGGCCACCACCTCGGTGGAACTCGCCGAGGGGCGGCTGCACAACTCGCTGCGGGTCCGCCGCTACCAGGAGGAGCGGATGGTCGCGGAGCTGGTCGACCGGCTCGCCCCGGACGGCCTGCACGTCGAGCAGTGGGTGCCGAAGGCCGCCCAGGCGGGCCGTTCGGCCGACCTGCGGGTCGTCGTGGTCGCCGGCCGGGCCACCCACGCGGTGGTCCGCACCAGCGCCCAGCCGATGACCAACCTCCACCTCGGCGGAGCCCGGGGCAGCCTGGAGCTGGCCCGGGAGGCCGCCGGACCGGCCTGGCCGGACCTCCTGGAGACAGCGGAGCGGGCGGCCGCCTGCTTCCCGAACTCCCCGATGGTCGGCGTCGACGTGCTGCCGACCGCCGCCTGGCGCCGCACGGTGGTCGGCGAGGTCAACGCCTTCGGCGACCTGCTGCCCGGCCTCACCGGCCTGCCCGGCGGACCCGCCGAGGGCCTCGACACCTACGGCGCCCAACTCGCCGCACTCGGCGTGCCGCCCGTGACCCCGCCATCAGCACCACCGAACCTGACGATCCACCCACGTACGGAACAGCACCGATGAACCACCAGCCCAGCACCCACGCCCCCGCCGTCGCGGCCGAGTCCCCCGACATGAACGCCGTGGTGGGCAGCCACGACCTGCTGCTCGTCACGCTCGACACCCTGCGCTTCGACGTCGCCGAGGAGCTGGCCGCCGCCGGACGCATCCCCCACCTGGCCGCCCACCTGCCCGGCGGGCGCTGGGAGCGCCGGCACTCCCCCGGCAGCTTCACCTACGCCGCCCACCAGGCGATCCTGGCCGGCTTCCTGCCGACCCCGGCCTCGCCCGGCGGACCGCACCCGCGGCTGTTCGCCGCCCGGTTCGCCGGTTCGGAGAGCACCGCGCCGCGCACCTGGGTCTTCGATGCCCCGGACCTGCCGGGCGCGCTCGCCGCCGCCGGCTACCGGACGGTCTGCATCGGCGGGGTCGGCTTCTTCAACAAGCAGGGCCCGCTGGGCTCGGTGCTGCCCGGGCTCTTCCAGGAGAGCCACTGGTCACCCGAGATGGGCGTCGCCTCGCCCACCTCCTTCGAGGAGCAGGTGGCCCGCGCCGAGCGGGCCGTCGCCGAACAGCCCGCCGGACAGCCGCTCTTCCTCTTCGTCAACGTCCCGTCGCTGCACCAGCCGAACTGGTTCCACCTGCCGGGCGCGACGCGCGAGCACGGCGACAGCCGGGCGAGCCACGCCGCCGCCCTGGAGTACGTGGACGCCCACATCGGCCGGCTGTTCGCGGCGATGAGCGCACGGCGGCCGTGCTTCGCGATCGTCTGCTCGGACCACGGCACGGCCTACGGGGAGGACGGCTACACCGGCCACCGGATCGGCCACGAGGTGGTCTGGACGGTGCCGTACGCCCACTTCACGCTCCCCGCGAGCACCCCGCCGTCCGCCACGCCCGCCGAGGAGACCGCATGACCACCGCCCCCGCCCGGCCGGTCCACGGCACGACGACCGCACCGGAGGCCGCGTCGACGACCGACCCGGCGTACGACCCGGCGACCGCGCTGCCGTACGCGCCCCCGTACCAGTCGTACGTCTACGCCTACCCCCACAAGACCGCCTACCGCGAGCTGGCGGACCGGCCGCCGCTGCGCGAACTGTGGGCGGGCGAGTCGCAGCACGCGCTCTCCCTCTACCTGCACATCCCGTTCTGCGAGGTGCGCTGCGGCTTCTGCAACCTGTTCACCCGGATCGGCGGCCCGGACGGCCTGACCACCGCCTACCTGGACGCCCTCGATCGGCAGGCGGGCGCCGTGCGCGCCGCGCTGGACGAGGACGCCCGGTTCGCGCTCGCCGCGTTCGGCGGCGGCACCCCCACCTATCTGAGCGCCGCCGAGCTGGAGCGGCTCTGCGACATCGCCGAGCACCGGATGGGCGCCGACCTGCGGGCGGTTCCGCTGTCGGTCGAGGCCTCCCCCGCCACCGCCACCGCCGACCGCCTCGCGGTGCTCGCCGAGCGGGGCACCACCCGGCTGAGCCTGGGCGTGCAGTCCTTCGTCGACGCGGAGGCCCGCTCGGCGGTCCGTCCGCAGAAGCGCGCCGACGTCGAGGCCGCGCTGGGCCGGATCCGCGACGCCGGATTCCCGGTCCTCAACATCGACCTCATCTACGGCATCGACGGCCAGACCGAGGCCAGCTGGCTGCACTCGCTGGACGCCGCGCTGGTCTGGCAGCCCGAGGAGCTGTACCTCTACCCGCTCTACGTGCGCCCGCTGACCGGCCTGGCCCGGCGCGGGGAGGCGGAGAGCCCGGCCCAGTGGGACGCCCGCCGGCTCGCCCTCTACCGGGCCGGCCGCGACCACCTGCTCGCCCAGGGCTACCAGCAGGTGTCGATGCGGATGTTCCGCCGGGCGGCCGCCCCGCAGGCCGGGGTGAGCGAGTACGCCTGCCAGACCGACGGCATGGTCGGCCTCGGCTGCGGCGCCCGCTCCTACACGTCCCGGCTGCACTACTCCTTCGACTACGCGGTGGACGCCACCGAGGTACGCCGGATCATCGACGACTACGTGGCCACCGAGTCCTTCGACCGCGCGGTGGTCGGCCGGGCGATGACGCCGGCCGAGGCTCGGCGGCGGCACCTCGTGCAGTCGCTGCTGCAGGCCGAGGGACTTTCGCTCGCCGAGTACCGGGCCCGCTTCGGCAGCACGCCGGCCGAGGACTTCCCGGCCGAACTGGCGGAGTTCGGAGCCCGTGGCTGGCTCGCGGACGACGCCGGTGCCGCCCTTCGGCTGTCCCCGGAGGGCCTGGCGCACTCGGACGCCGTCGGGCCGATGCTGTTCTCGCCCGAGGTGCGCACGCTGATGGCCGAATACGAGGCGAAGTGACCTTCCTCGGCATGCCCACCGCCCGCCCGGCCCCCGACGGCACGGCCACCGCCCGCCCGGCCCCCGACGGCACGGCCGGCCGGCCCCTCGACCTCAGCCTGCTCTACCGGGGCCCGCTGGCCTCCTGCGACTACGACTGCCCGTACTGCCCGTTCGCCAAGCGGCGCGACACGCCCGAACAGTTGCGCGCCGACCGTGCCGCACTGGAGCGCTTCACCGAGTGGGTGGCCGGCCGCGCCGGCACCGGCGACACCGTCTCGGTTCTGTTCACCCCCTGGGGCGAGGGGCTGGTGCGGTCCTGGTACCGGCGTGCCATGGTCGAGTTGAGCCGGCTGCCGCACGTCCCTCGGGTCGCCGTCCAGACCAACCTCAGCTGCCGCACCGGCTGGCTGGCCGAGGCGGACCTCGCCGGCCTCGCGCTCTGGGTCACCTACCACCCCGGCCAGGTCGACCACGACCGCTTCCTCGCCAAGTGCCGCGAGCTCGACGCCCTGGGCGTGCGGTACAGCATCGGGGTGGTCGGGCAGCCGGAGCACCTGGCGGCGGCCCGCCGGCTGCGCGCCGAACTGTCCCCGGCGGTCTACCTCTGGATCAACGCCGCCGAGGGCCGCCGCTACACCGACGCCGAAGCGGCCGACTGGACCGCGCTCGACCCGCACTTCGGCTTCAGCCGGAACGCCCACCCCAGCGCCGGCCGCCCCTGCCGCACCGGCGAGTCGGTCCTGTCGGTCGACGGTGACGGCACCGTCCGCCGCTGCCACTTCGTCCGCGAGGAGCTCGGCAACCTCTACGACGGCTCCTACCGGCCCCGGCTCGCCCCACGTCCCTGCCCGCTGCCGGTCTGCGACTGCCACATCGGCTACGTCCACCTGGAGACCCTGCCGCTGTACGACGTCTTCGCGGGCGGCGTCCTGGAGCGCGTCCCGCACGCCTGGTGACGAGCCCTCACGCGGAAAACCGGTTGCGGGCCGGACACACCGCGTGACACCGTGACCGTGAGCGTTTTCAGCTTCGCCACCCCGGGGTGACGCTGTGGCCCTCGCTTGAGTCCTGGAAACTGTTCGGCCGGGCCCGCCGGGCACAGTGGCTGGCTTGTCTGCGAAAGTCGCGGGCGGGCACTTCGCTGAGGGGCCGACCCTGCGCTTCGGGGAGGAGGACAATCATGGGGATGAATGGAACACACGCTCGAAGTACCATCCCTGCAAGGTTCTCCGGCCGATACTTCTCAACCTCCGCAGTGGCGTAGTCGGACGGAGACTCCCTGCAGAGAGGGCAGAGAGCGATGAGTGTGGCTGAGAGTTGGTCGCGTGTGATGAGTCTTCTTCGGGAGCACGCGCCGGCCGATCACGCGGATCTGCCGGGGCCCGCTACGGAGCAGATGCTCGCGGCAGCCGAAGAGCGGATGGGGATCTCCCTGCATGTGGACCTGCGGACGTGGCTGTTGCAGAACAATCCGGATCTGCCGGAGGAAGACGTCGACGACGACGTGATGTGCTGCGGCTTCGACGGGTTCCCCGACGAGGGAAGCTTCTTTCTGGGCATCCGGGCGATGGAGAGGCTTTACGCGAACCGCTCGACGTCCTGTGGATTCGACCCTCCGGACCAGCCGGACTACCCGTTCTGGCGTAACAAGTGGATCCCGTTCCTGTCCGACCAGGACGGCTGGAGAGGAAAGTTCATCGATGTGCGGGACGGGCGTGTCGGCAACTGGTTCGTGGGTGAGATCACGGTCACGGGCGAGTACGAGTCGATGGCCCAGTACTTCGACTCCGTGGCAGAGACACTGACGAGGATCGCTGATGGAAGCTCCCCGGTCTGTCGGTTCACCGAAGGGCGACTTGTCTGGTCGTGAGACGGTCCTCACCTGGATGACGGCCATTGCCAAGCCGCCCTCACCTTGGAACGACAATGAGCCTCGTCAGCGTTGACGTTCCAGCGGGAGGATGGCTGCGGCGATGACGGTCATCCGGTTGGGGCTGCAGCGGGCCCGGCGGAGGATCTGCCAGGACTTGAGTCGCACCAGAGCGTGCGGCAAGTCGAGTGCGGCAGGACGGGGAACCAACGAGGCGCCTGCGCTGATGAATTGAGACGTCGAGCACATCTCACAACGGCACGGGAGCCTCGTGTGTTACGGGACGTGGCCCGTCACCCGATCAGTGGCTACTCTGAAAGAGCTCCGTGATCAGATGACGGTGATACCAGAGAAGGGGTTGCTCATGACAGGCTGCGCCGTACCGGGCCTGGTGCTCGGCGACTCGCCGGTCCGCACGTCGACCGGGGAGCCACGTCTCGTCTGACCCACCGTTGTTCCCCTCCTCGTCGGCGTGCTCTTCGTGCCCATCCGCACGTTCGACCGCGAGGAGTCCCGGTGCCCGCAACCGACCGCACCGTCACCACCCCTGTCCCTGGCCCTGTCACCACCCTGCCCGCCCGCTGGCACAGTGAGAACGGCACGCCGCCGCCCGACCGCGTCGTCCTCGCCGACGACCGGCTGCGGGCCGACACCGCCCACCGGCTGGCCTCCGACGGCGACGCCCTGCTCTGGCAGGGCGACTACCACGGTGCCCGCCAGTTGCTCACCGCCCTCGCCCGCCGGGTCGAACGCGAGAGCCGGCTCGAACGGGAGGCCTGCCGGGGCCGCGCCGCCGGCCCGACCACGGCGGGCGAGGTGTTCCGGGAGCAGCGCCGCGAGCGGGCCCGGGCCGCCCACGTGCTCGGCCGTCTCGTGGTGCGTTTGGAGGACGACCACGCCCTGCTCCTGCGCCGCGCGCCCGACGTCCGGCAGGCCTGCCGGGAGGCGTACGGCCCGCCGGACGGGGCCCGGGTGGTCGCCCTGCGGGAGCTGCTCGGCGTCCTCGGCGCGCAGCAGTGGCGCGAGCGGGGCGTGGAGGTGCCCGCGCTCGGCGCGCGCGTCCATCCGCACTACGGCGTGTTCTCCCCGGTCCGCGGCGAGTACGTCGACCTGGTGGCCCGCGCGCCATTGCCCGCCGCCGCGCTCGGCCACGGCACCGCATTCGACCTCGGTACCGGCACCGGGGTGCTGGCCGCCGTACTGGCCCGACGCGGGGTCGGACGGGTGCTGGTCACCGATGCCAATCCGCGCGCGCTGCGCTGCGCCCGCGACAACGCGCACCGGCTGGGCCTGGCCGACCGCATCCGACCGGCCGGGACCGGCCTCTATCCGCCGGGCTGCGGACGGGCCGGTCTGGTGGTCTGCAATCCGCCGTGGCTGCCGGCCGAGCCCGCCTCCGCCCTCGAACTGGGCGTGTACGACCCCGGTGGCCGGATGCTGCACGGCTTCCTCTCCGGGCTGGCGGAGCGGCTCGTACCCGGCGGCGAGGGCTGGCTGGTCCTCTCCGACCTCGCCGAACACCTGGGGCTGCGCTCGCACACCGACCTGCGCACCGCCTTCGCCACCGCCGGTCTGCGCGTCGTCGGCCGCCTCGACGCCCGCCCCCGGCACCGCCGGGCAACCGAGGCCGCTCGGCGCGCCGGTGCCCGGCAGACCGACACCCGCCAGACCGGCGCCCGCACCGCCGATCCGCTCGACGCCGCCCGGGCCGCCGAGGTGACATCGCTCTGGCGCCTCGCCCCCGCGTGACGTCCCGTCGTCCGCCGGACACACCGGGCCATGCCCGGAATCCGGCGGGCGTTCCGCGTGGCCACCGCGGGTCCGCCGTACCTACGCTGGAGGGACGAGGAGGCGATCAGCATGCTTGGAGACGCACCCCTGGTGGCGATCATCCCTGCCGCCGACCTGGCCCGGGCGAAGGCCTTCTACACCGACACCCTCGGCCTCAAACTCACCGACGCCGGCCCGGAAGGCGACCTGACCTTCGAATGCGGCGGCACCGAGTTCGGCATCTACGAGACACCCAGCGGCGGCCAGGCCGCTCACACCCTGGCCAGCTTCAAGGTCCCCGACCTGGACGCGGAGATGACCGCGTTGCGCGGGAAGGGCGTCGTGTTCGAGGACTACGACATGCCCGGACTGAAGACCGTCAACGGCGTCGTGGAGGCCGAAGGCATGCGCGCCGCCTGGTTCAAGGACAGCGAGGGCAACATCCTCTGCCTGAACGAGCGGACCGCCGGCTGACGGCCGCCGGTTCCGACACCGTCTGAGCGCCCGGCCGGGCCGACCCGGCCGGGCGTCGGCATGCCCGTCGCCGCCCGGCCTCGAAAAGGATCTCCGACCCCGCCGGAATCGCAGCGCACGCGACCGGAAATGTCCGCACACGGATCTCCCATTGCCATGATCCGTATTCCAAATGCCCGATTTGCGCCCATATCGAACATGACGTCCGCTCTGCATCGTTTGGTACACGAAGGGCGTTTTGCTGTTTCGCGCCCGACCCGTACCCCCGACGATCGGCGGGGTTCATCGACCGGGATTTGACGCCGGACGATCGCCTTGGGGATAGTCCATTCCGGACCGACCGGGCGATACCACCGATCTCCTGCTCGGGGGCGAGGAGACCGGGGGTGCGATGCGATTTCCGAAAACCATGGGGACGGTGCTGGCTGTCGCCCTGAGCACGCCCCAGGCACACATCGGCGCGGCCCCGAAGGAACTCATGGAGCCGGTCTCGGCCGTCGCACCCGCCACCACACCCGCCGTCGCGGGCGACGAATCGTTCCTGCAGATCGTCGCGCACCAGGACGACGACCTGCTCTTCATGACCCCGGACCTCAACCGGCAGTACGCGGCGCCGTCCGTCACCGTCTATCTGACCGGTGGCGAGGCGACGGGCACCGCGTTCCCCAGCCCGTGCGCCTACTCCGAGAGCCGGGACACCGGCGCCCGGGCCGCGCACGCCCGGCTCGCCGGGGTGGCCGAGCCCACCTGGAACACCACCGCACTCCGGCTGGCCGGCGGCAAGACCGTCCAGGTGGACACCCTGGACCAGGCGCCGCAGATCAAGCTGGTGTTCCTGCGGCTGCACGAGGGCGGCGACGCCAACTACCCCGCCGGCGGCGGCCGGGCCACCCTCGACACCCTGTTCACCGAGGGTCCGGGCGGCCCGTCCCACCAGGCCACGCTCGGCAGCCTGCCCGCGGACGGCGAGTGCGACCCCGCGTACGCGAACCAGGACTACACCCACGACGAACTCGTCGCCACGCTCACCGAACTGATGGAACGGTTCCGCCCGACCGTGCTGCGCGCCCAGGACCCGCGCGTGCCGTACGGCTACAGCCGTGATCCGCTCAATCCCGCCGACCACGGCGACCACATCGCCGCCGCGCGCTTCGCCGGAAAGGCCGCGACCGGTTATCACGGGCCGGACGGGAACGGACGGGTGATACTCCGTAACTATCGCGACTACAACGTCCGGATGGACCCGCCGAATCTGCCCGCGAGTGCCGCGAAAGAGAAAAGGAAGACCTTTCTCGCCTATCTCGGGCCCAAGCGTCCCGCGCCCGGCGGAGGGTATTCCGCGGCATACGATCCGCAGCCGAATCCGGACGAGCCGCATTTCTACGCGGACTTCCCGTCGCGGCAGTATCCGCGGTGGTCGAACGGCACCGCCTGGGCGGCCCAGGACGGCACCGGCGCGCTGAACGCCTTCGCGGTGCTCGACAACCGGGTGCAGGTCTGGCGGGAGTCCGAGCCGGGCGGTACCTGGAGCGGGCCGGTACCCGTCCCCGGCGGCGAGGGCCTGGCGGCCGCGCTCGGCGTGGTGCGGGACGCCGCCGGGCTGATCCACCTGTTCGGCGTCCGGCTGAGCGACGACCGGATCGTCACCGTCGCCCAGACCGCCCCGGGAAGCTGGGGCGCGTGGACGGTGCTCGGCACCCCCGACCCGGCCGCGCCGGGGTTCGTCGGCAGTCCGGTCGCGGTGCTCGGCGGCGACGGACGGCTGACCGTCTTTGTCCGCAACACGGGCGGTGGCGTCAGCGCGCTCGGCCAGCTGCCGGGGGGCGGCTGGCCGGCGGAGTGGACCGACCTCGGCGGTACCCGGGTGCGGGACGGCCTGGCCGCCGTCCTCGCCGCCGACGGCGGGATCGAACTGTTCGCACCGACCACGGACGGCATCGGACACTGGCGGCAGCCTTCGCCCGGTGGCCCGTTCGTCCGGGACACCGCCTTCCTCGGGCCCGCCCCGGCCGGCCCGGTCACCGTGAGCCGCACCGCCGACGGCCGCCTGGAGCTCTTCTTCCACCAGGCCGGCACCGGACAGGTCGTCACCCGCTTCGTGCGCCCGAACGGCTCCTGGACCACCACGCCCGAGTCGCTGGGCGGCCCGGCCGGTCTGGAGGGCGTCGCCGTGGTGACCGGGAGCGACGGTCGGACGACCGTGGCGATCCGCAACGGCGCCGGCGGGATCAGCCTGGCCTCGCAGTCGGCACCCCACCGCCTCGGCACGCAGTGGTCCGACCTCGGCCGGCAGGTCGTCGGCGCGCCGACCGTGGTACTCGACGCCGCCGGCCGGCGCGTCGTCCTGGCGCTCGGACCGGACGCCGTCCTGCGCACCACGCGGCAGACCGAGCCGGGGGCCGACAACCCGTTCGGCGCCTGGCAGCCGGCCGGAAGCTGAGGCCGGCCCCCGCCGAGGGGTGGGTCAGTCCTCCGCGGCGAGCCCCGGAACGGCGGTGTCGAGGGCGAGGGTGACCTGATCCAGCAGGGCGCGCAGGGCAGCCAGCTCCTCGACGGGCAGGCCGGTGGCGGCGAGCAGCCGGCGGGGCACCCGGCCGGCCCGCTCGCGCAGGGCGGAGCCCTCGTCAGTGAGGCTGACGGTGACCGAGCGCTCGTCCTCGGGGCTGCGCTCGCGGCGCACCAGTCCGGCCGCCTCCAGCCGCTTGAGGAGCGGGGAGAGGGTGCCCGAGTCGAGTCTGAGGTACTCGCCGATCCTCTTGACCGGCAGGTCGCCGTGCTCCCAGAGGACCAGCATGACCAGGTACTGCGGGTAGGTCAGGCCGAGATCCTTGAGGAGCACCCGGTAGACGCCCCCGAAGGCGCGGGACGCGGCGTTCAGGGAGAAGCAGATCTGCCGGTCCAGGCGCAGCAGCTCGGCGTCGGCGGGCGGCTCGGGCAGGTCGGGCAGGTCGGGCGGCTCGGGCAGGTCGGGGAGCGCGGTCATGGCTCCATGGTAGCGACGCCCCACACGCGATTGAGTTGTGCGCAATTGAATTGCGTGCTCTACTTGTCCCGGGCAGGCGGCCCGCACGGGACCGCCGGACCGAGACTTCGAACCGCAGGACGGAAGGGAACGGACATGGACGCGCTCTACACCGCAGTCGCCACCGCCAACGGCCGGGAGGGCCGCGCCGTCAGCTCCGACGGTCAGCTCGACCTCGCGCTGGCGATGCCGCCCGGCCTCGGCGGCAGCGGGCAGGGCACCAACCCGGAGCAGCTGTTCGCGGCCGGCTACGCCGCCTGCTTCGCCAGCGCGCTGGGCCTGGTCGGCCGGCAGGCGAAGGTGGACACCGGCGACGTCTCGGTGACCGCCGAGGTGTCGATCGGCCGGGAGGGCGAGGGCTTCGGCCTCGCGGTGGTGCTGCGGGTCGAGCTGCCCGAGGCGCTCGCGGGCGAGACCGGCGAGCTGCTGGTCAAGAAGGCGCACGAGGTGTGCCCCTACTCCAACGCCACCCGGGGCAACATCCCGGTCGAGCTCGTCGTGGAGTAGTCGACCAGTAGGCATGTCGACAATCGGTGATCGACGTCCGCGGGGCCCCGTCGCGCAGGTGCGCGGCGGGGCCCGCGCGGCATCAGCCCGCCGGCCCCTCGGACGGCCGCGGCGGCGCGGGCGGGACGGGCGGCGCCCCCGGCGCCGTCCCGCCGGCCACTCCACCCGCTCCCCCGCCCGGCCCGCCGCCCGCCTCGCGCAGGACGTCCAGGCGGTGCCGGTACTCCCCGGCATCGATCTCGCCGCGCGCGAACCGCTCCGCGAGGACCTGCTCGGCCGACGGCACCGGCGGCGCCCCGCTAACCGGCCCCGACGGACCCGACGGACCGGCGGCCCACGCCCCCTTGGACGGCGGCGGCGCTCCGGCCGCCCGCGACTGCCGGACCAGGACCACCGCGACGGCCACCAGCGCCAGCAGGACCAGCAGCAACCCCAGCGCCATCAGGCCCAGACCCCAGCCCCCGAACCCATGGCCGTAGCCATGGCCGTTCCAGTACCTCATCACGACCTCCTCACCGCCCCGACGGGCGGGCGACGGCCGTGACGGCCGCACCCGCCATGGGGCGATCGGCGCCTCACCACCATCGTGCGCCCGCGCCCGTCGGAGCGGTGTGAGGAGCCGGCGCGAGCGGCGACCGCGCCGGGAGGGAGCCGGCGAGCCTCCGCCGACGCCCTCCCCGCGGACCGGGAAACCCCGCTCCCGGGGCCCGCCCGCACCGGGCCGGGTACCGTTCGCCCCATGAACCACCACCCGCCGGCCGACGACCGCGAGCGCCTCGTCGCGGCCGGGGTACTGCTCCGCTACCAGGACCACCGCCCCCATCCCGCCCTCGGCCACTCCCCCATCGGCTACGTCTCGACGGCGCTCTGGTTCGAACTCACCGCGCTGGCCATCGTTCCCGCCGCGGCGGCGACGACGGCGCACGCGCTGCTGCGGTCCATCGCCGCCGACGCGGTGGACGCCGCGCTCGCGCCCGGCAACGAGTCCGCGCCCCGCGACGACCTCTACGTCACGCACCCCGCGTACATCGGCCCGTACCGCCGGGTGGTCTGGTTCCAGCGGTCGGGTCCGCGCGGGCTGATCACGGCGATGTTCCCGCCCGACCACTGATCACGTACGCCCCGGCGTTCCACCCCCGGGCCCGCCGCGCTCGACCCGCAGGCTGTGGCAGGTCCAGCCGAGCCGGTCCGGCCCGGCGGCCGGCGGGCGGGGGTGGTAGGTGCCGTCCGAGACCGACAGGTTGACGATCAGATAGGCGTGCCAGTCGGAACCCACACCGCGCCGGTCCGCGTGGATCAGCGTGCCGCCGACGAACCAGTCCACCGAGTGCGCGCCGAAGACCGTCCGGACGTCGAAGGTGGCGCCGGGGGCTATGCCGGCGTCGGCCCCGTGCCAGTACCGGTAGCCGCCCCGGACGTGGTTGGAGATCTCCAGCAGGTCCGGGTTGTCGGGGTGGTACTCGAACACGTCGATCTCGTTGCCGCCGTCCCGCCACGTCCAGATGGCCGGCCAGGCGCCCAGTTCGAGGGGCAGGGTGACCCGCGCGCCCAGGGTGTCGCCGGTGCGGACCTGGAAGCCGTCCGGGCTGCCCTCGGTGGTGAGCAGGCTGCACGTCCAGAGGTCCCCGCCGTACCGCCGGGCCGCGGTGAACAGGCCGTCCGGGCAGTAGGCGCGGCCGAGGTAGTCGAGTTTGTGGTCGCCCCGGTTGGTCGGCCCCATCCGGGGATAGGCGCTGCTGCGCCCCGCGACCCACTGGCTGGTGGATGTGAAGTCGGCGTCGAACACGACGGCCACGGCTGCCTCCCCGGAACCCGGCGGCGCGGCGGCCCACTACCGCCGCACACGCTGGGTGAGATACCCGGCACGCAACGCGATATTCGAACCGGAGGCTCCGGGTCCAGCCGGACACCCGGTCGAACGGCGCGGCGCGGGCCCGACGCGCGGGCGCGCGGGCTCAGCCGATGGGCGCAGGCGCGCCGTCCCCGCGCGCGCCACCGTCCCCCACGCCCCCTGACCCGAACGGGGAGCCGTCCTCGGGGCCCAGCCCGCCGAAGGTGTCGGCGCTCAGCCGGTCGGTCACCGAGACCACGCCGTCGACCGAGCGGCAGAGGTTCAGCACGATCGGGACGAGGTGCGGCTCGGGCACGGTGCCGCTGAGCACCACCCGCCCCTGGTCGACCTCGACCCCCACCGAGGCGGGGCTCACGCCCTCGACCCGGCCGAGCACCTCCTCCACGATCTCCCGGCGGATCACCCGGTCCTCGCGCAGGAAGACCCGCAGCAGGTCACCGCGGCTGACCATGGCGAACACCCGGCCGTCCTCGTCCAGCACCGGCAGCCGCTTCACGCCGTGCCGGCTCATCATCCGGGCCGCCGCGACCACGCTGGCGTCCGGGGTGGTGCAGACCACCGGGCCGGTCATCAGATCGGCGGCCGTGACCGCGCCGTCCGGGCCGGTGCGGCGGAGGTCCGGCGGCGGCATGTGGCTCCCCTGGTCCTCCTGGGAGGCCAGGGTGAGAAGCAGGTCCGCCTCCGAGACGATGCCGAGCGGCCGGCCCTCGCCGTCCACCACCGGCACCGCGGTGATGTCGTACTCGGCCAGCAGCGCGACGATCTCGCGGAAGCCCGTCTCGGGAGCGACCCGGACCACGGGGCTGGTCATCACTGATTCGACGGTGGCATGCCGCACGCCGGTTCACCTCGTCCGAAGGCGCGGTCCGACCGGACCCCTTCGTCCGATCGGCTGTACCAGGAGCATCTCCCCCGACCGGGCGATCCGCCAGGGGCCAAGGGGCTGAATCGGCGGGACCAAGGGCCTTCCCCACCCTACGCCGGTCCGACCCGGGCGGCACCGGTCCGCCCCGGCCACCCGCCCCAACCGCGTGACGCCGAACGGACCGCCGCCGGGCCGGCCTCACGACAGGCCGGACCGCCGCCGGGCCGGCCTCAGGACGGGTCGCCGGGGACGGCGGCGAGCACGATCTGCAGGATCGGGCCGGCCGAGGCGCCGCCCGTGACGCCGTGCTCCGCGCCGCCGCGGACGATGGCCGGCTGGTGGAACCGGCCGGACGCCGCGGTCGCCGTGACGGACGCCATCACCAGCGGGTTCGCCTGGATCCGCCCTGGCCGATCACCGACGCGGCCTTCTCCGTCTCGTCCTTGGGCACCGGCACCGAGCCGTCGTAGGACGGGATGCCCACGTGCCACTCCTGCCCGACCCCGAACACACCCGAACACGGCGCCGCCATCCGGCGGATCATGAGCCTTCAGGTCTGGCCGCACCGGCTGGCCTCCGGCTTCCCCTTCGACGACGTGCACGTCGCCGGGAAGACCGGATCCCTGCCGACGCTGCGCAACGAGGTGGGCGTCGTCGAGTACCCCGACGGCGGCCGCTACGCCGTCGCCGTCCTCACCCGCACCGCCCACACCGCCCACACCGCGGCCACCCTCCCCGCGGCCGACACCGTCATCGGCACGGCCGCCCGCCTCGCCGTGGACGCGCTGCGCGGCCGCTAGCCGTCCGAGGCCGGCTTCCACGGCTTCGGACGGCCTGCCGCCTGGAGGAGCGCCTACGGGTGGGTGTTCTTGACGTTGGGCTGGGTCTTCTGGTTGTAGATCTCCACGTTGTCCGCGTTGTAGGCGTGGATGTAAGGGGCCGGGGGGTTCCCGTTGGGGCCGGTGGAGATGGCCGCCGTGTGGACGAACGCGCCGCCCGCCATGACGGCCGGGTACTGCGTCGGGTCGTCGCCGTAGCTGACGGTGACCTTGGCGACCTCGGGCGTGTAGTGACCCGCTCCCAGCGAGAGGTACTGCCCGGCACCGGCCGGCGTGCTGAAGCTGTCGAAGAACTCGA
>NZ_JBEOSF010000054.1:0-54529 GCF_040302725.1 Kitasatospora sp. NPDC097605 | reverse complement strand
AGGCCCATGTGGGGGTGCGGGGGCACCTGCATGCCCGGCTCGTCGGCGATGTCGTCGGGGCCGTAGTGGTCCACGAAGCACCACGCCCCCACCATGCGCCGGCCGAGGCTGGGGAGCAGGCGGCGGACCACCGTGCTCTCGCCGAGCGGGACCCGGCGGGCGGCGAGCAGGTCGCGGACCGGGCCGGGGCCGGGCTCGCCGCCGCAGGTGGTCGGGGCGGGCCTGACGTCGAGGTTGCTCATGGGCGGTCACCGCCGTGCGCGAGGGACCGGGGCGGGGTGGGGATCGCCGCGCCCGGCCGGAGGGGTCGTCGCCACGATCCTCCTCCAGGGCACGGCGATCCTCCAGCGGGGACCACCCGGCCGGGGCTCAGTGCCCGCAGGCCCACCAGGCCTCGGCGCTCGCGCCCTCGGCGAGGGTGCGCAGCTTGGCGACCGCCTCGGCCGGGTCCTCGGCGCCGTACACCGCCGAACCGGCGACGAAGACGTCCGCGCCGGCCTCGGCGCAGCGCTCGATGGTGCTCGCCGAGACGCCGCCGTCGACCTGGAGCCACAGTTCCAGGTCGTGCTTGGCGATCAGCTCCCTGGTCCGGCGGATCTTCGGCAGCATGATGTCCAGGAACGCCTGGCCGCCGAAGCCCGGCTCGACCGTCATGATCAGCAGCATGTCCAGCTCGGGCAGCAGGTCCTCGTAGGGCTCGATCGGCGTGCCCGGCTTGAGCGCCATCGACGCGCGGGCGCCCTTGGCCCGGATCTCGCGGGCGAGGCGGACGGGGGCGGCGGCGGCCTCGACGTGGAAGGTCACCGAGCCGGCGCCCGCCTCCACGTACTGGGGGGCCCAGCGGTCCGGGTCCTCGATCATGAGGTGGCAGTCGAGCGGGATGTCGGTGGCCCGGGCCAGCGACTCGACGACCGGGATGCCGAGGGTCAGGTTGGGCACGAAGTGGTTGTCCATCACGTCGACGTGCAGCCAGTCCGAGCCCCGCACGGCCTCGGCCTCCTGGGCCAGGCGGGCGAAGTCCGCGGACAGGATGCTGGGGTTGATCTGCGCCATGGGGCCTGTTACCTCTTCTTGCCTTCGTGCCGTCTGCCGAGGGATCGGGCGCGCGGGACGCGCCCCGGCCATCATCTCGCGCTCCGTCGGCCGCGTGTCACCGCCGAGACCTCCGCGTGACCGTCATCACACCCCGGTCGGGGTTATCGTGGCCGCCGCCGTGGTCATCAGCCTGTACGAGCGCCGGGACGGGAACACCCGTACGGCGTGCCCGCCCCTCCCCGAAGAGGAAGGTCCTCCCCTTGGCCGATCTCGTCCATCCCGCCCGGGCCCTGTGGTGGCTCTTCGAACCCGTGCACGCCGTCACCTACTTCACCCCCGAGGGCCTCGGCGCGTTCGAGGCGGTCGGCCTGAGCGGCGTCGCGCGCAGCTACTTCGCCGGCCGCGCCGCCCCGCTCGGCCCGGTGGACGCGACGCCGGTGATCGCCGCGTTCTTCAACTTCGCGCCCGCCCCGATCGAGCGCGCCCTGCCGGCGATCTGGAAGCTCGCCGACCCGGAGACGGCGCTCGCCGCCCGCACAGCCGGTGCCTCGGCGGCCCTGCGGCGGCTGCTGGAGCACGTCGACCCGGCGCAGATCGAGCTGGCGGCCGACCTCCTGGAGAACGCCGTCACCCGGCTGGACTGCGCGGGCCGGGTGCTGGCCGCCGCCAACGCCGCCCTCCCCCGCCCGTCCGACCTGCACGGACGCCTCTGGCAGGCGGCCACCGTGATGCGTGAGCACCGCGGCGACGGCCACATCGCCGCACTGGTCGCGGCGGGGCTGGACGGCTGCGAGGCACTGGTCGTGCGCTGCGCCCTGGACGTGCGGCGCGAGGCCCTGCAGCCGGTGCGCGGCTGGACCGACGCCGAGTGGGACGCGGCCACCGCCCGGCTGGCCGAGCGCGGCTGGCTCACCGAACGCGGCACCATCACCGAGTGCGGGCGGATCCGGCACCAGTCCCTGGAGGCGGCCACCGACCTCGCGGCCGCCCGCGTCTGGGAGAACCACCCGCGCGCCGAGCTCGACCGGCTCGCCGCGGCCCTGAAGCCGATCTCCGCACTCTGTCGGACCGCGCTGCCGCCGATCAACCCGATCGGTCTGCCGGCGACGACCACCGCCTGACGGCCCCGACCGGCGGACCACGCCGTCCGGCCACCGTCCTCGCCCGGCTTCGGGGAGGACGGTGGCCGGACGCCTACGCGTCCTCCGAGTCCGAGCGGTAGGCGAACCGCTGCTTGGCGGTCCGCCCGCGGCCCTCCACCGGCAGCACCCCGGTGGCGCCCGCGAGCCCGAAGGGCGGCATGTCGAAGTAGACGCACTCGTAGGAGCCCTCCGGCACGATGTAGGCCTCGTGCCAGAGCCCCACCCGCCCCCGCAGGTCGCCGCCCTTGACCTTCCTGTTGACGATCTTCCACACCCGGTGGTGGAAGGCGTCCGGCGCGGTCGCGTACCGGTACAGCTTCTCCTTGGACTCCCAGTACTGGACGACGTAGTAGGTGCGCGGCGAGGCGGTCAGCATGATCTTCCCGCGCAGGCCGCGCTCGGGCTCCCGGTCCAGTTCGTGGAGCATCCGGAACATCGCCAGCATCACCGGCACCCACTGGTGGACGGCCCAGAACCGGTTGACCCGCATGCCGATGAGCAGCACGGCGGTCTCCCCGGTGGCGGCCGCGGTGGTGAAGCCCGGTATCGGTTTCGCGAACACGTCTACCCCCAGCCTGTCGGCTCGTACGGCCGTTCCACCGCGTTCGCTACTCACGGGTAGAGGCCGATGTAAGCGGTGATTACATCAGCGCACACCGACCCGGTCAACCCTCCCCGCAAGCGAAGTCCCGTTCTCTCAGGCGGTGTTGGCGATTCCGCGACCGAAGGTGTCGAGCACCTGCGCGACCACCTCCTCCGCCTTCTCGGCCGGCAGGTAGCCGTCCAGGATCATCTGCGCCAGCCCGTACACCAGCGCCTGCCCGGCGAGCCCGACCAGGGCCGGATCACCCGGGCGCAGCAGCCCCGCCGCCTGGTCCGCGACGATCACCTCGGTGTACGCGCGGTCGATCCCCGACAGCCGCTCGCGCAGCTCCGGCTGCGGGGACGGCGCGAACACCCGGGAGCGCACCAGCTCGAAGCGGTACGGGTGACGGATCACGTACCGGACGAAGCCGAGCCCGAGCGCGCGCAGCACGGCCCGGTGGTCCCCCTCGCCGACGGCGGCCGCCGCCTGCGCCCGCTGCCACCGCTCGTAGTCCGCCAGCACCCGGTCCGCGACCGCCGTCAGCAGCGCCCGGCGGTCCGCGAAGTGCCGGAACGGCGCGCCGGGCGACACACCCGCCCGCCGCGCCACCTCCCGCATGGTGACTTTCTCCGGCCCCTGCTCGTCCAACAGCTCGAACGCCGCCCCGACCAGCGCCTCGGGCAGGGCGCCGTGGTGGTAACTCCCGCGCTCCGCGGGCCTCTCCGTCATGCGGGCAGTGCTATCACATCGTCAGTGGCACGGGCGTTCCCCACCAGCGGGTCAGCGCCGCCTCCAACTCCCGCTGCCCGTCGCCGGCCCACGCCACATGACCGTCCGGACGCACCAGGACGGCGGGCGCGTCCACCTCCGCGCCCTCGCCGTCGACGTGGTCGACGCGATCCGCCCAGCCCTCCACCGAGAGCCGGCCGCCGGTGCGGTCGAGGAGCAGGCCGCGGGCGCCGTGCATCAGCGCGTAGAGCCGGCGGTCCCCGGACAGCCGGACGTCCCGCAGGCGCCGCCCGACGAGATCGTCCTTCCCGTCCCCGAGGTCGTAGCGGATGTCGACGGCGGTGATCATCCCGGTCACGTAGCGGTTCACCTCCTCGATCTCCATCAGCCGCGTGAGCAGTTCCCGCAGCGCGGTCGGCCCCGACGCGCTGCCGAGCAGGGTCATCTGCGCGCGGGTGTTCGTCAGCACGCGGGCGCCGATCGGGTGGCGTTCGGCGTGGTAGCTGTCCAGCAGGCCCTCGGGCGCCCAGCCGGCGACCTCGGCGGCGAGCTTCCAGCCGAGGTTGAACGCGTCCTGGACCCCGAGGTTGAGCCCCTGCCCGCCGGTCGGCGGGTGGATGTGCGCGGCATCGCCGGCCAGCAGCACCCGGCCGACCCGGTAGCGCTCGGCCTGCCGGGTGGCGTCGCCGAACCGGGAGAGCCAGTGCGCCCCGTGAACGCCGAAGTCGGTGCCCGCGACGGCCCGCAGCCGCTCCTTGAACTCCTCCAGCGTCGGCGGCGTCGCCCGGTCCTCGGCGACGCCGGCCGCCGGCACGATCACCCGTGCGACGCCCGGCCGGCCGTCCACGTCGGGGGCCACGCCGAACCGCAGCTCGGTCCGGCGCACCCGCTCCACCACCGCGGCCACCTCCGCCGGATCCGCGGCGAGTTCCAGGTCGCCGATCAGCGTCTCGACCGTGGCGGGCTCGCCGGGGAAGCCCACGCCGAGCGCCTTGCGCACCGTGCTGCGCCCGCCGTCGCAGCCGACCAGGTAGCGCGAGCGCAGCCGCGTGCCGTCCGCCAGTTCGACGGTCACGCCGTCCGCGTCCTGGCCCAGGCCGGTGACCTCGCACCCGCGCCTGATCACCGCCCCGAGTTCGAGCGCGCGCTCCTCCAGCAGCCGCTCGGTGACCTCCTGCGGGGTGGCCAGCCCGTAGGGGTGGGCGGTGTCCAGGCTCTCCGGCCAGGGCGCCACGACGCCGCCGAACAGCCCGCCCACTTGGAACTTCTCGCTCACCGCGAGGAACCGCTCCAGCAGCCCCCGCTGGTCCATGATCTCCACGCTGCGCGCGTGCAGCCCGCGCCCGCGCGACTCCTTCGACCGCTCCGCCCGCCGCTCCAGCACGACCGCACCGACCCCGTGCAGCCGCAGCTCGCACGCCAGCATCAGCCCGGTCGGCCCACCGCCGACCACGACCACATCCGCCACGTCCGCCCTATCCCTCACCGACATCACCGACATCACCGGCATCACCGACATCACCGAGCGCCCCGTCCCGTCGTTCCCGTTCACCTTGCCGGCCGGGACGAACATGCACGAACCACGCATATCCGATCCATCCGGCCCAGGCCGACGATTCTGCGCCTCCCCCACCCCCTTGCCGCAAGACCCCCCGTGCGCTATACGTTGAGAGTGGCGACGAGTGAACATCCCTCGTCGCCGCTGTGTCTTCTCCGCCGCCCTCGCGGATCACCTCGTACTCGCACCCGCCCCGCGCCCGTGCCCGCTCTTCGCCGAAGAGCGGGCACGGGCGGCTCACAGGCGCACGGATCGTGCGCGCACGGCTCGCGGGTGGCGGCTGCTACCAGGCGTAGTCCTCCGGGGCCGGCCTGCGGCCCGGGAAGAGGGTGTCGAGGCGGGCGAGGAGGTCGTCGTCGAGCTTGATGTCGAGGGCGTGGACGGCCGCGTCGAGGTGGGCGAGGGTGCGGGGGCCGACGATGGGGGCGGTGACGGCGGGGCGGGAGAGCAGCCAGGCGAGGGCGAGGTCGGCGGGGTGCTCGCCGGCCTCGGCGGCGAGGTCCTCGTAGGCCTGGATCCGGGGACGGTTGGCCGCCAGGATCTCGCCGGCGTGGGTCATCGCGCCCCGGACCAGGCCGCCCTCGCGCTCCTTCCGCAGCGCGCCGCCGAGGACGCCGCTGCGCAGCGGGGACCACGGGAGCAGGCCGAGCCCGTAGTGCTCGATGGCGGGGATGACCTCCAGCTCGATGGTGCGGTCGAGCAGGTTGTAGAGCGACTGCTCGCTGACCAGGCCGAGGAAGTGGCGGCTGCGGGCGGCCTCCTGGGCCTGGGCGAGGTGCCAGCCGGCGAAGTTGCTGGAGCCGACGTAGATGATCTTGCCCTGGGCGACCAGGACCTCCATCGCCTGCCAGATCTCCTCCCAGGGCGTGTCCCGGTCGATGTGGTGCATCTGGTAGAGGTCGATGTGGTCGGTGCCGAGGCGGCGCAGGCTGGCCTCGACGGCGCGGCGGATGGCGAGCGCGGAGAGCCGGCCCTCGTTCGGCCAGTCCCCCATCGGGGCGTAGGCCTTCGTGGCGAGCACGGTGCGCTCGCGGCGGCCGTCGCCCTTGGCGAACCAGCGGCCGATGATCTCCTCGGTGCGGCCCTTCTGGTTGCCTTCCGGATCGCGGCCGTAACTGTTCGAGGTGTCGAAGAAGTTGATGCCCCGTTCATGGGCGCTGTCCATGATCAGGTGGGCGTCCGACTCCTCGGTGTGCGGGCCGAAGTTCATGGTGCCCAGGCAGAGTCGGGAGACGGTGAGGCCGGTGCGGCCGAGGTGGGTGAACTCCATGGAGCCCACCCTGAGCCGCACCGGCCGTGCTGTCCAGCACATTCCGCCCCGTGGGACACGGGTCGCACAGGTGCCGGGGGTCAGCGCCCGCGGGTCCCGTGGGTGGCGAACTTCCGCACCGCGAGCGGGCCGCAGAGCAGCAGCAGGACCGCGCACCAGAGCAGGGTGGCCGGGGCGGCGTGCTGCAGCGGCCAGGCGGTGGCCGGGGCGGACGGGTTGCCGAACAGGTCGCGTCCGGCCTGGACGACGGCGCTCATCGGGTTCCAGTCGGCGAGCGCGGCCAGCCGGCCGGGCATGCCGCCGGTGGGCACGAAGGCGTTGGTGACCATCGCCAACGGGAAGACACAGACGGCGAGTTGTCCGGCCGCGTCCTCCTTGCCGACGGCCAGGCCGAGCAGCAGACCGACCCAGGTCATGGTGAACCGGAAGAGCAGCAGCAGACCGAACGCCCCTGCGGCGTCGGCGGGTCCGCCACGGATCCGCCAGCCGACGGCCAGCCCGACCGCCGCCAGCAGGGCCAGCACCACGACGCTGACCAGCAGGTCGGCGAGGGTCTGCCCGAGCAGCAGGCCGGTGCGGGAGACCGCCATCGAGCGGAGCCGGTCGGTGACGCCGCGTCCGACGTCGCGGGCGGCGCCGACCATGGTGGGCATGATGCCGTTGACGGCCACCATGGCGAACAGGCCGGGCATCAGGAACTCCCGGTACCCGCCCGTGGCAGCGGTGCCGCCGGCGCCGGACGCGCCGGGGACGGCGATGGCGCTGCCGAACACATAGCCGAACACCACCACCATCAGCACCGGCACGCTGAGCGAGACGGCCAGAAGTCCGGGCGAGCGGCGGTAGGCGAGCAGGACGCGGAGCATCGAGGACCAGGTGTCGGTGACCAGGAGCGCGGATGCGGACATCAGGCGGCCCTCCCCTGCGCGCCGGTGTCGCCCCCGCGCCCGGTGAGCGCGAGGAAGACGTCGTCCAGCGACGGCGGCCGCAGCGCCGCGTCCCGCGCGACCACCCCCACCGCGTCCAACTCCCGCACCAGTTTGGGCAGCAGCACCTCCACCCCGGGCCGGGAGACCACCTCGACCGTCCGCTCGTGCTGGTCCACCAGCACGTCGCCGGTTCCCGCGAGCGACGCCAACACCACGGCGGCCTGGCCGAGTTGGCCGGCGTCGGCGAGGGTGACCGAGATCCGGGTACCGATCGACGCCTTGAGCCGCTGCGGCGGGCCGGTGGCGATCGCGGCGCCGTGGTCGACGACCACGACGGTACCGGCGAGCCGGTCGGCCTCCTCCAGGTACTGGGTGGTGAGCAGCACGGTGGTGCCGGAGTCGGCCAACTCCCGCACCGCGTCCCAGATCTGCTGCCGGCTGTGCGGGTCGAGGCCGGTGGTGGGCTCGTCGAGGAAGAGCACCGGCGGGGCGGTGACCAGGCTGGCGACCAGGTCGAGGCGCCGCCGCATGCCGCCGGAGTAGGTGCGGACCAGCCGGTCGGCGGCCTCGGCGAGCCCGAAGCGGTCGAGGAGTTCGCCGGCCCGCGCCCGGGCGCCGCGGGCGCCGAGGTGGTGCAGCCGGCCGAGGAGGTGCAGGTTGTCGCGGCCGGTCAGCCCCTCGTCGACGGCGGCGTACTGGCCGGCCAGGCCGATGCTGCGGCGGACGGCGTCGGGCTCGCGGACCACATCGTGGCCGGCCACCCGGGCGGTGCCCCGGTCGGGGGCGACCAGGGTGGCGAGGATCCGGACGGCGGTGGTCTTGCCGGCGCCGTTGGGGCCGAGCAGGCCGCAGACGGTGCCGGCCGGCACGGTCAGGTCGAGGCCGCGCAGCGCACGGGTGGTGCCGAAGTGTTTCTCCACCCCGGCCATCTCGACGGCGACGGACTGCTTCCAGGCGGTGTCGGACATGGCTCCGCCACTCCCCTCACTAGGTACATCGTACGTAGAAGTGATGCGAGCGCATCGTACTACGTACGCCGTACGTATCTAAGATGGGTAACCGAGGTGATCAACCAGTGCCGTCCAGCAAGCCCCCGAACCACAGCTCCAGCGGCGGCGCCCCGCAGCCCGGCGAGGCGCCCGAGCTGATCTGGCTGCGCCCCGAGCGCACCGGCCGCGGCCCCCGCCCGGCCCACAGCCGGACGTCGATCGCCGCCGCCGCCATCGAGATCGCCGACGCGGAGGGCCTGGACGCCGCCTCGATGCGCAGGGTCGCCGCGGCGCTCGGCGCGGGCACCATGTCGCTCTACAACTACGTGCCGAAGAAGGAGCACCTGCTCGACCTGATGCTCGACGCCGTCGCCGGCGAGTACGACTTCACCGCCCTCGCCCCGACCGGCGACTGCCGCGCCGACCTGCGCCGCCTCGCCCACGAGCAGCTCGCCACCCTGCGCCGGCACCCCTGGGCGGCGGCCCTGGTGATCGCCCGCCCCGGCCTCGGCCCCAACGCCCTGCGCTACACCGACCACTTCCTCGCCGTCACCGAGCCCAGCGGCCTGGACGGCGCCGCCCGCCTGGAGGCGCTCGCCCTGCTCAACGGCTTCGTCTGCCAGTACGCGCAGTACGAGCGCACGGCGGCGGCCGGCGCCAAGTGGCAGGCGGAGCTGGCCGGTTACCTCGGCCGCGCCGCGATGAGCGGCCAGTACCCGCACCTGGCCGCCGCGTTCGCCACCGCCACACCCCCGTCCGGCGACCCCGACACCGTCTTCGACCGCTCACTCGACCGCGTCATCACGGCCGCGCTGGCCCCGGTGACACCGCCCTGATCACCGCCCTGATCACCGCCCCGCCGCAACCTCGTCAAAATCGCTTCCCCCGCACCCCGGCCGCCGCCTACCGTGGCCCGGCCGGTGATCACGCACTGAGGGAACGGACGACACCATGCAGCACGACCACCACGGCTGGGCCGACGAGGGCTTCGGCGCGGTCGCCGACGCCTTCGCCCGCAACTTCGCCGACTTCCCCGAACTCGGCGCCGCCGTCACCGTCCACGCGGGCGGCCGCAAGGTGGTCGAACTCTGGGGCGGCGTCGCGGACGAGCGCACCGGCCGGCCGTGGCAGGCGGACACCGTGGTCCCGGTCTTCTCCTGCGCCAAGGCCCTGGTCTCGCTCTCCGCCCACCTGCTCGCCCAGCAGGGCCGCCTCGACCTGGACGCGCCGATCGCCCGCTACTGGCCCGAGTTCGCGCGCAACGGCAAGCAGACGATCACCACCCGCATGGTGCTCGCCCACCGCGCCGGCATCCCGACCCTCGACGCGCCGCTGACCTTCGCCGAGATCGCCGCCTGGACGCCTGTCGTCCGCGCGATCGAGGAGCAGCGGCCGCTCTGGGAGCCGGACACCACGCACGAGTACCACGGCCATGTCTTCGGCTTCGCGGTCGGCGAGGTGATCCGCCGCATCACCGGCCTCACCCCGGGTGCGTACGTCCGTGAGACCTTCTCCACGCCCCTCGCCCTGGACGCCTGGCTCGGCCTGCCGGCCACCGAACTCCCGCGCCTGGCCCGCCTCTCCGAGGCCGACGGCCGCCGCCCGATGCCCGGCCCCGAGCACCTGCTCACCCGCATCGTCACGATGAACGGCGCCCTCGTCTTCCCCGGCCTCGACGAGCCGCACGGCTGGAACGACCCCGCCCTGCACGCCGCCGAACTCCCCGGCGCGGGCGCCGTCGCCTCGGCCACCGCCCTCTCCACCCTGCTCGCCGCCACCGTCACCGGCCTCGCCGACACCCCACCCCTGCTCACCCCGGCCACCATCGCCGACGCCACCCGCGAACTCACCTCCGGCCCCGGCTACTTGGGCTTCGACCTCGGCGCCCGCTGGTCCTCCGGCTTCCTCCTCCCCTCCCCCACCCTCCGCCCCATGCTCGGCCCCCACAGCTTCGGCAACGACGGCGCCGGCGGCCAGTTCACCTTCGCCGACCCCCACCTCGGCATCACCTTCGCCTACACCGCCAACCGCATGATCGGCCACGCCGACCCCCGCGCCGACAACCTCATCGCCGCCGTCCGCACCTCCCTCGACGCCTGACAAACGTGGAGGTGGGGTGCTGTCGACGTCGACGCCTGCGCCGACAGCACCCCACTCACCATCAGATGCGCCCGGTTCCCCGGACGGGGCGCCCCTCGCATCGGATCCAATCCGCCGGCCTCCATAGCCAGGCCTTCCCTTCTGTCGCACGAAAGGATCGCGACCCGCTTCAGTGGCCGTCAGCTGCAGAAGTTCCCGACCATCCTCTTTGTAGTAGACGAAGAACCGCTTGCACGTCAGGTCACCGTCAGAGGAGGAAAGTGTGATGTACGCTCCAGGCCCGGCATCGGAGAGCGTTTCATGACGCCAGGTTCCTGTGAATGACACCGCGGTGGGCGACGCCTTTCCGTTACACGCGGCGGGAAGCAGGCTCACCTCCCCGAGCGTGCCACCCTCCAAGAGTTGGATCGTACCGATACTCGACTTCCAGGTCCCGGTGACAGGCGCCTCCCGCTCCTCCATGGCCGCCGTGCACGACAGCACCATTGGCAGAACGGCCACCGACGAGACGGCCACTGCACGGAGCCCTCCCCGAACGCCGAACCGACACAGCCCCGGAAACGCCAACTTCCAGTTCCTCTGCTTCAATTCGCCCTACTCGAAGTCCTTGGGTCGGGCATAGTCATCCGAGGCCCTGCCCGCCGCAGCGATCTTCTCACCCATCTTCCGACGTTATACATTGTTCACCGGACACGATGCCTAGATCGGTCCATTGGTGAAGCGGGCCGCCCCCGCGCTGCTGGAGCCGTTCGGCGTCGGTCCCGAAACAGCAGGCCAGCTCCTGGCATCCGCTGGGGACTATCCCGAACGCATACGCTCCGAGGCCGCGTTCGCCCACCTGGCCGGAGTCGCGCCGCCCCCCGTCTCCTCCGGCCGCACCCACCGCATGCGATGCCTCAAGCGATTCGTCGCCCGCGAGGTCTACCGCGCCCTGACCAGCGCACCCACCACACACATCACTCAAACCGATCTTGCTCCTACGGCTTGACGTCTAGAGGAGCATCCCGGCCCAGGTCCTTCGACACCGCCTTGGCTGATCGTATGGCGTAACAACACAGGGGCCCCGGCCGTAGCCGGGGCCCCACTTTACGAGGAGCTACTACCTCATCGGCCGTTGGCCGATCGTCGGGTCAGGGCGTTCGTTCGGGTTGGAGGGTCCAGCGCTGGTTGTCCTGGAGCGTGGGGCAGTCCCAGATGCCCAGTCGGGTGCCTTGGGCGGTGGTCCAGCCGGGTAGTTCGAGGCACTTGCCGCCGGGGCTGTCGTTGGTGACCGTGGCGGGGATGAAGAGTCGGCCGTCGGGGCGCATGCTCCACTTCTGTCCGCTCTCGCCGGAGCAGAGGGCGAGGACGGCGCGTGTGCCGTTGGTGAGGGCGTTGTCCTTGGTCGACAGGCAGAAGCTGCCGGCGCGGACGGTGCCGTCGCTGGCGAAGTTGAACCGCTGGTTGGGGGTCTGCCAGCAGGTGAAGACGGCGAGTTCGGCTCCGGGGCGGGGGCCGCCGACGGCGTCGGCGCAGAGCCAGTCGACGAGTCCGGAGTGGATGGAGACGCTGGCGTCGGCGTAGCCGGCGAAGGCCCAGGGGCCGAAGCCGTCGACCTTGCCGGTGGTGCCGGTGCTGTTGGTACCGGGGAAGATCGCGAGGGCGTTGGTGTTGTCGATCGTCCAGAGGTCGGCGTAGCCGTCGTTGTTGAGGTCGCCCGCGCCGATGTTCGGGTGGGTGCTCGCCTTGAGTGCGCTGCCGGTGGCGAGCGGGATTCCGGCGTTCGGCTTGGTCAGGGCGGAGTAGTCGACGGTCTTGTCGGGGTTCCAGCCGAGCGGGTAGGCGTAGATGGTGCCGGTGGAGCGGCTGCGGGCCCAGAGCGTGGGCTGGTTGGCCGGCTTGCCGGTTCGGGGATTGGTGGTGGGTCCGTTGGCGGCACCGGGGTTGATGAGTTCGAGGTCGTCCCAGTTGCCGGATGTCGTGGGGATGAGTGTCGCGGTGGAGACGTCGTCCGGGATTCCGGCGGGTTCGAAGAGGTAGAGCTTCCCGTCTTCGATGGTGAGGATCGAGGTCTGGGTGGTGAAGACGGGCTCGTGGTTGCCGTTGGGCTTGGGTGCGACGGCCTCGCCTGTGGGTGTGCCGAAAGCGAGGAGCTGTGAGATCCGGCTCCACGTGTTGTGGTAGTTGTCGCACGGCGTGTTGGTGCCGTAGGTGGTGCAGGTGTCCGGACGTGTGATGGTTCCGGACACGAAGTTGTCGAAGGCCCCGGTTCCGTTGTTGCGGATCAGGTAGAGCACGTCCGCGAGGGCTTTGGTCTGGTCGGTGACGGGCTTGTTGTAGTGGGCGATGATCTGGTCGACGGAGTCGCCGATGTTCAGGCTTCCGCGGTGGGTGAGCTGGAAGTCGGCCCACGTGAGGCCGTAGTCGTTGGCGCCGGGAGCGGCCGCCGAGGTGGCGGCGAGGGAGCTCACCGGGTCGGCGTTGCCGCCGATGACGCGGAGGTTCCCGTTCTTGTCCGTACCGACGATGTCGGCCTTCTGGTCGTTGTCGACATCGCCGAACAGGGGCTGGGTGCCGGGCTTCCAGGGGACGTAGAAGTTGTAGAGGGCGGTCTGGCTGTAGTTGCCTGCGATGTCCATGGCCCAGGCGTAGACGGTGTTGATGCCCCAGTTACGTGCCTGGTAGTAGTACGGCTCTCCGGGGGCGTAGGTGTCGCTGTCGCCGCAGCTCCAGCCGACGACGGGCGTCGGGTCGGTGCTGACGCGCAGGCAGGCGAGGCCGGAGGCCTGGAGCCCGGCGCCCGGCGCCGGGTCATCGGCGTAGATCCAGAGCGCGCCCCAGTCGTTCATGTACTTGGACGGGGTGGGATTGGGCGTGCCGGCGGGCGGGAAGTCGCTGGAGCGGATGCTGACGCGCGGGTTGGTGCGGTCGACGCGGAAGTAGCACGACTCGCTGCCCGGCGAGTTGAGGAGGCCGTCGGAGGATCCCGCAAACCAGCCGTACTGGTGTCCGTCGCTCAGCGCGCCCGGAGTGACCGGTTCCGCGGGAGAGTTCCAGCTTCCGCCCCAGTTGCCGTACTGGAAGGCAAAGTTGGAGTCGTTGTCGTCCCACATCTGAAAGCCTGTGTATACGGACTGGCCGCTTGGCGAGAAGCTGTTGGCGTACAGGTAGATGTTCTGATTGCTGCCGATCCAGCCCGGGTTGTCCCAGGGGTTGGCGCCCTTGGTGGTGCATTCGGCGGGGCCGCCCTGGCTGGTCTTGGTCCTGGCGAAGCCGGGGGTCGGGTAGGTGCGCGGGTGCCAGACAGTGGGCGCGATGTCGTAGGTGGTGGTGATGCTCGGCTTGCTGTCGAGGTGGTGCCGGTAGAGCTTCTCCCCTTCGCCGGCCTTGGGGGCGATGCCGACGGTCCAGGTGGCCCACTTGCCGTAGGCGGCGCGCTTCATCATGTCGGTGACGTCGATGGCCAGGGGACCGCTGTTGCCGGTGACGACCTGGCTGCCGATGTACTCACAGCCCTCCATGACGACGTTCGTGTTTCCGTACTGGCACGGCTGGTCGGTCCACTTGCTGCGCTGGTGGATCGCCTTGGGGGCCGAGTAGAGGCCGAGTTCGGTCGGGGTGCCGGGGCTGGCGGCACTCGTGACGAGGCCGTTGAGGGTCGAGCTGAACAGTACGGGCGGGGACCCGGCGCCGCTGACCGTGGTGTAGATCGCCGGATTGACCGCGAACTGGAAGTAGGCCCGCTGCCGGCCTTCGTCGCCGCAGTCCTGGTTCGGATCGGGGTTGTGGTATCCGCAGTAGCCGGTGGCGAGGTTGGTCTTCTTGTCGTAGTACTCGTAGCCCGGGTGGTTCTCCTGGACTTCGACCGATCCCTGGATCCCGCTCGTGACCGCGGTGAGGGACGGGTCGAGGTACCAGGGTCCGCTTCCGGTGCCCAGCGCCTGCTGGTCAGGGGTCAGCTCGATGGCGCCATTGGCCACCTTGGTGCCCATGGTCGCGACGTTGGCGCCGTCACCCGGGCCTTCGGCGGTGGACGGCGTTCCCGCGGGCTGGAGGTCGGGGCCTTGTGCGGTGGAGGGAGCCGCGAGGCCGGAGGCCTTGGCGGCGGAGGCCGGGGCGGTCTGGCCTGTCCGTGAGGAGTCCCACTGGAGGGAAGCGGGCGAGCGGAACCGGGAGACGCCGCTGTCGTCCTTGACGTCGATCTGCCCGTGGTCGTCCGCGGTGACAGTCAGGCCCTTGGCACTGATCGGGAAGCGGAGCATCTTCAGCGCGGGGTCGGCCGCCGCCTCGGGGGTACGAACGACGATCACGTCCCGCCAGCCCCCGATGTCGAGTGCGGTCAGCTGCAGATCGACACCTGGCAGGACGTTCGCGTAGGTGGCGGTGCCGCCGTCCACGGAGGGCTTCGGCAGGGCGAACGGCGCCCCGACGGCGAGTTCCTTGCCGTCCGCGGTCTTCACGGTGGCCATCGGTCCGGCACCGCCGCCGGAGAAGGTCACCGCGGTCGGGGCGACGGTCGGGCTGAGGCTGCCGTCGCTGTTGGCACGCAGGGTGCCATCGATGTCGGCCCACGCGTCATCGCGCTTGACGCGTACGGGCTGGGCGTTGTCGGTCGTGGTCAGCGTGCCGTCCGGGTTCGCCACGGTCTTCGACACGTCGCTCGTCAGGACGTCCACGACGACGGGCTCGCCGCTCGCCTTCGCGTTGGCGACGGCGTCGAAGAGCGCCTGCTGCTCAGGCGTCCGGGGCGGCGCGGGTTGCGAGGGCGTGATCGGCGACGGGCCGCCGACGGGCCCGTGCGCGGGCGTGGAGTCGGTAGCGAGCGCGGCCGGCGCATTGAGCAGGCCGATACCGAGGACACAACTTGTCGCGATCGCGGCCAGACGAGCTGTACGCCTGCGTATGGATGGCGTAGGTGGTGTGTGCGTTTTTGTGTGCAAGGTGACGGACATGCCTCTCTCGCGTTCCCCTCCCGGACTGCGAACCCCGTCTGGGGTCCCGTTCGGGTGGGAACGATGCTGCCTGGCGGGCGTTTCGGTCAAACCGATTACAAGTTCGTGCCGACATGTCTGGAATATGTAGATCCCCAGGTCAAGACTCCATAAACATCGCGTGCATGGTGGCCGAACGACCTGGTGGCGTGTCAGACCCCTCACTTATCGTCACTTCGATCGTGGCGGTGCCGTACCTATTTGACGCCACGCCATATGCGCCTGAGGGGATTTTGCGGTGGGAGTTTTGCCTGCCCGTATACGGGCTGGGAGTTCGACAGGACGCCGATGGCGTTCACCAGTGGTGGCGACGATGGTCGCACTCGCACTGACAGGGGCGGCCGTGCCGCCGGCGGCGGCCTGGACCTTCCCTGAACCGGAGGGGCAGGTCTGGAGCCCGCCCAACGCTCCGCGGGAAGGAGCGGCGGTCTCCGCGGAGGGGCGCGACGCCCAGCCACCGGGCTCGCCGCCCGTGGAGGCCGCGCCCGGTTGGAAGCCTGAGGTCGCACCGCCGGTCGTGACCGGAACCGAGACCGTCACACTCGGCGCCGACAGCCCTTCCGCGAAGGCGGCACGTTCGGCGACCGGTGGCGCTTCGCCCGCCTCCAGCGGCGCCTTCGGTGCCAGGGCCGGCGATCTGGCCGTCCGGATCGCTCCCGGCACCGGGGCCGGCGAGAGCGCGCGTACGGTTCACGTCCAAGTGACCGCTCCCGAAGCGGGCAAGGCAGTGGGCGCCACCGGGCCGCTCATCGCCGTCTCCGACGCCGACGCGTCGACAACCGGTGACGGCCGCAGCGCCAAGGTCTCGCTGGACCTCAAGGCGCTGCAGGCCGGCGGGTGGTCCGACCGCGCTGCGCTCGTCGCACTGCCCGCCTGTGCCCTGACCACGCCGGAAGAGCCCGAGTGCCGTACCCAGACTCCGGTCCCCGCCCAGGCCGACGGCCACGGCTCGGTCAGCGCCGAGGTGACGCTGCCCGCAACCGCCAACTCCGACCAGGCCCAGGTTGGCACCGGAGCGGTCAAGGCATCGTTCGCCGCCGGTGCCGAATCAGCCCCGGCGGCCGGCGCGAGCGGACCGGTGGTGCTCACCGCGGTACCCGCTCCGTTCGGTGCTGGCGGCAACTACACGGCGACGCCGCTCACGCCCTCCTCCGGGTGGCACGCCGGTTCCAACGCGGGGAGCTTCACCTACAACTATCCCGTCTCCGTGCCGGCGGCCCTCGGTGGCGCGGCTCCGGGCGTAGCACTCAACTACAACTCGTCGGCGGTGGACGGCAAGACGTCGGCGACCAACTCCCAGTCCTCCTGGGTCGGTGACGGCTGGGGCTACGAGCCCGGCTTCATCGAGCGCTCCTACAAGAGCTGCGACAAGGCGGGCATCACCGGCTCCGCCGACCAGTGCTGGGGCGGCCAGAACGCCACCCTGGCGCTCGGCGACCGCTCCGGCACCATCGTGCGCGACGACGCCACCGGCGCCTGGCACCTGCAGGACGACGACGGCTCCAAGATCGAGCAGCTCACCGGCGCCCCGCGCAGCGGCAACGACGTCAGCTACCGGGACATGGAGTACTGGCGGATCACCACGCCGGACGGGACCCAGTACTACTTCGGCCTCAACCACCTGCCCGGCGGCGACGGCACCGACCCCGCCGCCAACTCGGTCCTGACGACGCCGGTGTACTCTCCGAAGAGTGGCGACCCGTGCTACAGCTCGTCGACCGGGAACGGCTCCTGGTGCCAGATGGCGTGGCGCTGGCAGCTCGACCACGTCGTCGACACCCACGGCAACCTGACGACGTACAAGTACGCGACCGAGGGCAACAACTACAGCCGTGGCGGCGCCCCGGACAGCAGCAAGGGCGTGCTCACCGCCTACCAGCGGAGCGCCTACCTCCGCGAGATCGGCTACGGCCAGCGGCTCGACGAGCAGAAGGCCGCCAAGGGCGCCCTCAACCCCGCGGCAAAGGTCGTGTTCACGGTAGCGGAGCGCTGCCTACCCTCGGGTGCGATCACCTGCGCCGAGGACCAGCGCACCACCACCAACAGTGAGTTCTGGCCCGATGTCCCGCTCGACCAGATCTGCACCAGCTCCGGCACCTGCACGAACTACGCACCGACGTTCTTCACCACCAAGCGGCTGACCTCCATCACCACCCAGGTGCTTGCCGGTGGCGGCTACCGCAACGTGGACACCTGGGCGCTCACCCAGTCGCTGGCAGAGCCCGGGGACGCCACCAAGAAGACCCTGCAGCTGGACTCCGTCCGGCGGACCGGGTCCAACGGCCAGACGCCGATCACTCTGCAGCCCGTCACCTTCACGTACGTGATGATGGCTAACCGCGTCGACGGCCTGGTACCGCCGGAGCACATGTTCATGCGCCCCCGGATCAAGGGCATCACCACCGAGACCGGCGGCCGGATCAACGTCATCTACAGCGACCCCGAGTGCTCCCGGGTCAACAACCGCATGCCCGCCTCCGAGGTCGACAACTCGATGGCCTGCATGCCGGTCAAGTGGTACCTGCCCGGTGCGATCGGCGCCGACGGAAAGCCGGTCCTGGTCAACGACTGGTTCAACAAGCCGCTCGTCAAGATCGTCACCGAGCAGGACCTCGTCAGCACCCCCGCCATTGGCAAGACCACGGAGTACACGTACAACGGCGGCGCCGCCTGGCACCGCAACGACGCCGAGTTCACCGACCCCAAGACCCGCACCTGGGACCAGTTCCGCGGCTACCAGTCGGTGACCACCACCACGGGCAGCGGCTCCTCGAGCGAAGCCCCCAAGACCCAGCAGACGACCACCTACCTGCGCGGAATGCACGGCGACTACCTCGCCAACGGCACCGACAAGCGCAATGTCCAGGTCACCAGCCCCCTCGGCGGCACCATCACCGACGAGGACTGGCTCGCCGGCCGCGTCGTGGCCACCGAGGACTACGACCGGGCCGGCGGGACCCTCCAGTCGGTGGCGGGGAAGCTGTACAACGGCCAGCAGATCACGGCCACCCACGCACAGAGTTCCGGTGCACCGCAGATCTACGCCCGCTACTCGGACTCCCAGGTCACGGCCGTCTCCAAGGCCAAACTCGCCGACGGAAGCTGGCGAACCGCCAGCGCGACCACGACCACCGACCCAGCCCACGGAAACCGGGTCGTCCAGATCAACGACAAGGGCGACGGTACCGCCGCCACCCCCGAGACCTGCACGACCACCAAGTACGCCACTAGCGACAACCCGCTCCTGCTCACCCTGCTCTCCGAACAGATCACGGTCCAAGGCACCTGCGACACCAAACCGACCGCGGCCAACGCGATCAGCGGCAGCCGCACCCTCTACGACAGCCGACCGTTCAAACTCGCCGGGACCCTGGGGAACCCGACCAGCACCCAGGCCCTCGACCACTTCGACCAGGCTGGAAACCCGGTCTACGTCCACGTTTCGAGCGCGACCTTCGACACCTACGGCCGAAGCGTGGCCAACGCGACGACCGACGGCTCGGCCTACGACCATCAAGGCGCCCAGCTCAGCGGGCCCACCGTCACCCCGGCGATCACCACAGTGGCGATCACGCCGGCCACAGGCGCACTGCCCACCGAAGTGCGGACGACCGGCCCCATGGGCGCGGGCTGGACCACCACCCTCGTCCAGGATCCGGCCCGAGGCCTGCCGCTCACCAGCACCGACATGAACGGCCGGGTCACCACGGCACAGTACGACGCCATCGGCCGCATCACGGCTGTCTGGGCACCGGACCGCCCGACGAACGAACTCCCGAACAAGATGTTCGCCTACTCCGTCAAGGGCACGGCGGGTCCCTCCGCCATCACGACCAAGTCGATCAACGACGATGTCGCCACCTATCTGACGACCATCGAGATCCTCGACGGTCTCGGCCGCTCGCGGCAGACCCAGAGCATGAGCACGGCCTACCCGACCGGGCGCCTGATCACGGACACCGTCTACGACACCCACGGCTGGGTGATCAAGACATCCAACCCGTACTTCGAGAAGACCTCGTTCCCCACCGAATCCGTCTTCCTTCCGGTGGGCGACGGCCAGATTCCGGGCCAGACCTGGAACAGCTACGACGGCGCCGGACGCGTGGTGCGCTCGGAGTTCCGCTCGAACGGCAACCTCCAGTGGGCCACCACGACGGCCTACCCCGGTGCGGACCGGACCGACACCACCCCGCCCGCCGGAGCCACACCGACCTCGATCGTCACCGACGCCCGGGGTCGGGCCACGACAGCCTGGGAGTACCGCACCACCACGGCCACCGGCAACCCCGCCGACGCCGACATCACCACCTTCACCTACACGCCCGGCGGCCAGCCCGCCGGGCGCACCGACAGTAGTGGCAATACCTGGAGCTACACCTACGACCTGAGGGGCCGACAGGTCTCCGCGAACGACCCGGACACCGGTACCAACCAGACCTTCTACAACGCGAACTCGCAGGTCGATCACACGGTCGACGCCAAGGGCCAGACTCTCGCGTACACGTACGACCTGTTGGGGAGGAAGACCGGCGGCTACAGGGGCAGTGTCGCGCCGGCGAACCAGCTGGCGTCCTGGAGCTACGACACGCTCGCCAAGGGCCTGCCGACCTCCTCCACCCGCTACGTCGGCGGATCGACGGGAGCTGCCTATACCAAGGCTGTCACCGGCTACGACACCGGCTACCGGGCCCTGGGCACGTCGGTCACCATTCCCGGCGCCGAAGGCGCCCTCGCCGGCACCTACACGACCACCAACACCTACAGCAAGGGCCTGGGCTTCCTCAAGAGCACAAGCATCCCGGCCGCAGGCGGCCTGCCGGCCGAGACCGTCTCCTACGGCAGGGCCAGCACCGGTCTGCTCGCCTCGGCCGCGAGCCTGGGACAGGCCGTCATCCCCAAGGTCACCTACGATCAGATGGCCCGGCCCCTGACGACCACCGTCGGAGCCTACGGCTCACAGGTCGTCTCACTCCAGCAGTACGACTGGGCCACCGGTCGGGTCATCAACTCGTTCGTGACCCGCCAGACCGGCACCGTCGCCTCCGACCAGACTAGCTACACCTACACGCCGTCCGGACGCATCACCTCGGTCAGCACCATCCAGGACGCCGCGAGCACCGACACCCAGTGCTTCACCTATGACCACCTGGGCCGGCTGACCAACGCCTGGACCGACACCCAGGGCGTGCACAGCGTCACTGACTGGACCGACTCCGCCGGCACCATCCACGGCACCGGCAGCTCGACCAGCGTGCCCGGCATCGGCGGCTGCAACAACGCAGGCGGTCCGGCCCAGGTCAGCCCCGGCGGCCGCACCATCGGCGGACCCGCCCCCTACTGGAACACCTACAGCTACGACGCCAGCGGCAACCGCACCGGCCTCGTCCGACACGACATCACTGGCAACACCCTCAACGACACCACCACCACCCAGACCTTCGTAGCAGCCAAGAGCCGCAACACCCCCACCACCGCACCCAACACCGGCGGCGGCACCGGCGGGCCCCACGCCCTCCTCACCTCCACCACCACCGGACCCGGCGGAACCAAGGCCGTCAGCTACCAGTACGACGCCAAGGGCAACACCACCGCCATCACCGACACCGCCGGCACCACCACACTGACCTGGAACGGCGAGGACAAGCTCGAATCCCTCACCCAAACGGCCGGCGGCACGACCAGCTACCTCTACGACGCCGACGGCAACCAGCTCATCCGCCGCAACCCCGGCAAGACGACGCTCAACCTCCCCACGGACGAGCTCACGCTCGACACTGCCACCGGCTCGATGAACAACGTCCGGACCGTCGCCTCGGCCGGCGGCCTGACCTACCTGCGCGTCACCGCCCCCATCGGCGGCGGCGACATCCTCATCCAGGCATCCGACCCGCACGGCACCAGCGGCCTGCAGATCAACACCACCGACGGCCAGCCCGTCACGCGCCGCCCCACCGATCCTTTCGGCAACCCCCGCGGCACCCAGCCCACGGCCTCCGACTGGGCCGGCGGCAAGGGCTTCGTCGGCGGAACCAAGGACGAGACCACCGGCCTCACCAACCTCGGAGCCCGCCAGTACGACCCCACCACCGGCCGCTTCATCAGCCCCGACCCCATTCTCGACCCGGGCAACCCGCAGCAGTGGAACGGCTACGCCTACAGCGAGAACGACCCGATCAACCGCAGCGACCCCAGCGGCCTCCAAACCCCTGAGTGCGGCACGCTCTACAAGTGCACCGGCACCGGCGGCACCATCACGATGAAGAACGCGGAACAGGCAACGTCGGAATACGTCGACGTCAACACTCAGCGCCGCTACTACGCAACCCAGGTCGACACCTCCTACGCCAAGAACCGCGAGTACGTCTACACCCAGGTCCTCAAGAACGGCGGCGTCAAGGACTCCCGCCCCAAGGGACTCAAGGGCGCCCTCCAGGCCCTGGGCAGAGCAGCCGCCGGCCTCACCTACGAACTGACCTCAGCCGGAGACGCCAAGGACTGCGCAACCAAGAAGGACGTGGTCGCCTGCGGCTTCGCCTTGACCTCGTTCGCCAAGACCAAGTGGATCAAGACAATCGGCGAACAGATCATCAAGGACATCCGAAAGGCTCCCGAAGCACCGCGGCCACAAACGCCACCCCAGTCCAACTTCATCCCGTGCGAGCACAGCTTCCCTCCGGACACCAAGGTGCTGATGTCCGACGGAAGCAGCAAGGCGATCGGCGACATCGAGGCCGGTGACTCCGTCACCACTACCGACCCGCAGACCGGCGAAACCACCTCGAAGCCGGTCATCGCAACAATTGTCACCCCCGACGACTCCGAGTTCACCGAGGTGACTCTGGCGCTTCCCGCCCCTAGCGGAGAGCCTGCCAGCACAACGACTCTTGTCTCCACGTCCACCCACCCCTACTGGGACGAGACCACCCAGCGTTGGACCGAGGCCGCCGCACTCCAACCCGGCCACCACCTCACCACACCCGACCAGACCACCCTGCCTGTCGTCGGCACCCGCACCTACACCACACAGCCCCAGCAGGCCAACGACCTCACGGTCGCCGACCTCCACACGTACTATGTACTCGCCGGTACGGTGCCCGTACTGGTGCACAATTCGGGATTGTGCACCGAGAAGATCGACGACGTCTTCCATAACCCCAGCGGCAGATCTTCTCAGGATCAGTTTGAATACCACTGGGACAAGCACGCAAAGGGGCGCGGTGTCACGCGTGAGCAGTACCTCCAGGATGCGCAAGACTGGGCGACGGGAATCGCCCAGCCAGGAGGGAAGAGGGGGCTCAACGCCAGCCTGGAGACGCTGGCGGACGGTGCGCGTGGGATAAAATACGTGGACCCCCAGACGGGTAAGGGCGGGATCATCGGCCCCGGCGGCAAGGCAGTAACCTTCTGGTATGGCGCCGACTAATGAAAGGACGAGCTGTTGTCGGATTTCATGGAGAGCTACGCTCTCTGGCGATCCTTGCCGTTTCCCGGTCTACGCCGCGGTGAGAATCTGTTGCGCGCCGGAGAGAACCTTGCACTCATTCATGGCGACCTAGCTCTCGCCGACGAACATGTGACCCAGGTGATCCTTTTTGTCGACGAGGGGATATTCAGGCCGAGCCGGGCGGACGTCATGGGGTTGCTTGAAGGGGTCATCTCTCGCCTGGAACGATTCGGTGAAAGCATGGCCGCCGAAGAGCGAGAAGTTGTCGACGCCCATTATCGATATGCAGTTTTGCTGCATCAAATCTATGGTGAATTTCTGCACATAGGGGCTCCGTAGCCCGTCGCCTGACCAGCAGGGGATAACGATGAGCCGCCCACACGTTTGGGCGGCTCATCGTTATCCCCTGGAGGCTTTGTGCGCGCGACGCGGTTGCAGGTCGTGTCGGCGAACTTCCCGTCTCTCCAAGTCGAAAACTGATCTCTGACGCGAAGCTGGGTCGCCCGGCGAGGGGGGATTCCCTGTCGATAACGGCCAGCGATAACACAGGGGTTCCACCGGAATGATGTCCCGGTGGGGCCTCTGTGGTGTCTGACGGCAGTAGTTGACGGCAACGTCAGCGGACGGGCGTGGCGCAAAGAGGTGGTTCGTCGCCGTCGTAGAGCTCGCCGACGATCTCGGTGGGGCTGCGGAGGGCGCACCCGAGGAGATCGATGGCGTCGCGCTGGAGGCGGAGTCGGACGTGGGCATACACCGTGGCGGTGACGCCGATGTGGGCGTGGCCGAGCAGTTCCTTGATCACGACCAGTTCGACGCCCTGTTCCAGGAGGAGGGTCGCCGCCGAGTACCGGAGGTCGTGAAACCAGATGTGGCGGTGCCTGGCCCGGCGGAGCAGAGCGTTGAAGTGCCGGGTGAGAGTGGCTCCCTCGATCGGGGAGCCGTCGGGCCGGGTAAAGACGTAGCCACTGTCCGACCACATCTTGCCTGCCGTGTCGCGCTCCCGGGCCTGCTGGTCGCGGTGGTCCCGCAGCGAGTGCAGGCATTCGCCCGGCAGGGCGATGCGCCGCTCCGAGCTTTGCGTCTTCGTCGGCAGGGCGGTCAGGCCGCTGCTGTTGGTGCGCTGGAGGGTGCGCCGGACGCTGGCGGTGCCGCCGGTCAGGTCGAGGTCTTCCCAGCGCACGCCGAGGAGTTCGCCCTTGCGCAGGCCGGTGCGCAAGGCGAGCTCGAAGAGGGCCTGAGGCCGATGGCCGCGCACAGCGGCGAGGAGGTCGCGGGCCTCGTCGACGGTCAGGGGTTCGAAGCGGCGGGGGCGGGGTGTGCCCATTCGGACGTTGCGGGCGACGTTGCGGGGGATCTCCTCTTCGCGGACGGCGTGCTCCAGGGCGGACTTGAGCACGGAGTGGATGCAGGCGAGGGTCAGCGGGGAGAGCCGCTTGCCGCAGCACGTGCCGATCGCGCAGCAGCGGGGCTGGGTGCGGGCGGCGTCGAGGCCACGGGCGCAGCACTGGCAGGTGGTGCGGAGCTGGTTGAGCCAGGTGCGGACATCCTTGGCGCTGAGCTTGGCGAGCTTCTTCTTGCCGAGGCCGGGGATGAGGTGGCGGTTCATGCAGGCGGTGTAGCGGGTGTGGGTGTTCTCGCGGAGCTGGTGGACGGCGACTGCCTCCAGCCAGTACGTCAGGTTGGCGGCCAGGCTGCCCTGTGCGGTGGGGACGGGGACGCCGCGGTTGCTGGTGGCGATCTTCTCGGTGAGTTTGGCGAGGGCTTCCTTGCGGGTGGTGCCGTAGACGCGGATGCGCTTGCGGGTGTCGCCGGGGGCGAGGACGTAGCCGGCGGCTTCCCAGCGGCCGTCTTTGCGCTGGTAGACGGTGCCGTCGCCGCTGGCGCGGCTGCGGCGGGAGGCGGGGGTGTCGCGGGGTGTGGTCATTAGGCGGCGTCCTGTTCGAGTCGGGTGCGGAAGAAGTCGGTGAGCGCGTGGGTGGGGATGCGGCGGGCGCGGCCGAGGGTGATGGAGGCGAGTTGCCGGGTGCGGAGCAGGTCGTAGACGGCGGAACGCACGAGTTGGAGGCGGGCCATGACCTGGGGGGCCGTCAGCAGTTCCTCGCTCATGCCCGGCCCGGGGAACACGGCTGTCATGAGGGGCCACACTCTGCGGTGAACTGCTGCTCAAGTTCTCTGCGGTGGCACACGGCGGCAGCGAGGAGTTCCGCGCCGGGGCTGTAGCCCGAGCCGTGGTAGGCCCAGTGACCGACGACGAGTGTCGTGCTCGGGTCGAGGTCGGGCAGGCCGGCGCGTGCGCGGGCCTGTTCCGTGCGCCAGGCGCGGCGGCCGTCGCGCAGCGCGCCGAGGGTGACGGAGTAGCAGCGGGACTTGGTGGAGAAGTGGCCCCGGAAGCCGAGCATGTGCGCCCACTTCCAGAGCTTGAGGTCGGCGAACTCCGGGCGCTTGCCCAGCTCCCAGCAGGTGGGAATCATCTGCCGCACGTGGCGTTCGACGGCGAGGCGGGGCAGGGGTCGGGCCTGTCCGGTGCCGGTGCAGGCGGTGGACGTGAGTGGGGTTCCGTGGCCGGTCAGGGTCATGCCGCGTCCCTGGCAGGGGCGGCAGAACAGGGCGCGGTCGAGAGCGCCGGAGGAGTCGGCGGACTTGGTGGCGTACTTGGCCACGTAGGCGGCAACCGCGTGATCGGTGAGTTCGGTGTCGGTGCCGAAGACGGCGATCTCGCGAACGTCGAGCTGTTCGCCCCAGGCGAGTTCGCGTTCTCCGTCCGCGTCCGAGACGACGCTGACCGAGACTCGGGCGGTGGCGGCCCGGATGGCGTCGGCGAGCAGGGTCACGGTGGCGGACGGGGGCGGGGGCTGGGTGCTGCCGTCCGGTCCGTCGAGGCGGATCACGGCGTGGAAGTGGACCAGGCCGCGCTTCCGGTACTCGGCGAGCTTGGCGAAGGAGACGCACTGTACCGCGCGGGCCGCCTTCTGGGTCAGGCCGAGCCGGGCGGCGATCTCACGGCGTAGGTAGATCGTGAAGCGCGCCCACAGGGCGGAGGCGTGGGCGTTGAACAGCACCGCGCCCGGGTAGTCGTAGGTCTTCGGGTGCAGTGGTGTGCCGAGCAGCGCGTCAGCGGGTTCGTGGCGCTTGCCGCAGCGGCACGGCCGGAGGCTACTGCCCGCGTCGGTGGGGCGCTCGTGGACGGGCCGAAGGACAGTGCGGTGAGCCTGACGAACACGCGGGGGTGGGTGCGGACGGCATCCGGCACGCTCTTGCATCCGGTCATGCCCAGTCTTGGTAGGGAGGGTGGGTCTACTGCCCCCAGCCCCGCCAGGGCGAGCCGCGGCGTTCCTGAGCTGTTAAAAAGATCATCGAGTCCGTCAACCAGACCTCAGGCCCAGCTCGACCTAGAACGCCGCCAGAGTCGCACGCCGGGCGGAGTCATGGTCCGCGTCCTGCAACGTGTCCTCGCCCTGACTTGCGTGATCTGGCAGCAACGACCACACCGGCCAACCCGTCATGCGCTCGCTGACCGCCTACGACCACCAACCCTTCACATCAGTCATCTGGCGCGAAGCGCACGTCAAAACAGCGCGTTTGCCGACTCTCCGTGATGTGCCTGTGGGGCGCGCGCCGAGAATTTCGCGCCCCCAAGGTGCGGTCACCCCAGGGCGCGGGGGAGGGTGGTGCGGACCCATTGTTCGGGCTCGGACAGATGCGGAGCGTGACCGGCGTGGGGGTAGACGTGGCGGTCGGGCTTGGGGAGGGAGAGATCGATCAGGTCGAGGATCTCGCCGTACATGGGTTCGCTGTCGTCGCTCTGGGTGAGGAGGACGCGTTCGGTGAAGCGGTTGAGGGTGGTGAGGTCGAGGTCGAGGGCGTCCGGGTCGCGCAGTTCGTCGAGGTAGGTCGGCGCGTTGCGGATGTAGGTGTGGCGGACCGGCGCGGGCAGTTGTTCCCACGCCCCCGGGCCGAAGGCGATGGTGTCGACGTACCGCTCGGCCGCCGCGGCCGATTCGGCCTGTTCGAGGAGTTCGCGGACGGCGGAGATCCGTTCGGCGAAGGCGACGCCGAGGGGGCGCAGCTCCGGATCGGCGAGCAGGGTGCCGGTGGCGGGTGGTTCGTGGACGGCGACGCCGCGTAGCAGGTCGGGACGGGCGGCGGCCAGGCGGAGGGCGATCAGGCCGCCGTAGGAGTCGCCGCAGACGTAGGCCGGCGCGAGGCCCAGGCCGACGATCAGACCGGCGAGGTCTGCGGCGTCCTCGTACACGGACCCCTGGGTGAGCAGGTCCTCGCTGCGGCTGTGCCCGCGCCGGTCGTACGCGACGGCGGTGGTCTCCTCGGCGAGCCCCGGCAGGACGCGTGCCCAGCTGTCGGCGTCCGTCCACGACCCGTGCACCAGCACCAGGCCGGGCCCGGCGCCCCGGGTCTCGTAGTACAGCGACACCCCGTTCACCCTGATCTCGGCCATCGCGAGCCTCCCGACCTCGGCCGTGTACCGCCAGCGCCCCACCCACCAGCGTGACACACCCCCGTCACCCCGGTCGGATGAGCGGATCGGAGCCCATCGAGGCGGTTTCACCGAGGGTGACGGGGCCGGGCTCGCCGAGCATCACCCGGACCCAGACCCGCTTGCCGGTCCCCCGGCGGACGATCACTCCGAAGTCGAGGGCGAGTTGGCGGACCAGGTCGATGCCGCGCCCGCCTTCGTTGAAGCGGCGCGGCCGGCGCTCCCGGAGCGGGAGGTCGTGCCGGGGGTCCCAGACTTCGAGCCGGCAGTCCCCCTCGAACTCCTGGAGGTAGAGCCGGACTTCGCCGTGCCCCTGGCAGGCGTGGACGACGGCGTTGGTGACCAGCTCGGAGGCGATGAGGACGAGGTCGTCGACCCGGTCCCCGCTCCAGCCCCAGGCGGTGAGCTGGTCACGGATGTGGCGGCGAGCGGTCCGCACCGAGGTGCCGTGCTCGGTGAGGGAGGTCTCCCAGGTGCGGAGGACGGGCCGGTGGAAGGTGGACATGGCGAGGCCCCTTCAGGAGCGTGTCCGTTCGGTCACGTTGAGTGTGGGCCAAGGGAAATCGAATTTGCAAGCCGAACTGAGCAAGAAGAAAATAAATTAGTTGATCATGGATCCAGCTTGAGCCTCCTCCCCTCGCTGGAGAGACTGGTCGCGAACACCCAGAGGGAGGGACGGCTGTTGGCCATGGACAGGTCCACGCTCCGAAGGATCCGACTCGGGGAGGAGTTGCGCGCCTGGAGAGTGGAGAACAACAAGACCCAGATCGACATGACACAGGGTCTGAAGGGCTGGAACCCTGGCCGCTTGAGCAGAGTCGAGCACGGCAAGGTGCCGGTCAGCGCGACCGACCTCACCCGACTGCTCGATCACTGCGGCATCGCCGGAACGGATCGCGCGGAGATCGAGAACCTCATCGGCGACGGCCCCGACCGAAACTGGTGGCAGGACCACGAGTTCGCCGACACGATCAGCGCCGCGTTCGGCGAGTTCCTCGGCCTTGAGGCCGCCGCCACGGAGATGCTCGACTACTACCACTCCGCGTTCCCAGGGCTTCTCCAAACTCCGGACTACGCGCGGGAGATGATCTCAGCCGGACTGGACGGTCTCAGTGAGGATCAGAATGAGGCCGCCGCCGAGATTCGGATACTGCGCCAGCGGCGACTGACCGAGGACCCCCGCCTCAATCTGGAGGTCTACTTCGGAGAGGTCGCGCTTCTGGTGGCCGGCGACATGGATGTGCTCGCCGAGCAGATCCGCCATGTCATCAAGGTGTCGGAGTACCCCAACGTGACAGCCCGCATGGTGCCGTTGAGCGCGGGGAGACCGGGCATCCTGGTGTCCGGGCTGACACTTCTGCGCTTCCCCGATGAGCCGGACGGTGGCTTCGTCTTCACCGAGGCCGTCGGCGGTATGCTCCCGCGTAGATCGGGACGAGATGTTCGACGAGCCGAGCGGGCTTTCAGCCGCTTGAAGCGGTTCGCTCTGTCGCCAGGCGACACCATCACTGCCCTTGAGCGCAAGTTGGAAGAGATCACGTGAGCGAGAAGCGCAACCCCTACGACCACAGCCCCGCCGAAGCCACGTGGGTCAAGTCCCCATTCTCCGGAGAGAGCAACGGCAACTGCGTGATCATCGCCCGCTTTCCCAACGGGGACGTCTGGCTCGGCGACGACAAGGACCCCAACCGGCCCCACCTCGCCTTCGACCACGCCGAGTGGGCCGCCTTCGTCAAGGCCATCGAGTCCCACTCCCCCAACTTCACCGCCTGACCGGGGAGTGGGAAGTCGGACCCGCCGACTTCCCACTCCACCGGCTCCAACCGCAGTCGCTCCGCCGTAGAGGCCTCCAGCGAGCGCCGTCGGCCCGCCATGTCCGGGAAAGTCCCGCAAGTGGTGGAAGCCGCCACCGAGGAGGCGGGATCATGGCCCCGGGGCAAGTGATTGACGGAGGATCACATCATGATCGAATCGGCGGAGCCGGACGGCGTCGAGCAGCAGATCGTCGTCAACAAGGTCACCCACTCGACCGTGCACGGCGATCTGATCCAGGCCGGCACGTACGTCCGCCAGGACGCCCCGCCGCCCGAACCCCAGTGGCCGGTCCTGGTCGGCGCCCTCCCCGTTCTCGCGAGCGCCTTCCAACCCCGGGCCGCCGTCCGGACGAGGATCGACGAGGCGCGGGCCGGGCACGAGACGGTGGTGCTCACCCAGGTCCTCGCCGGGGGCGGCGGGGTGGGCAAGAGCCAGCTGGCCGCCGACTACGCCCACCGGGCGCTGCGCCCCGACGGGGGTGTTGACGTCGTGGTCTGGGCGCCGGCCGCCGACCCGGTCGCGGTGCTCGCCACGTACGCGGAGGCGGCCCTCGCGGTCCAGGTGCCCGGGGCCGTCGACGCGCCGGCCGAGGTCGAGCCGAACGCCCGGCGCTTCCTCAACTGGCTGCGCAGCACCGACCGCGGCTGGCTGGTCGTGCTCGACGACGTCACCGACTTCACCGCCACCGGCCCGCTGTGGCCGGGGAGTTCCCGGCAGGGCAACGGCCGGGTGCTCGCCACCACCCGCCAGCGCGGCGCGCACGCCTCCGGCGGCGGCCGGGCGCTCGTCCCGGTGGACGTCTACAGCGTGGAGGAGTCGGCCGGCTACCTGCGCGACCGCCTCACCTCGGCCGGCTTCCCGTACCTGCTCGACGAGCGGGCCGGAGAACTCGCCGAGGCGCTCGGGCGGCTCCCGCTCGCCCTCGCGCACGCCGCCGCGTTCATGGTCAACCAGCACCGGACCTGCGCCGACTACCTGGAACTGTTCCACGAGCGCAGCCGCACGCTGGACTCCGTGCTGCCGCCCGAGGCGGACACCGAGCTGTACGGCAGGCCGGTCGCCACCGCGCTGCTGATCTCGCTGGAGGCGGCGCAGCGGACCGAACCGAAGGGCCTGGCCGAGGCGGCGGTGCGGCTGGCGGCCCTGCTCGACCCGGCCGGTCACCCGCGCGCGCTGTGGACGACGGAGGCGGCCACCGACTACCTGGCCCGCCACCGCACCCCGGCCGAGTCGGAGGCCCCCGCCGAGCCGGCGGCCCCCGAGCCGCCCGCGAACGGCCGAACGGCGCGGCGCCGGCTCCCCCGGTTCCGGCGCCGGGGACCGTCCGCCGAGCCGTCCGACGAACCCCCCGCCCCACCGCCGGTCAGCGCCGACGAGGCGCTGACCGTGCTCGCCGTCCTGCACTCCTACAACCTGATCGCCAGCCGCCCGGCGGGTGACCCCGAGGTGCAGCCCTGGGCGGCACCGGCCCACCGGGAGGTCACCATCCACGCGCTGACCGCCCGCGCCGCCCGCGACACCAGCCCCGAACCGCAGCAGCACCAGGTCGCGGCGATCTGGGCGCTGAGCGAGCTGTGGCCGGAGGAGGAGCACACCGACCACCGGCTGAGCACCAGCCTGCGCACCAACACCGCCGTGCTGCAGGGCCACGTCGGCGACGCCATGCACCACTACCCCGGGTCCCTGCTGCGCGAGAAGGCCGGCATCAGCCTCCTCCACGCCGGACTCCACCAGGCCGCCGTCACGCACTGGAGCGAGGAGGTCGACACGTTGACGCGCGGCCTCGGCCCCGAGCACCCGCGGGCCCTCACCGCCCGGGCGAACCTGGCCGCCGCCTACCGGGAGGCCGGCCGGTCGACGGAGGCCGCCGCGCTGCTGAAGCAGGTCGCGGTGGCGCACGAGGAACTGCACGGCGCGGACCACCCCGGGACCCTGACCGTGCTCGCCGGCCTCGCCATGTCCTACAGCCGCGCCGGCCTGGACGGCGACGCGATCGCGCTCAAGGAACGGGTGCTGGCCGCCCGTGAGCGGGTCCTCGGCCCGCTCCACCCGGACACCGTGTCCTCCCGCTCCGACCTCGCCGTCTCCTACAGCCACGCGGGCCGCACCGATGAGGCCCTGGCGCTGGAGCAGCGGGTCGTCGGCGAACTGCGCGGCCACGGCACCGACCACCCGAACGCGCTGACCGCGCGCGCCAACCTCGCCGGCTCCTACCGGCAGGCCGGGCGGCTGGCCGAGGCGATCGCGATCCAGGAGGAGATCCTGGCCGGCCGCGAGCGCGCGCTGGGGCCGGAGCATGCCGAGACGCACCACTCCCGGGTCGAACTCGGACTGTCCTACTGTGAGGCCGGCCGCGCCGAGGAGGGGATCCCCCTGGTGGAGCGGGGCTCGGCCGGCCTGGAGCAGGTGCTGGGCGCCGACCACCCCGAGGCGCTGGGCGCGCGGGGCGACCTTGCCGTCGCCTACCGGCGCAGCGGCCGCAACGAGGAGGCGGCCGAGCTGGGCGAGTCCGTGCTGCAGGGGCGGTCGCGGGTGCTCGGCCGCGAGCACCCGGACACGCTGCTGTCGGCCGCCAATCTGATCAACGCCTACGCCGAGTCGGGCCGCACGGAAGAGGCCCTCGAACTCGCCGAGGTGCTGCACCCCCGGCAGGAACGGGTCTTCGGGCCGCACTCCGAGCCCGCGCTGATCGGACGGGACGCCATCGCCGTCCTGCGGATCCGGCGCGGTCTGGCGTTCCTGGCCCGGGATCCGGCCCGGGCCGGCCTGGACGCGATGGCGGCGATCGCGGCCGTCGGCCCGCACGTCCGGCACCGGCTGCCCACCTACGACGACCTCCTGGAGGCGGCCCACGGCCTCGCCGCCCGGGCCGCCGAACGGGCGACCGAGCACGCAGCCGAACAGGCCGGACGGGCAGCCGGTCAGGCGACCGAAGCGGCCGACGAGCGCCGCGCGGACGGCGGCCCGGCCTGAGAAGTCGGACCCGCCGACTTCCCACTCCGGCACGCCCACCGGCCGTAACCTGCCCACCGGAGGGTCGTTGCGCCGGGTGTGAAGACGACCCCCACCCTCGCCCTGCTCGCGACCGCCCTGTTCAGCACCGGTCTCGCGGGTACCGCCAACGCCATCACCCCGATCCCCGCCGCGCCCGTGGCCAGCCTCCGGCTCACGGTGGCGCACGGGCCGAACCCGGGCTCCGGCATGCCGCACGTCGTCACCCTCGACTGCCCGCCGGACAGCGTCACCACCCACCCCGACCCGTTCACCGCCTGCCGGCTGCTCGACTCCGTCAACGGCGACCTCGCCCAGCTGAACGTCGACCCCGGCGTCTGCAACGACCTGTACGACCCGTACACGGTGACCGCCACCGGCGTGTACCGGGGCCGGCAGCTCGCCTTCCAGCAGACCTACGGCAACCACTGCGTCCTGCTGCGCACCACCGGCGCGTTCTTCGACTTCTGACCGACCCCGCCGACGGCCGGGGAGCGCCGCCTGCCATGCTCTCCTCGGCCGTTCATCGTACGAACGAGGGGGGAACGCGCATGGAGACCGGGGAGACCGGGGCGCTCCTGGAGAAGCGCGGGGTTCGGGCGTGGCGACGGGCCCAGCGGTCGCGGCTCCGGGGTGTGCACGCGCTGGGGCTGCTCGCGCTCGTCGCGTGGTTGTGGGCGGTCGGGCTGGCCTTCCTGCCGGTCTCGCACGAGTACCGCAACGGCGAAACGTTGCACTGCGGCTCGCCGGTGTTCTACGAGACCGTCGGCAGCCAGAACGACCGAAGCTGTGACAACCTGACGGACAGCCGGATGCGCGACGCGGTCGGCGTCGGGCTGGCGACGGTGCCGCTCTCGGTGGTCTGGCTCTGGCGGGCGGTCGGCATCCGCCTCCAGCGCATGGACGACCGCCCCTGAACCGCCCCTGAACCGCCCGACTCAGACGCCGGCCAGCCGCTCCCGCGCGGCGGCGGCCTGTCGTTGCCCCGCCCGGAACGCGGGCACCCAGGCCGACAGGTCCGTCGGGTCCGTACCGAGTGCCGCCGCCGAGGCCGCGTCGGGGAACAGCGACACCACCGCGGCCGGGCCGTCCTGGCCGGAGGCCTGACGCGCCATCGGCTCCACGAGGATCACCGTCCGCGCACCGGCCGCGAGGTCCGCGTTGCTGCCCGCCCGCAGCGCGCCGTCGATGTAGTGCCGCCCGCCGAACGGGACGGGGGGCGCGGCGCCGGGGAAGGCGCTGGACGCCGCGACGGCGGCGGCCAGCGGGATGCCGCTGTCGTGGTCCCAGACCACCGGCTCGCCGCTTTCCGCCTGCACGGCGGGGATGAGCAGCCGGCTCCCGGCCGCCGGCCAGGTGTCCGTGCCGATCAGCCGTCGGCGCGTCGCGACCAGGGCCTGCCCGGCGTCCGGAGCGGCCGCGTCGAGCGCGATCCGCCCGACCCGCCGGCGAGCCTCCTCCGGCGGCAGGGCGGCGCCGAGGACCGTGAAGACCTCACCCATGAGCCGCGGGTCGGCCTGCGGGGGCCGGGGACCGTCGCCGCCGCTCGCCGCCGGGTCGGCGAAGTGCGCGAGGTCCTGACCGCTGGTCAGCGCGGCGCCCACGATCGCGCCGGCCGAGGTGCCGACGACCAGATCGACCGCGGCCAGGTCGATGCCCAGGCCACGCAGGCCGTGGGCGAGGCCAGCCATCCAGGCGGTGCCGACGGCACCGCCCGGGCCGAGCACCAGCGCGCTGACCGGTGACCGCATCGTTCCCCCGTCCGTCACTGTGGTGATCACCCCCAGCCAACCCCGCGAACGATCACCGGTCAACCGCCGAGGCCACGGCCGGTGAACGGGAGGCCCGGCGGTAGTCGGTGGGGGTCACGCCGACCCGGGCGGTGCAGTGGCGGCGCAGGTCGGCAGCGCAGGTTGGCGCTGCCCAGGCCAAGGCGCAAGGCTGTCGTCGTCGGCGACGGGCACCACGAGGTCGACGAACCGGGCCTGCCCGCGCCTTCGGACGGCCGCGTGCGCCGAGCGCGCGCGACCGCACCGACTGTCAGTGCGATCCCCTGACCTGCGCTCATGACCATACCGATCCGACGCTCCGTCGGAGGGCCGCCGGCCCGGGGCCACGATGACCGGTCCGGGCTGATGATGAGCCACGGGTCGGGGACCGCCTTCCGGCGGACAACGGTCCGATGTGGAAGGACGCCTTCATGCGGAACGACATCGGGTCATCCTTCGAGTAGCCCTGCCCTCGGCCGGGCCGATCCGAAGGATGATCCGACGATGGCCCCGTCCCGCTAGTCCCCGTCGACGCCGCCGCCGCTCACCTCGCGGCGCTGGGACTTCTGGTAGCTGCGCAGGACGCGGCCGGCGCCGATGGTGGCGGCGGCCACGGCGCGGGTCCAGCGGGGGCCTCCGCGGTCGGCCCAGACCACGCAGACACAGCCTCCGACGACAAGTACCAGGATGCCGACCAGCAGCACACCGATCATGGCGACCCCTCCGTTCTCCGTTCTCGTACGGTTGCAGTGATGCTCCCAGCCGCGGCGCCGGTTCCGCCGCTCTGGCGGGCCGGTCCGGCGTTTCGTACGGTACGCACGGGACGAATCGATGCGAACGGGAAGGCGGCGCGGCATGGGGCGACAGCTCGGCTACGACGACATCAAGGCGGCCGCGGAGCGCATCGCGGGGCACGTGCGGCCCGTGGCACTCGCGCCGGGCGGGGACGGCGACGGGCCGTGGCTGGCGCTGGAGTACCTGCAGCACACCGGCTCGTTCAAGGCGCGCGGTGCGCAGAACTTCCTCCAGGCCCACCGGGAGGCCGGGTCGCTGCCGGACGCCGGGGTGACCATCGCCTCCGGGGGCAACGCCGGGCTGGCCTGCGCGTGGGCGGCGCGGCAGCAGGGCGTGCGGGCCACCGTGTTCCTGCCCGCCAACGCCCCGGAGGTGAAGGTCGCCCGGCTGCGCTCGTACGGGGCGGACGTCCGGCTGGTCGGCACGGAGTACGCCGAGGCGCTGGCCGCCTGCGAGGAGTTCGCCGCGGCCGGCGGCGCGCTGGCGAGCCACGCCTACGACCACCCGCTGATCGCGGCGGGCGCGGGCACCCTGCTGGAGGAGGTCCACGAGCGGCTGCCGGGCCTGGACACCGTCCTGGTCGCGGTCGGCGGCGGCGGGCTGTTCGCGGGGGTGGCCGCGGCCGCCCGCGAGCACGGCGTCCGGGTGGTGGCGGTCGAGCCGGAGGGGTCGCGCGCGCTGCACGCCGCCCTCGCGGCGGGCGGGCCGGTGGACGTCACGGTCGACTCGGTGGCCGCCGACTCCCTCGGCGCCCGCCGCGCGACCGCGCTGGCCGTGGAGGCGGCGCGCCACGACGGCGTCCGCTCCGTCCTCGTTCCGGACGCGGCGATCGTCCGGGCCCGGCGGGCGCTCTGGGAGGAGCGCCGGATCGCGGTGGAGCACGGCGCCGCCACCGCCCTCGCCGCCCTACTCACCGGGGAACACGACGACTTCGGCTACCGCCCCGCCGACGGCGAGCGGCTCTGCGTCGTCCTGTGCGGCGCCAACACCGACCCGGCCACCCTCACCGCCCCGGCCGCGCTCTGACCGAAGGACCTCACCACCGCCCCCGGCCAACTCCCCGATCATTCCCCGCCGCTGGGGGTCCCGGGCGCCCACCGGTCCAGTAGCGTGAGGACCATGGACGCCGGATTGATCTGGACGGCCGGGGGAACAGTCGCCGGATCCGTCGCGTTGGGGGTCGCCAGCTGGCAGCTTCGGCTGCAGATCCGCCAGCACCGTGCCCGCACGGCGTCGCCGCCGACGGACCCGCCCGCACTGCCCACCCCGGCCGCCCCGACCACCTCCGCCGACCCGGCCACCGGGCGGCCGCCGGGCCGGGGGACGGTCGAGCCCGCGTCCGTGATCGCCCCGGTGCGCGGCCTTCCCGCCGAACTCCGGGGCCGACACGACCAGTTGAGCGAACTCCTCGCCCTGGCCGACCGCTCCACCGGCCACGCCGTCGTCCTGGCGGGCCTGGGCGGGATCGGCAAGTCCACCCTCGCCGCCGCCCTCGCCGAGCGGGTCCGCACCGACTCCCGCCGGCACGTCTGGTGGGTGTCCGCGGCCGAGGAGGGCAGCCTGCTCGGCGGCATGCTGGCCGTCGCCCGCGCGCTCGGCTCGCCGGTGGCCGAACAGGAGGCCATCGCCTCCGGCACGCCCCAGGCGCCGGACGTCCTGTGGGCCGTGCTCGAACGGGAGAAGGGCCGCTGGCTGCTGGTCATCGACAACGCCGACGCCCCGCAGGCCCTCGCCGCCCCGGGCGCCCCGCCCGGGGCGGTGGGCGTGGCCGACGGGACGGGCTGGCTGCGGGTCCCCCGCTCCGGCCTCGTCGTGGTGACCACCCGTCACGCGGACCCCGCCACCTGGGGCCGGGGCGTCCTCTTCCGCCGGCTGGAGCGCCTCGGCGCGGACGACGCCGGCCGGATCCTGCGCGACCTCGCGCCCGAGGGCGGCAGCGAGGCGGAGGCCGCCGCGCTGGGCGAACGGCTCGGCGGCCTCCCGCTCGCCCTGCACCTCGCCGGAAGCTACCTCGGCTCCGACTTCGCGCTCACCCGGCGGTTCGCCGACTACCGGCAGGCGCTCGACGGATCGCCGCGGACGGTGGACCTGCTGGCACCCGATCCGGAGCTGGGCGGCGACGCCCGGTCCACCCTCATGTACACCTGGGAGACCTCCCTCGACGCGCTCGCCCGCTACGGCGTCCCCCAGGCCCGGACCCTGCTGCGGCTGCTCTCCTGCCTCGGCGCGGCGACCCCGATCCCGGACGGCCTGCTCGACGTCGAGCTGCTCGCGCCGCTGCTGCCGCCGACCGCGACCGCGCGCACCGACCGGGTGATCTGGCTCGAACAGGGCATGCGCGGCCTGCTGAGGCTGGGCCTGGTGAGCCGGCTCGCCTCCCCGCCGCCGGGCGCCGGCCGCGCGCTGATCCTGCATCCGGTGGTCGCCGACGTCGGCCGCGCCCATCTGGAGACCGAACGGATGGAGGCCGACCCGCTGGAGACCGACCCGCTGGAGTCCGGCCGGCCGGAGACCGACCGCCTGGAGACCGACCGTCTGGAGACCGAGCGGCGCGCGGACGGCGTCACGGCGGGGACGATCACGGACACCGCCGTCGTCGTGGTCACCGAGGCGCTGGCCCGCCTGCGTCCGGACCGGCCCGCCGACTGGCCGGCGTTCCGCCTGCTCACACCGCACTTCCGGGCGCTGCTGAACACCGCGGCGCCGGTGCTGGACGTGGACGGCCTGCGGCGGACGGCGCGCGGCGCGAGCGTCCTCGGGGAGTTCTCCGAATGGAGCGGCCCGGCCGCGTTGGGCGAGGAGGTGTGCGCCGCGACCCTCGCCGCGGTGCGCGGGCTCCCGCCCGAGGACCGCGAAGTCCTCCAGGTCAGGTACTGGCTGTGCCGCGCCTACGGCCTCCAGGGCCGCTGGCAGGAGGCGGAGGCCGGACTGCGCCTCCTGCACGCCGACCAGACGGCGCACCTGGGCGCCCTGGCGCGCGAGACGCTCCGGACCGAGGGCGAACTCGCCAGGGTGATCTCCGACCTGGGCCGCTACGGCGAGGTCAGGACGACGCTCGAAGCCCTGCTGGCGACGCAGCGCGAGCACCTGGGCGAGCGGGATCCGGACACGCTGGGCACCTACCACGCGATCGGCCGGGTGGTCGCCCGCGAACGGCACTGGGCGGAGGCCGAGGCGCTGTTCCGGACCGCCCGCGACGGGCGGGCCGCGGTGTTCGGGCCCGATCACCCGGTCACCCTGGCCAGCCGCAACCGGCTCGCCTGGACGGTCGGCCAGCAGGGCCGGCCGGCGGAGGCGGACGCCGAACTGCGCACGCTCCTGCGGCTCCGCCGCGAGCTGTTCGGGGAGGAGCACCACGACACCCTGGCCACCCGGGAGCGGCTGGCCTGGGTCACGGCGCTCCAGGGCCGGCTCGCGGAGGCCGAACGGGAACTCGCCCACATCGTCGCCGCCCGCGCCCGGCTGCTCGGCCCGGACTACCCCAGCACCCTCAGCAGCACCGTGCTGCTCGCCCAGGTCCTCGCCCGCCAAGGCCGCCGCGGGGAGGCCGCGGCGGTGCTGTCCGGTCTCCACCAGCGCCAGCTGCGCCTCTTCGGCGCCGAGCACCCCCACACCCGCGAGACGCGGGAGCTCCTCGACGGGCTGCGGGCACGCTAGGTCCTTCTGCTCATCCGGAGCCCGCGCTTCTCCTGTCGGACACACCAGGGGCGCGCTAAATTCGCGTCCATGACAACCGACAGTGCGGACAATCACACACGCCGGGGCCTGTCCTAGGCAACCGCTAGCGTGTCACCCGTCCCGCCCCGTTCCGTCCCGACCGGAGGTCGCCCGTGGCCCGGCTCTTCGTCCGCAGCGGCATCAACCCCGACGATCCGGACGCGCCCGTGGTGGCGCTGCTGGTCGACCCGGACGGCTCGCCCGGGGAGCGCGCCGTCGCGAAGCTGGGCTGGTACGGCCACGAGGGGGACGGCGCGTTCTACCTGCTGCCCACCGACGGGTGGGCGGAGCACGCCCTCGACGGCGACCGGCTGACCGTCGCGGTGGCGGCGTACCCGTTCACGCTGACGCAGATCGGCGCCGACCCGGACGCCTTCCCGGAGCGCTCGCCCGCGGTTCCCGAGGCCGCGCTGGTGCTGCGCGCGGACGCGGCGGTCGACCCGGAGCTGTACGCCCGGGCCGACGCCGCGACCGCCGTGTTCAATGCCGGCCCGGGGCTCGCGCTGGACGAGGTGCTGGCCGGCGAGGACGCGTGGCCGGTCGTCCTCGCCCCGCCGCCCGCCGAGGCCTGAGAGGCGGGAGGGGGACCCGAGGGTCAGGCCCCGCTGCGGCGCAGCATCTCCTCCCGCTCCACCACCTTGACCCGCTCGCGCCCCTCCGCCGCGCCCAGCGCGCGCTCGTGGGCGTCGAGTTCGTACCAGCCCTGCCAGGTGGTGAACCGCACCCCGCGCTCCGTCAGGTGCGCGACGACCGCCTCCGGCTCGGGCTCGACGGCGCCGGGCAGGCGGCCCTCGGTGTGGTCGGCGAGCAGGCAGGCGACGGTCTCGTTGGCGTCGCCCTTGGTGTGGCCGATCAGGCCGACCGGCCCGCGCTTGATCCAGCCGGTCACGTACACGGCGTCCTGGTGCGAGCCGTCGGCGGCGAGCACCCGCCCGGCCGCGTTCGGGACGGTGCCGGAGACCGGGTCGAACGGCAGCTTGGGCAGCTCGTCGGAGTAGTAGCCGATCGCACGGTAGACGGACTGCACGTCCCAGTCGGTGAACCGCCCGGTGCCGCGCACATTGCCGGTGCCGTCGAGCTCGGTGCGCTCGGTGCGCAGCCCGACCACCCGGCCGTCCTCGCCCAGCACCTCCACCGGGGACTCGAAGAAGTGCAGGTAGAGCCGGTGCGGGCGGTCGCCGACATCGCGGATGGCCCAGTTCTCGATGGTCGAGGCGACCATGTCGACGTGCTTGGCGCCGCGCCGCTCGGCGATCGAGCCGTCGTCGTAGTCGATGTCCTCGGGGTTGACGATCACCTCGATGTTGGGCGAGTGGTCGAGCTCGCGCAGCTCCATCGGGCTGAACTTGGCCTGCGCCGGGCCGCGGCGGCCGAAGACGTGCACCTCCAGCGCCTTGTTGCGCTGCAGGCCCTCGTGGACGTTCGGCGGGATCTCGGTCGGCAGCAGCTCGTCGGCGGTCTTCGCGAGGATGCGGGCGACGTCCAGGGCGACGTTGCCGGCGCCGAGCACCGCGACCTTCCCGGCCTCCAGCGGCCAGGTCCGCGGCACGTCCGGGTGGCCGTCGTACCAGGAGACGAAGTCGGCGGCGCCGTACGAGCCGTCGAGCCCGACGCCGGGGATGTCGAGCGCGCGGTCGGCCATCGCGCCGGTGGAGAAGACCACGGCGTCGTAGAACCGGTGGAGGTCGTCCAGGGTGAGGTCGGAGGGGTAGTCGACGTTGCCGAAGAGACGTATCTGCGGCTTGTCCAGCACCTGGTGGAGCGCCGTGATGATCCCCTTGATCCGCGGGTGGTCCGGCGCCACGCCGTACCGGATCAGCCCGAACGGCGCGGGCATCCGCTCGAAGAGGTCGATGGAGACCCCGGGCTGCTGGGCGGCGTCGGACTTCAGCAGGGCGTCGGCGGCGTAGATACCGGCGGGGCCGGCGCCGACGATCGCGACGCGGATCGGGCGGGTCATGGCGGAACGATCCTCCGAACGGGGACGAACGAAACGGGGCGGAGCAGGGCGGAACCCGCCGGACTCAGGTCGGACGGGCGAGGGTGACCCACTCCCACCCAATCGGGCCGGACCTCGCCACTGTAGGCGGTGCCGATCTATGACCCCATAGACCGAACCTATGACCGAACCGGGAACCCTGCCGACTCCCCTGTCGCGCACCAGGTCCGGGAGCCCCTCAGCCGTCCCAGCACCGCCGGATCGGTGAAGCCGACCGCGAGGACGGTGCGCAGCGAGGCCGTGCCGGTCCCGGTGCAGGACGCGCAGACGCCGGAGTCGTCGGCGCCGGCCGTGAAGTGCTTGTCGCCCCTGACCCGGCAGATGCCCTCCGTCAGGCCCCACAGCTCGTCGACCTGGTCGGCCCCCCAGTTCGGGCCAGCAGCTGAGCGCCTGGGGCGAGCCGGCGCTCCAGTTGCCGCCCCAGGCGCTCTCGCTGCCACAGCCGGCGACCGGGGCGGGTGTCGCCGGTCCAGGTGTGCGGGAGCACCGCCGGCTCGGTGCCGCAGCCCTTGGAGAAGGCGAACTCGACCACGCCCTGCGCGTCGGTCCAGGTCGTACCCCCCTGCAGTCCGCGGTAGCCGGGGGTGGTGAAGGCGTCCTGGACGACGGTGCGGTCGGCGGAGGTCGTGAGCAGTCCGGGGTCGGTGGCGGAGCTCGCCGGGTTGAGCCGGTAGCGGACCACCCGGGAGCCGTAGGTCTCGCCGTACCACTCGCCGGTGACCCTGACGGTCCGGCCGTAGCTGCGGAGCTCCGGCCGCCGCCCCCAGGAACGCGTACCCGGCCCCGGCCGTGAGCGTCGTCGGCGGGCCGTCGTCGGCGGGCCGTCGTCGGCGAAACCGTCCGCAACGCCGCCGTCCGAGGCCGGGATTGACTCCACCTCGCCCGACGCATTCACCCGAAACCACGTCAGACCGTCGAGCACGACGCACGATTGCTCCCCCACAGAGCCACTGATGCCCGAAAGGGAACCCCCCTGCCGCCCGTTCGTCCGCCCGTCTCGCCGAACGTCCCAGGCCGCCCCGCCCTTGGCTCCGCCGCAGGTCACGGCCGGTCGTCCACTCACCGACGGGGCGTCCGACGCGACTGGAGGGACGAGGGTTGACACCGGAAGTTGGTCTAGTCCACCGTAGGGGAACACCGCGTTGACGAGGCCGGAACAGTCGGCGGTACTCCGTGTCGGACAGGAAATCCCCTCCCTCGTCCCCCACTTTCACCGGGGCTCCGGCCCCGCACTGCGGCGCCCCCCGAGGCACGTCCCTTCACCCGGCGCACGGCCCCCGACCGACCCGACGCCCCCACCCGAACTTGGAGTGACCTGATGCCGAAGCCCGACAGGCACCTGTTCCGGGCCGCTTCGGAGCGCCCCTGCGTCAGCAACGGCGGCGAGGGCGGCACGCGGTGAACGGCGACACTGCCCGACGAAGCCCCCGCAGCACCGGCCGGAGCGCCGACCATGCCTGACTACGGACGCCTGCGCACCGCCCTGGCCGCCGCCGAGGACGACCGGATCATCTTCGACCTGGACGGCATCGAGGCCCAGTACGACGCCCTGCTGCGCGAACTGCCGGGCGTCGACGTCAGGTTCGCGATGAAGGCCTGCCCGGTCGACGAGGTGCTCGCCTGCCTGGCCGCCCGGGGCGCCGGCTTCGACGCGGCCGGGCCGCAGGAGATCGTCCAGGCCCTGCGCACCGGCGTGCCGGTCGAGCGGATCCACTACGGCAACACCGTCAAGTCCGACCACCAGATCGCCGAGGCGCACCGGCTCGGGGTGCGCGACTTCGCCACCGACAGCCTGGCCGACGTCGCCGCGCTCGCCCGGCACGCCCCCGGCGCCCGGGTGTTCTGCCGGCTCGCCACCACCGGCGACGGCGCCCTGTGGGGACTGAGCCGCAAGTTCGGCTGCTCGCCCGAGGACGCCGTCCGGGTGCTGACAGCCGCCCGGGGCGCCGGGCTGGTCCCGGCCGGCCTGTCGGTGCACGTCGGCTCGCAGCAACTCACCGCCGAGGCCTGGCAGGACGCGCTGGAGACGCTCGGCGCGGTGATCGCGCGGGTCAACCGGCACGGCATCCTGCTGGACCACGTCAACCTGGGCGGCGGCCTGCCCGCGCTCGGCGTGCTGGACCGGCACGGAATCCCGCTCCACCCCCCGGTGGACAAGATCTTCGCCGTGCTCCGGGAGGGCATCCAGCACCTGCGCGAAGTCTCCGCCGGGCCGCTGGAGTTCCTGCTGGAACCGGGCCGCCACCTGGTCGCCGACCACGGCGCGATCCGGGCCCACGTCACCCGGCTGACGGATCGTCAGCAACTCGACGGGCAGCGCTCCCACTGGCTCTATCTGAGCTGCGGCAAGTTCAACGGCCTCTACGAGATGGACGAGTTGCGCTACCGGCTGGAGTTCCCCACCCACGCCGGGGCCCCGACCGTGCCCGCCGTGATCGCCGGCCCCACCTGCGACAGCGACGACGCCTACGGCGAGGAGGGCGCCGGCGTGCCCGTCCCCCGGGACGCCGCCTCGGGCGACCCGGTGTGGATCCTCTCCTGCGGCGCCTACGCCACCTCCTACACCACGCGGGGCTTCAACGGCTTCCCACCGCTCCCCCACAGCTGCGTCCGGGCGGACCGCCCGTTCGGCGCACCCGGCCCCGAGGGGGATCCGCGGTAGCCGCCCGCGCACCGCACCGCCGGGCAGGACCCCGCGACCACCTCGCGGGGGCGCCGCCCGCCTCCCCGAAAACCCGTCGCCCACCCTCCACCGCACGGCATACGCTCGCCGGATGACCACGCGCACCTTCCGCATCACCGTCCGCGGCGTCTTCGACGGCCTCACCCCCGAGCAGCACGCCGAGCTGGCGTCCCGCGCCGCCGAGCACGACATCCTCTTCGCCGCCTTCACCCCCGAGGGCCACCTCAGCTACGACCTGAGCGCCCGCGCCGTCTTCACCTTCCGCTACCAGGACACCGGCGAGGCCGAGGAGGACATCCTGGACGCCACCGAGCGCGCCGAGCGGTCCGCCCGCGCCTGGCTCGACGAACGCGGCTACGGCTACAAGAACCTCCGCTCGCAGGCCGAGGACCTCTCGCAGGCCCCGCTCGGCAAGCGCCAGCGGCGAGCCGCCCGCCAGGCCTGAGAGCCCCGCCCCACCCCCGAAAACCGCTGCGCCGCCCCCACCGCCCCGGCAGACTGCCGGGCGTGACCCAGCCGACCCCCCTCGCGCCCCCTCTCGCCACCGAGCTGCTCGGCCACCCGCCGGGCACCCGTCTGCTGCTCCTCAACTGCGACGACTTCGGCCTCAACGAGGACGTCAACCTCGCCGTCGTCGAGGCGATCGAGCACGGCGTCGCCGCCTCCTGCAGCCTCATGACCGGCTGCCCGGGATCCGCGCACGCGCTGCGCCTGCTGCGCGAGCGCCCCGGGCTGCCGTTCGGGATCCACCTCACCCTGGTCCGCGACACCGACGAACCCGGCCACCGCTGGGGCCCGGTCGCCCCGGCCGCCGCCGTCCGCTCACTGCTCGACCCCGCGGGCCGCCTCCTCCCCGCCACCCCCGACGGCCGGGCCCGGCTGCTCGCGCGGGCCCGGGCGGCCGACGTGGAGCGGGAGTTCCGCGCCCAGATCGAGGCCGCCACCGGCCCGGGGCCCGACCCGACCCACCTCGACTTCCACTGCCTGGCCGACGCCGGCCGACCCGACCTCCTCGACCTGGCGCTCGCGCTCGGCGCCGAGTACGGCCTGGCCGTCCGGGTCTGGCTCGCCCCGGCCCTGGAACGCCTGCGCGCCCGCGGGCTGCCGGTGGTCGACCACCCTTTCCTGGACAGCTTCGCCGTCCCGCTCGACGACAAGCCCGCCCACTACGCCCGGCTGCTCGCCGCGCTCCCGCCCGGCCTGACCGAGTGGGCCGTCCACCCCAGCCTCGCCACGCCCGCCACCCGCCCCGGCGACGGCGGCTGGCGGGTGCGCCGCTCCGACCACGCCTTCCTGCTCGCCCCGCGCACCCGCGAACTGCTCGCCGAGCACGGCATCACGGTGACCGACTACCGCCCGTTGCGGGCCCACTGGCCCCGGCCGGCCGCCCACGACACCCCGTCGGTCGCGTCCGAATTGTTCAAGACCACCGCCCCCGAGCGGCCTACCGTCGAGCCATGACCCGCACCGCACGCCTCACGACCACCAGGCTCGACGCCGCCGCAAACTTCCTCTGGACCTCCGGGCGCGTCCTCGAACAACGCCGCTTCTCCCATCTGTTCGGCCCCCGGCCCGACCCCGTCGGCGTGCTCGCCGCCCTGGGCGCCCACTGCGCCGCCGGCGGGGGCTTCGCCTTCGGCCTCGAACCGGACGTCCGGGGACCGGCCCCCCAGCCCATCGCCGTCCCGGCCGCGCTGCTCGCCCTGGAGGAGGCCGGGGCCCTGGACGGGACCCGCGCCCGGCCCGTCTGCGAGTGGCTGGCCGAGGTCACCGCGCCCGACGGCGGCGTCCCCGTCGTCCTGCCGAGCCTGCGGCCCTACCCGCGGCCGGCGTTCCTGCCGGTGCCGGAGGAGGGCACCGAGCCGGTCGGCGCCCTGCTGTGCACCGGGCAGATCGTCGCCCCGCTGCTGCGCCAGGCCATCGACCACCCGTGGCTCACCGCCGCCACCGCGTTCTGCCGCGCCGCCGTCGAGAACCTCGGCGAGACGCATCCGTACGAGGTGGGCGCCGCGCTGCGCTTCCTGGACGCCACCCCGGACACCGCCTGGGCCCGGAAGGTGGCGACCCGCCTCGGCGAACTCGTCCGCGAGCAGCGGCTCGTGCTGCTCGACCCGGACCGGCCCGAGGAGGCACGGATCACCCCGGGCTACGCGCCGGGCGAGTACCACCTGCCGCACGACTACGCCCGCACACCCGACAGCCTGGCCCGCGCCTGGTTCACCGACGAGGAGCTGACCCGCGGTCTCGACCACCTCACCGCCGCCCAGCGGTCGGACGGCGGCTGGCCGATCAACTGGGTCCGCTGGTCGGCGAACACCGAGTCCGAGGCCCGCCCCGGCGTGACCCTCCAGGCCCTGATCACGCTCCGCGCCTACGACGACGCCCTGGCAGCCTGACCCCGGCTCCGGCCCAGCAGCACCGTCGGCGGCACCCCCGCCCACCGGCGCACCTCCCTGGTGAGGTGCGCCTGGTCGGCGTACCCGGCCCGCACCGCCACCTCCGCCAGCCCGGGCTCCGCCCCGGCGCCGCCCCCGTCCCGGCCCCCGTGCCCGTCCCCGTGCCCCGACCGCGCGCAGGCCAGCGCCCGCTGGAAGCGCAGCACGGCGTGCAGGGTCTTCGGCCCGTAGCCGACCGCGTCGGTCACCCGGCGGCGCAGCTGCCGCTCCGAGAGCCCCAGTTCCGCCGCGAGCTCCGGCAGTCGCGCCCCCTGCGCACGCCCCAGCGCGGCCACCGCCCGCTCGACCACCCGGTCCGGCTCCCACCCGGGCGCCAGCGCCGCCGCGAACGCGTCCAGCTCCGCCGCCGCCTCCCGCGGCCCGCGGGTCCGGGCCAGCCGCTCCCCGAGCCGGCGCGCCGTCGCCGCGCCGACCACCTCGGCCAGCGGCACCTGCAGGTCGCAGAGGTCCCGGGCCGGCACGGCCCCCAGCAGCAGGCCCGCCGCACCGGGCCGGAACCGCACCCCGGCCAGCTCCGCCCCGCCGCGCACCGGGACCCTGCGGGGCACCCGGTCCGTGCCCACCACCTCCAGGCCCGCGTCCGACCAGACCAGGTCCACGCAGCCGTCCGGCACGACCAGTTGCTCGTACGACGACCCCCCGGCCTGGTGCCGCGTCCAGAGACAGCTCACCTGCCGCCCGGGCGCGAGCACCGGGCGCCACTCCTCGTACGAGGACACCGTCACCACCCCGCTTCCCTCCGCACGCCGGGAGGCGCACCGTCCTCGCCAAGGCGCACTCCGGCGCGGGCCCACCGCTCCCGGCCGCCCGTCCGCGCCGGCCGGCGTACGCCGTCGGCCACCCGGAAGGTCGGCACACGGCCTCCTTGGCAGGCATCCACCAACATGTCATTGTCAATCATCACGTCAGATCCTTTACTCCCAAGGGGAGTTGTGGCGATCGACGCTAGATGCCGAGTCGTCATGCGCTCCCGCGAAACCCTGGTCAGCACATTTTCCACTCCGGGTCATCCCTACCCCCACCCCCCACCCAGCCGACCGACCACAGCGGAGAACCCCATGCCGGACCTCGATCTCAACCTGCTCGTCGCCCTGGACGCCCTGCTGGAGGAGGGCAGCGTGACCGGTGCCGCCGAACGGCTGCACACCTCGGCCCCGGCGATGAGCCGCACGCTCGGGCGGCTGCGCCGGGTGCTCGGCGATCCGCTCCTGGTCCGGGCCGGACGCGGGCTGGTGCCGACACCGCGCGCGGTCGAACTGCGTTCCGAGGTCCGCGCCCTGGTCAGCCGGGGCCAGGCGCTGCTGATACCCCCCGCCGCGGCCGAACCGGCCGAGTTCAACCGCCGCTTCACCCTCCAGACCGGCGACGTCCTGCTGACCACGATCGGCGCGACCCTGCTGGCGGCCGTCCGTGCCCAGGCCCCGACCGTGACCCTGCGCTTCCTCGGGGACGACCTGGAGGGCACCAGCGCGATGCGCGACGGCCTGATCGACCTGGAGGTCGGCGTCACCGACCAGCTCGACCCCGAGACCCGCACCGAACCGCTCACCACCACCCGCCTGGTGGGCGTCGCCCGGACCGGGCACCCGCTGACCATCGGCGCGCCCCCGACCGCCGAGGAGTTCGCCTCCGCCGACCACCTCACGGTCTCCCGGCACGGCCGCGGCCCCGGCCAGGTCGACCAGCGGCTCGCCCAGGCCGGCCTCTCCCGGCGGGTCGTCGCCAGCGTGCCGAGCTACCCGGCGGCGCTCTTCCTGCTCCGCGACACCGACCTCGTCGGCCTCGCCCCGGCCCGCCTCGGCACCCCGGCGGCGCAGGCCCTCGGCCTGACCACCTTCCCGCTCCCGGTGGAGCTGCCCGACGTGGTCCTCAGCATGGCCTGGCACCCGCGCAACGACCAGGACGCCGGCCACCGCTGGCTGCGCGACATGGTCCGCGGCGCCGTGCAGACCTTCCCGCTGCCCGACCCCGCCCGCCCAACCCCCCGCCCCGTCCTGACCACCCACTGACGCCGCCCCACCCCACGGGCCGGGCGCCACCGAAGCGCCCGGCCCCATCACAGCCGAGCGGACACGCCCCCTGACGACCCACCCCGCCACGCCACCGGCCCACACCCGCCGACCGCCAAACCGGGCGCGCGACGACCACGCCGCACAACGAGGCAGACGCGAGTCTGACGGCCCCTCCACGCACGGCGGCAACAGCCGACCGGCCGACGGAAACGCATCCCGCCAGGACCCCGTTCCCCACGCCACCGGCCCACGCCGCACGGCCAAGCAGACAAGATCTCGACGGCCAACCCCACCGCAGCACACCGCCAACCCAGGGCCACCGAGGCATGCCAAGCAAAGGCCCCGCAGCCGGGACCGGCGCAAGCCCCGACGACCGGCCCCGCCCCCAACGCACCCCACACACGGCGGGCCCCGGCCGACCCGCCGGCGGGGCCGTTCGGCCCGGCCCCACCACCCCACACCCCTCAAGGGCAGCACAGCCAGACAGGCGTGAGCCCAACGACCGACCCCACCCCAACACGCCACGAGCCCAGACCGACCGCCGCTGGCCCACACCACGCAAAAGCCCCACAGCCGGGACCGGCGCAAGCCCGACAACCGACCCCACACCCCAACACACGGACCCGGCGGCGGCCCTTCGACGGGCCCCCGCCGGGTCCGGAGGCGGTTACGCCGTGCGGCGCAGCAGTGCCAGGTACATCGCGTCCGTGCCGTGCAGGTGCGGCCAGAGCTGGACGTCGGGGCCGTCGCCGAGGGCCGGGACGTCCGGGAGCAGGGGCCGGGCGTCGATCCAGTCGAGCCGGGCGCCCTCGGTGCGCAGGACGTCGTCCACCACCGCGCGGGTCTCCGCGAGGTGCGGGGAGCAGGTGGCGTAGCCGACCACGCCGCCGATCCGGGTGGCCTCGACGGCCGAGCGCAGCAGGTCGCGCTGGAGCGGGCCGAAGGCGGCGACGTCCTGCGGGCGGCGGCGCCAGCGGGCCTCGGGGCGCCGGCGCAGGGCGCCGAGGCCGGAGCACGGGACGTCGACGAGGACGCGGTCGAAGCCGCCGGAGCGCCAGGCGGGGCGGGTGCCGTCGGCGGCGATCACGGTGTACGGACCGGGGTTGCCGGCCAGCGCCCGGGCGACCAGCCGGGCCCGGTGCGGCTGCTTCTCGCTGGCGACCAGCGCCGCGCCGCGCTCGGCGGCGAGCGCGCCGAGCAGCGCGGCCTTGCCGCCGGGGCCGGCGCAGCCGTCCAGCCAGAGCCGGTCGGGGCCGTCCAGCGGCGCGGCGGCGAGGGCCAGGGCGACCAGCTGGCTGCCCTCGTCCTGGACGCCGGCCCGGTTCTCCTGGACCGCCGCGACCGAGCCCGGGTCGCCGCCCTCGGCGAGCCGCAGCGCGAACGGGGACCAGCGGCCCGGCTGGGCCTCGGGCAGCGCGTCGGCGAGCTCGCCGACGGTGGCCCGGCCGGGGCGGGCCACCAGGGTGACCTCGGGGCGCTCGTTGTCCGCGCGCAGCAGCTGCTCGACGGCGGTACGCCCGGAGGCGTCCGGCTGCCAGCGGCCGAGCGAGTCCCACAGGGCGGCGACCACCCAGCGCGGGTGGGAGTGCACGACGGCGAGGTGGTCCTCGGCGTCCTGGTCGTACGACGGGGCGACCCGCTCGATCCAGGCGTCCAGGTCGTGGGCGCTGATCCGGCGCAGCACGGCGTTGACGAACTTGGCCTTGCCGTCGCCGAGCACCACCCGGGCCAGCTCGACGGTGGCCGAGACGGCCGCGTGGCTGGGGATGCGGGTGGTGAGCAGCTGGTGGGCGCCGAGCGAGAGCACGTCGAGGACCGGCGGGTCGACCTTGCTGAGCGGGCGGTCGATGCAGGCGGCGATGATCGCGTCGTAGGTGCCCTGGAGCCGGAGGGTGCCGTAGACCAGTTCGGTGGCGAGCGCCGCGTCGCGCCGGTCCATGCCCTTCTGCTCGGCCTCGCGGAGCAGCGAGGGGAGGATCAGGTTGGCGTACGCGTCGCGCTCGTCGACGGCCCGCAGGGCGCGGAAGGCGACGATCCGCGCCGGGTCCTTCTTCGGGCGCCGGTGCGGGCGCGGGGCGCGCTTGCCGCCGGACGCGCCGGCCGTGCCGGAGGGGCCGTGGGTACTGCTGGGCGTGCTCATGGGATGTGCCTCAAAGTGCTGCGGTGGTTATTTCTGGATCTCTCGAACAGTAACGCGAAAAGCCGGCCCCGGCCGGACTCAGCCGCTCTCGCCGGCCCGCTCCCCGGCGCGCTCCCCGGCCTGCTCCCCGAACCGCTCGCCGGACTCGATGCGGGCGCCGCGCGCCCAGTCCGCCGCCCGCATGGCCTTCTTGCCCTGCGGGCGCACCTCGCCGAGCTCGACCTCGTGGCTGCCGGTGCCGACCCGGACGCTGTTCTTGCCGACGGCCAGCTCGCCCGGGGCCAGCTCCGCGGAGTCGGTCAGCAGCCGCACCGGGCCGGTGACCTTGAGCCGCTCGCCGCGGAACTCGGTCCACGCGCCGGGCGCGGGGGCGCAGCCGCGCACCACCCGGTCGACCCGCAGCGCGGGCGCGGTCCAGTCGATCCGGGCGTCCTCGACGGTGATCTTGGGCGCGAGGGTGATGCCCTCGACGGGCTGCGGGACGCCGTGCAGGCTGCCGTCGGCGATGCCGTCCATGGTGGCGGCGAGCAGCCGGGCGCCGGAGTGGGAGAGCCGCTCCAGCAGGTCGCCGCTGGTGTCGCCGGGGCGGACCTCCTCGGTGATCACGCCGTAGACCGGCCCGGAGTCCAGGCCCTGCTCGATCAGGAAGGTGGACGCGCCGGTGACCTCGTCGCCGGCCATCACCGCGTGCTGGACGGGGGCGGCGCCGCGCCAGGCGGGGAGCAGCGAGAAGTGCAGGTTGACCCAGCCGTGCTCGGGGATCTCCAGCGTGCCGGGCCGCAGCAGGGCGCCGTAGGCGACGACCGGGCAGCAGTCCGGGGCGAGCTCGGTGAGCCGGGCGACGAAGTCCGGGTCGCTGGGCTTCGCCGGCTTGAGGACCTCGATCCCGGCCTCCTCGGCGCGCTGGGCGACGGGGCTGGCGACCAGCTTGCGGCCGCGCCCGGAGGGGGCGTCGGGGCGGGTGACCACCGCGACGACCTCGTGCCGGTCGGAGGCGAGCAGGGCGTCCAGGGCGGGAACGGCGACCTCGGGGGTGCCGGCGAACACGAGGCGCATCAATGGCCTTTCTGCGGTGCGGAGTTGACGTGGTTCGAAGCGGGAGGTGTCAGCGCGCCGAGCCGAAGGTGCTGTGCGGGGAGACCTTGACCACCGGCGCGGGACCGGAGCCCCAGTCCGCCTCGCGGATCGCCTTGAGCGCGGCCTTGCGCTGCTCGGTGTCCAGGCGGTCGATGAAGATGATGCCGTCGAGGTGGTCGGTCTCGTGCTGGATGCAGCGGGCGAGCAGCTGGGTGCCCTCGATGGTGACCGGGTCGCCGTACATGTTGAAGCCGCGGGCGACGACACCGTGCGCGCGCCGGGTGTCGTAGCGCAGACCGGGCAGCGAGAGGCAGCCCTCGGGGCCCTCCTGCTCCTCCTCGCTGAGCGACAGGTCCGGGTTGATCAGATGCCCGGTGACGCCGTCCACGCGGTAGGTGAACACCCGCAGGGAGATGCCGAGTTGGGGCGCGGCCAGGCCGGCCCCTGGGGCGTCCAGCATGGTGTCGGTGAGGTCCTTGACGAGGGTGCGCAGCTCCTTGTCGAAGGTGGTGACGGGCCGGGCGGTGGCGCGCAGAACGGGGTCTCCGAAGATGCGGATCGGCTGGATCGCCACGGATGCGGGCTCCTGTCCGTCGGGTCCGGGATGCGGGGGTCGGGCTGCTGGCGGTGCGCGGGCCGGGCGGCGTGCACACGGCCGCCGGCCAGTCTATGCAATCGGTCCGAACCGGGTTCCGGCACATCCCGCTCGCCTCGCCTGCGTGACCCCGGCGGGCGGTCCGGCGTTGGTCAAGTGGGATTGACCGTGGCCGGAGCGCGCGGGAAGGGCGCTCCGGCCTAGCCGAACCGTACGGAAGGTGGCACGTAGGCCATGGCCGAGCAGATCAACCACGACGCCCGGGCGCGGGCGAGCCTGCACCTGCTGGTGCGGGACATCGAGCGGGTGAGGCGACAGGTCGACGCCCTGCGGACGCTCACCGCCCAGTTGGGCAACGTCTACCGGCCGCGCCGTCCCAGTACCTCGGCGGGATTCGTGGTGTACGGGCGGGCCCCGGCGCCGACCGTGCGCCTGGCGCAGGAGCTGCGGGAGAGCGTGGAGACGCTGGTGGCGGCGGCGGTCGAGTTCGACCGCGCGCTGGGCTTCTCCTGGGACTCGGTGGGCTCGGCCCTCGGGGTGACCAAGCAGGCGGTGCACCGCCGGTACGGGATGCGCCGGCCGACCAGCGAGCTGCTGGCGGCGGGCGGCGGGGTGCCGGCCCCGAGCCGTCCGGACCGCTCCGAGGAGCTGCCCGGCCACCCCCCGACCCATACCCCGGCCCACACTCCGGCGGCCGCGCACGCCCCGGCCCATCCGCCGGAGCGCGACCGCTCCCCCGCCCCGACCGGCCTGGCCACGACGGTCCCGGCCGCCCGCCAGGGCGGCCTCGACCGCAGCAGCCTCGACCGGCCCGCGCTCGACCGACCCACCCTCGACCGACCCGCGCTGGACCGCGGCAAGCTCGACCGACCCGCCCTCGACCGACCCACCCTCGACCGCCCCGCGCTCGACCGCCCCGGCGTCCCGCTGCGCGGCTGACGCTGACACCCCCGGACGCCGGGTGAGGGCCGCGGATCCACACACCGCGCCCCTCACCCGACGTCCGTCAGCCGATGTCCATCGGATCGATCCGCACCTTGACCGCCTCCGGCGTCCGCAGCGCGATCCGCGCGATCTGCGCCGCCTTCAACGCCGCCGCCAGCGCCGCCCCCTGCCCGGGCGGCACCCGCAGCAGCGCGCGCTCCTGCTCCTCCCCCCGCAGCGCCGACACCGGCACCGGCCCGAGCACGTCCGCCTCGTCCGGCAGCCGCACCAGGTTCAGCAGGTCCGCCACCGCCGCCGGACTGCCGGTCACCGACGCCATCCGGGCGACCGGCGGGAAGTGCAGCTGGGAACGCTCGTCCAGCTCCAGCCCGGCGTGCCCCAGCGGGTCCCACCGCACCAACGCCTGCACCGGACGCGCCGTCGGCTCGGCCACCACCACCACCGTCCCGCCGTCCGCCGACGGGCGCACCAGCGCGGCGGCCGCCAGCCAGAGCCGCAGGGTCTCCTCCCCGGCCCGCAGGTCCGGCCGGCTCAGCAGTGCCCAGCCGTCCAGCAGCAGCGCCGCCGCGTACCCGCCACCGCCCTCGACGACCGGCTCGGCACCGGGCGTGGAGATCACCAGCGCCGGCTCGTCCGGGACGGTGGCCAGCACCGCGTCCCGCCCCGAGGTGCGCACCGGGACGCGCGGGAAGGCCTTGCCCAGCTCCTCGGCCGTCCGCCGGGCGCCCACCACCTGCGCCCGCAGCCGGAACGAGCCGCACTCCGGGCAGTGCCAGTCCCGCTCCTCCTCCCCGCACCACTGGCAGCGCAGCGGTGCATCCGCCCCGGCCGCCTCCAGCGGGCCCTCGCAGCGCCGGCAGCGGGCGGGCGTGCGGCAGCGCCCGCAGGCCAGCCGGGGCACGTAGCCGCGCCGGGGCACCTGGATGAGCACCGGCCCGCCGGCCGCCAGGCCCTCGCGGGCCGCCTCCCAGGCGACCGAGGGCAGCCGGGCGGCCTGCGCGGCGGCGTCCCGGTGCTGGTCCTGGTCGGTGACGGTGCGTACCCGGGGCGCGGTGCGGCGGACGGTCTCGCGGTCGGCGGCCAGCGGCCGGGCCCAGCCGGTGCGCACCAGCTGCGCGCCCTCCACCGTGACGGCGTGCCCGCCGAGCAGCGCGGCCGCACCCTCCTCGGCGGCGCGCAGCAGGGCGACCTCCCGCACGTGCGGGTGGGGATTGCGCGGATCGCTGTGGCTGGAGTCGCCGTCGGACCAGACCACCACCAGGCCGAGGTCGTGCACCGGCGCGAACATCGCGGCCCGGGTGCCGACGGCGGCGTGCACCGAGCCCCGGCTGACCTGAAGCCAGCGCCGGTAGCGCTCGCGCGGGCCGAGGTCGGCGGCCAGCACGGCGTGCATGCCCTCGCCGAGCAGTTCGGTCAGCGCCCGGTCGACCCGGGCCACCGAGCGGCCGTCCGGCAGCACCACCAGGGCGCCGCGCCCGCCGGCCAGGGTGGCGGCGACGGCCCGGGCGATCTCGTACGGCCAGCCGGGACCGGGCAGCGCCGTCCAGACCGCCCGGGGCGCGCCGCCGCCGGCCAGCGAGGCGAGGAAGTCCGGGCCGGCCGGGTAGCGGGACCAGCCGCCGGGCGCGGGCGCGGCCGGGCGGGGGCCGGGCGGCGGCGAGGGCTCGGCCTCCGCCTTGGCGTGCCGGGGCGGCACCGCCAGCTGCAGGACGTCGGCCAGGGTGCCCGCGTACCGGTCGGCGACGGTGCGGCAGAGCCGCAGCAGCTGCGGGGTGAGCACCGGCTCGGGCGAGAGGACCTGGGCGAGCGGGGCGAGCGGGCCGGGGAAGTCGCTCTTCTCCAGCCGGGCGACGATGAAGCCGTCGTGCAGCTCCCCGCCCTCGCGCTGGCCCTTCACCACCCGCGCCCCGAAGCGCACCCGCACCCGGACGCCGGGCCGGGCGTCCTCGGCCATCGCGGCCGGCACCTCGTAGTCGAAGAACTTGTCGATGGTGAGCACGCCCTTGTCGACGACCACCCGGGCGACCGGCAGGTGCTCGGCCCGCTTGGCGCCGCGCCAGGTGCGCGGCTTGGCCCGGCGGACCGTCTCCCGGATGAACGCCAGCTGCTCCGGCGCCCCGCCCTCGTCACTGCCCTGCGTGCTGCTGCTCATCGCCCCAAGTAGTACCAGGTCCCACCGACAAAACAGCAGGTGGCGGCCGCCCGGAGAGCCGGGCACATTGGGCACGTAGCCGCCGACCGTGTCGAACGGGTAGGGCCCGAAGACGGTGCTCAGCCAGTCGACCAGC
>NZ_JBEOSF010000053.1:0-56943 GCF_040302725.1 Kitasatospora sp. NPDC097605 | reverse complement strand
GTTCGTCGCCAACGCCCTGTCCAGCCGTCTCACGGCCGAGGTGCGACGGGCGGGAGTCCGGTGGGTCCAGGAGTATGCGCGCGGTGTCGGACGACCCGTCCGCGCCCGGCCACTGCGCGTTGTCAGGCGGTCCGGCGGAGGCTGCGGACGGCGAGGAAGAAGGCGGCGGCGGTGAAGGTGGTGGAGAGGAGGAAGAGGAGCGCGACGCCGAGGTGGAGGAGGGCGTGCGGCTCACGGAGGATGCGGGCGAGCACGAGGTAGCCGGCGGAGGCGGTGAGGACGGCGCCGAGGACGGGGGCGGACCAGCGGTGGAAGGCGAGCCGCTCGGGGAGGGCGGAGAGCAGGGAACCGGTGGGTATGGCGACGAAGGTCCCGAAGAGCAGGCCCACCATGGCCCCGAGGGGTACCGAGGTGTAGCGGAAGGCGACGAGCGCGACCAGGGAGCCCCAGAGGGCCCCGCCGATGACGCCGACCTGGGTGGTGCGAACGATGAGCCGGATACGCCAGGCATTGGCGTTCATCGGTGGGGATCCTCCGGAGCTGGACTGATCAGGAGAAATGGTCGAACTCGCCGGCCTTGACGGCCAGCAGGAAGGAACCGAGCTTCGCTACGTCGATGTCCAGAATGCTCTCCGGGTCATCGGACTCCCGCAGATGACGAAGGCCCGCTGTGCCCGTGGCAAGCTCAACACAGCTGCCGCCCTCGTTTGATCCGCTGAACGATGACTTCTGCCAAAGCAGTTCTGGCATCAGGTGCCCTTCACGTTTGGAGCAGGTAGAGAAGGTGTCGGATGAGCCCCCACGAGTCGCGCGACGACGAGAGCGCGAGGGACGACTGGCCGATGTCGACCGGAAACAGCGCAAGATCGCTCAGCTTGTTGAACGTCCTGCGGTACGTGTCGATCGCGTGCCGGTCGCCAAGATACTCGGTGTGGCTTGGGTGATCCACAACAACGGTGGAGAGGTCCGCCGCCCCTGGGTCCAGCAGCAGGAACTGGCCCGTGTGCGGCGGCTTCTTCGGTGCCGTGAACGGCAGGACCTGGATGGTCACGTTGGGCAGCTCGGAGATCTCCAGCAGATGCGCCAGCTGTGCTCTCATCACGGCGTCTCCGGGGAAACGTAGGCGCAGAGCCGTTTCGTGAACCACGAAACGGAACTCCCGTCGCGGAAGGTCGGTCAGGATCCGCTGCCGGTTGATCCGGAAGTCGATCTCGGCTTCCACGTCCAGCTTGCGGTCGCGATGAGCGTCTTTGTAGATCGCTTCGGCATATGCGGGCACCTGCAGGAGACCGGGCACGTAGAACGTCTCGTAGTTGGCGATGAGAGCCGCACTGTCCTCGGTCTCGGCCAGGTCGAGCGCAAGATCCGGCACTCGGTCGGCGAACTCCGACCACCACCCCTTGCCCGTTCGCCGCCCCATGTCCGCGAGCTTGGCCCGATAGACCGGATCATCGCAGCCGTACGCGTCGAGCCAGACCCCCAACCGTTCCTGATTGAGGCCCGTTCGACCCGCTTCCGTATGGCTGACGGCCGGACTCTTCATCCCCACGAGTGCGCCGGCTTCCGGTGCCGACAATCCCGCCGCCAACCGCAGGCGCTGCAACTCCTCGCCGAAGCGGCGTTGCCGCTGGCTGATCTCTCCCCTGAGCCCCACAGCGCTCCTTCCCTCTCCCCGAGTGTTCCGCATCGGCCAGACCCAATGCCACCGGCCAAGCATCACCCACAAGGGTCAACCTTGTCTTGTCAGTTGCAACGTTTTGACTCTTCACTCTACTCTCGGTGTTGCACCGGTCACATGACGGATCGTCAATCAGTCCTCGGCCCTCCGTCGGTGAGTCATTCCTCCCCACCTCACGGAGGTCCCCCATGCGTGCCCCCACCCCGCCCGACTGGTTCGTCGTCCGCCACGAGCTGCGCACCCTCCTCACCGCGGCCGGCTGGCGCCCGGACGCCATCCACGACGCCGAACTCGCCCTTCACGAGCTGTTCGTGAACGCCTGGAAGCACGCGGGAACCCAGGCGCCCCACGTCATCGCCGCCCTCTGCCCCCGCACCTTGCGGGTCTCGGTCTGCGACGACAGCCCGGACCTGCCCGAACTGCGCACCTGCGCCGACCCCTACGCGCTCTCCGGCCGTGGGCTCCACCTCGTCCAGGCGCTCACCGACCGCTTCGGCGCCGAGCCCGCGAAGCACGGCAAAGTGGTCTGGTTCGAACTGGAGGCCACCGCGTGAACACCCCTCTCGAACCCCACGACAAGATCCTGCGCACCTACACCGAGCCCGAGGTCACCGCTCTGATCCGTGAACTGCACGAGCGCGGGAAGCCGTTCGGGATCCAGTGGGGCTCCGCCGCCGTCAACGGATCGACCATCGACGGCCGACTCCTCATCTCCTTCGGCGACACCTCCGTCGCCACCCTGCTCAACCTGCTCGCTCTCCTCCGCGAGGAGCTCAGGACCTCGTGAACTTCCTCATCGGTGCGGCCTTCGCCGTCCTCCTCGCCCTCGCCATCGCCACGGTCATCACTGGCGTCATCACCGCGCTCAAGGTCCATGGCAACGAGGAAAACGAGCACAACTGCTGAACGTTACGGCGGCCGCCGCCCCGGCCGCCGCCAACGCAAATGGGAGCAGCGTTGCTACTCCTACTCTGCGGCCCCCGGTCGGGGCACTGCGGGGCCGCGGGGTGCGAGGGGGCGACTCAGGACCAGATGGGTCGTGGTGTTCCCCAACTGCGCCAGCTCGTCGACGATCTCCTCCAGGTGCCTCATCGATGTCGTCGCGATCTTCAGCGCGTAGCAGTCGTCCCCCGTGGTCCGCAGACACTCCAGGATCTCCGATCGCTCCTCCAGCAGCCGCCGCAGCGGCTCGTGCCGCGCCGCCGGCCCCGGGTACCTCAGCCGCACGACCGCCGCCACCGGGTAGCCCGTGCGCTCCAGGTCCACCTCGGCGCGGTAACCGGTGATCACCCCCGCCGTCTCCAGCCGCCGCACCCGCTCCGTCGTCGCCGACGCGCTCAGGTTCACCCGCCGGGCCAGCTCGGTGAACGCGATCCGCCCGTCCTCCTGGAGCTCGGCCAGGATCGCCCAGTCCGTCGCATCGAGAATCTCGGTCATGAGCCCAGATTGCCGGTGATTCCACGGCCGAACAACCCCTCGGCCGGTAGATGTCACATCCGTCAATCCGGCCGTCACCCGCGCTTGCCCCTGCCCCAGGGGCAGGGCGCAGAGTGGGCCCCGTGCACAAGGACTTGATCACCATCGGCGAGCTCGCCACCCTCACCCGGCTCAGCCCCAAGGCGCTGCGCCTCTACGGGGAGCGCGGGCTGTTGACGCCCGCCGGCGTCGACCCGCACACCGGGATCCGCCGCTACGGCCTCGCCCAGGTCGAACGGGCGCGCCGGATCGCGCTGCTGCGCGCAGTCGGCATGCCGCTGGCGCGGATCGCGGCCGTGCTCGACGCCGGTGGAGACGAGTCCGCGCGCCTGCTCGACGCCTACTGGGACGAGCAGGAGGCCGCGCACCGGGCCCGCCGACAGGCGGTGGGCTACGCCCGGACAGTCGTCATCGGAGGGAAATCGACCATGTACCGGATCGCCGAACGCGACGTCCCCGAACAGAAGGTGCTCTGCATCCAGCGGACCGTCAACGGCGCCACTCTCGTCCGCTTCCTCAACGAGGCCGGCGAGCAGCTCGTCGCCCACCTGGAGTCGAGTGGCGCCCGCCTCTCCGGGCCGATCTTCAGCGTCTTCCACGGGTACGTGAGCGAGGAGTCGGACGGCCTCGTCGAGGTGTGCGCCCCGACGGTGGACGCCGTCGGGCCGACCGGCCGGATCGCCGTACGGATCCACCCCGCCCACCGCGAGGCGTACACCGAACTCACCAAGGAGCACAAGGACTTCGCGACGGTGGCGGCGATCCACCACGCCGTCGGCGCATGGGTCGAGGAGCGGGGGTACGAGCGCGCCGGCGGCAACCGGGAGGTGTACTACCCGAACTTCGGGACCGCCGAGCCGCACGAGCACACCGCGGACGTCACCGTCCCGTTCCGCCCCCGCACGGACGGGTAGCGCCTACACCTCCACCTGGCGCAACCGCCCCAGCAGGGCCATCAACTGCCGCTGCTCGTCGGGGTTGAGCGGCGCCAGCAGCTCCGTGTTGGCCGCCTCCGCCAGCTCCGCGCAGCGGGCGAGCACGGCGACGCCCTCCGGGGTGACGGTGACGGCGTTTTTGCGCCGGTCGGCCGGATCCGGCGCGCGCAGGACGTAGCCGGCCTGCTGGAGGTGGTTGAGCGCGCCGACCATGTCCTTGGGGTCGACGGCGAGGCGGCGCCCCAACTCCGCCTGCGCCACCGGCCCGAACTCGGCGACACCGGCGAGCACGGCGTGCTGGAGGAGCCTCAGGCCCTCGGCCGCGATCGCGTCGGCGACCAGACCCCGGCCACGCGCCGCGACGCGCCCGACGAGCCAGCTCGGCAGGGTCTGGATGTGCTGGAGGGGCGTGGTCATGGCCTCCAGCCTACTCCGATTTTCATTGGACATCCCAACGGTTCTCCCATTACCGTTGGGATGTCCAATGAATCCACCGGATCGGGGAGGCCCTGTGCTGCGCGTCCGCCATGAGGTCGACGGTTCGTCCGGGCTGCTGCGCGCCGAGGAGGCCGCGGTGCCCGAGGCCGGCGCCGGGGAACTGCTCGTCCGGGTCGAGGCCATCGGCGTCACCCTGCCCACCGTCCGCCGCCTCCGCGACAGCCGCGAGCCGCTCCCCCTCGGCGGCGAGATCGCCGGCCGCGTCGTCGCCACCGGCCCGGGCGTCACCGCCTTCGCGGTCGGCGACCGCGTCACCGGCCTCTGCTTCGCCGACGCCTACGCCGAGTTCGCCGTCCTGCCCACCGCGATGGCCTCCCACGTACCCGACGACGCGACCGCCGTCGAGGCCGTCGCCCTGGTCCGCAGCGGCCTCGTCGCCCGGGGCGCCCACGAGGCGGCGCGCATCGAGCCGGGCGAGTCCGTCCTGGTCACCGCCGCCGCCGGCGGGGTCGGCACGCTCGCCCTCCAGTTCGCCACGGCCGGCGGCGCGGGCCGCGTCGTCGCCGCCGTGAGCAGCGCCGCCAAGGCCGGCCTCGTCCGCTCCCTCGGCGCCGACGAGGTCGTGCTCTACCGGGACCTCGACCGGAGCGGCCCGTACGACGCGATCCTCGACGGCGTCGGCGGCGACCTCCTGGCGCCCGCCGTCCGCACCCTCGCCCCCGGCGGCCGGCTGGTCGCCTACAGCTCCGGCGGCGGCACCGTCGAGGCGTACGAACTCCTGCTGCGCGGCGCCTCGGTGATCGGCTTCCAGATCCGCGCGCTCGCCACCGGCCGCCCCGAGCTCTACGCCCGCTGGCGCGACGACCTCTGGCACCGCCGCGCCGCCGGCACCCTGCGCCCCGCCGTCCACACCCCCCTCCCCCTCGCCGACGCCGCCCTCGCCCACACCCTCGTCGAGCAGCGCCGCAACCTCGGCAAGGTGGTCCTGGTGCCGTGACCCGGAACGCCGGGAACGGCCCCGGCCCGGACTCCGGAGATCGAACGGCCGGGCACGGGACGGCGGACGGGCCGGCTTCCCCTTCCCGGGCGCCGGCAATCTCCGGGCCGACCCTGAGCGGAACCCTGAGAGGGGGTCGTGCCCGGTCAGGACGCAGGTCGGGGGCGGGATCGGCTTGCGGGGTGAGGCTTTCGGCGGGGCGGCGGCGGAGCATGGAAGTACGCCAGCCGGAGGGACCGGCCAACGGCGTCACCACAGCAATGGAGTCCGCCATGAGCCGCCTCGCCCGCCCCCGCCACAACCGCGTCATCGCCGGCGTCTGCGCCGGGCTCGCCGAGCGCTTCGGGCTCACGCCGTGGACCATGCGCGTGATCTTCCTGGCCTCCTGCCTGCTGCCCGGCCCGCAGTTCCTCATCTACCTGGCGCTCTGGCTGCTGCTCCCCCAGGAGCCGTGACCCGGCGAAGGGGCCGCCCGCTCCCCGACGGGAGCGGGCGGCCCCTTCGGCCGTGCCGTGCGGCGGCGCGGACGGGTCAGCCGGTGAGGCCCGGCAGCGGGAGGGTCTGGGTGAGCGAGCCGAGCGGGGTCTTGTCGAGGCCCGGCACGGTCGGCAGGGCGCCCCGGTTGCCGGTGGCGCCGGCGACCGGGGCGGTGGCCTGGCCCGCGGTCGGGGCGAGGCTGCCGAGGGTGCTGCTGACCTTGTCGGCGACCGGCAGCTTGCCCGCGGCGTCGGTGAGGGCGCTGGTGGCGGCCGGGTTGGTCAGCAGGTTGGTCGGGAGCCCGAGGCCACCGGTGGCGGTCGCGGGGGCGGCGGACGCGCCGCCGGCGCCGACCGCGGCGATCGCGATGCCGAGCGCGGCGGTGCCGGCGGCCTTGAGAGTGGCCTGCTTCATGTGGTTCCCCTTGGGTCCTCGTCCGGTGGCCGACACACGCGGCCGGCGCGACGGGACCCGCCGCCACGGCCTGTCAGCATTGACGCGCACACCGTAGTGAGGCGATCGGGCGGGGATCAACGCGATTCACCCGCCCGAGCGAGAAGTCGGATGAACGCCAACTCCGTTGGCGGACAGTGGCGTTCATCCGACCACAGCGGGGCGCTCAGACGCCGGCGCTGAACAGCCACTCGGCCTTGAGCTCGGCGTAGCCCGGCTTGATCACGTCGTTGATCATCGCGAGCCGCTCGTCGAACGGCAGGAAGGCCGACTTCATCGCGTTCACGGTGAACCACTCCAGGTCCCCCAGCGTGTAGCCGAAGGCCTCGACCAGGTGCGCGAACTCGCGGCTCATGCTGGTGCCGCTCATCAGCCGGTTGTCGGTGTTCACGGTGACCCGGAACTTCAGCCGGCTGAGCAGCCCGATCGGGTGCTCGGCGTACGACGTCGCCGCGCCGGTCTGCAGGTTGGAGGTCGGGCACATCTCCAGCGGGACGCGCTTGTCGCGCACGTACGCGGCGAGCCGGCCCAGCTTGACGGTGCCGTCCTCCTCGACCGTGATGTCGTCGACGATCCGCACGCCGTGGCCGAGCCGGTCGGCGCCGCAGCACTGCAGGGCCTCCCAGATCGACGGCAGGCCGAAGGCCTCGCCCGCGTGGATGGTGAAGTGGTTGTTCTCGCCCTTGAGGTAGTCGAAGGCGGCCTGGTGGCGGGTGGGCGGGAAGCCCGCCTCGGCGCCCGCGATGTCGAAGCCGACGACGCCGGCGTCGCGGTGGCGGTTGGCCAGCTCGGCGATCTCCGACGAGCGCGCGGCGTGCCGCATCGCGGTGATCAGGGTGCCGATCCGGATGCGGTTGCCGGCGGCGCGGGCGTTGGCCTCGCCGAGCCGGAAGCCCTCCTGGACGGCCTCGACGACCTCGTCCAGGGTCAGGCCGCGCTCCAGGTGCTGCTCGGGGGCGTAGCGGACCTCGGCGTAGACCACGCCGTCGGCGGCGAGGTCCTCGGCGCAGTCGGCGGCGACCTTGATCAGGGCCTCACGGGTCTGCATGACGGCGCAGGTGTGGGCGAAGGTCTCCAGGTAGCGGACCAGCGAGCCGGAGTCGGCGGCCTCGCGGAACCACGCGCCGAGCTCCTTGGGGTCGGTGGTCGGCAGGCCCTCGTAGCCGACGGCGGCGGCCAGCTCGACCACGGTCTCGGGGCGCAGACCGCCGTCGAGGTGGTCGTGCAGGAGCACCTTGGGCGCGCGGGCGATCTGGTCGGGGGTGGGGATCCGGGGGCCGGTGCCCGCGGTGGTGACGGGATTCTGCTTCTCCATTGCGGGAGTGTAGCTCCTACGCGCGTAGACAGGCCACCGTCCGGAGGGCGAATCATCCAATGTCCACCGGGAATTCCACCAAAGGGACGAGCCGGGCAACCTACCCGCCGGTCGGCCCCGCGCGCGCCGCCCCGTGACCCGGGCGAATGCGCCGCACTCAGTCGTGCGCCAGCAGCCGGCCCCGCCGCGACAGCACGAAGTCCCGGAAAGCCGCCGCCGGAGGGGTCAGCGGACGCCCCGCCGCCCACGCCAGCCCGATCGCCCGCCGGGTGCGCGGCGCCGTCACCTCCAGCTCCACCACCCCCGGCCGCGGCACCAGCGCCGGCGGCAGCAGCGCCACCCCGAGCCCGGCCGCCACCAGCCCGCGCAGCGTCTCCGTCTCCTCCCCCTCGAACGCGATCCGCGGCACGAACCCGGCCTCCGCGCAGAAGCCGTCCGTGATCGCCCGCATCCCGTAGCCGGGCTCCAGCCCGACGAACGGGTCCTCGGCCACCTCCGCCAGCCGGATCCGGCGGCGCCCGGCCAGCCGGTGGTCCGCCGGAACCACCAGGTGCAGCCGCTGCTCGTCCAGCCGGCGGGCGGCCAGCGCCGGATCGTCGTCCGGGACCGGTGCGACCAGGCACAGGTCCAGCTCCCCCGCGCGCAGCCGGTCCAGCATCGCGCCCACGTAGTCCTGCACCAGCTGGAACCGCACCAGCGGGTACGCCGCCCGGAAGTCCCGCAGCAGCGCGGGCACCGCGTCCGTCCCCATGGTGTGCAGGAAGCCGAACGCCACCCGGCCGGTCTCCGGATCGGCCTCCGCCCGCGCCGCCTCGGCGCCGCGCTCGACCTCGGCCAGCGCCCGCTCCACCGAGGCCAGCAGCAGCCGGCCGGCCCGGGTCAGCCGGACCGTCCGGCCCTGACGGGCCAGCAGGTCGACGCCCAGCTCCGCCTCCAGCCGGGCCACCGCCCGGGACAGCGTCGGCTGCGGCATCGCCAGCAGCGCCGCCGCCTGCGTGACGTGCTCCAGCCGGGCGACCGCCGCGAACTGGGCCAGCAGCGGCGCGAGTTGCACCGCCGGCAGCTCCGGTCCCAGCTCCGCGAGCCGGACCGGCTCCGCACCAGTGGCCATCGTGATCTCCCGTCGTCGCCACACGCTGTGCTCATACGCCTGTGCATGGATTATCGGTGGTTGATGCATTGGACGCATCAGCCCGGCCGGTTCTAACGTCGACGTCATGCAGCCCTCCAGTACCGGGGCGTCCGCGACCGTGCCGGACGCCCTCGCCCAGCCGACCCCGATGCCGACCCCGACGCCGGCGCCGATGCCCCGCGCCGACGACCGCCACCGCCCCGGCCAGCGCTCCTTCCGCCGCGCCAACCTCGCCCTGTTCGCGGCGGGCATCGCGACCTTCGTCCTCCTCTACTCCACCCAGGGCCTGCTGCCGGTCCTCTCCGACGACCTCGGCCTCACCCCCGGCCAGGCCAGCTGGACGGCCTCCGCCGCCACCCTCGGCCTCGCCCTCGCCCTGCTTCCCGCCAGCGCGCTCTCCGACCGGTACGGCCGCACCGCCGTGATGACGGCCTCCACCCTCGCCGCCTCCGCCTTCGCGCTCGCCCTGCCGTTCGCACCGGACCTCACCACGCTCGTCGTGCTCCGGGTGCTCCAGGGCGCCGCGCTCGCCGGACTGCCCGCCACCGCGATGGCCTACCTCGCCGAGGAGGTCCACCCCTCCGCGCTGGCCTCCGCGATGGGCCTGTACGTGGCGGGCAACAGCATCGGCGGCATGGGCGGGCGGCTGCTCTCCGGCTGGGTCGCGGCCGGCCTCGGCTGGCGCTGGGGGCTCGCCGCCTCCGCCGCCCTCGCCCTGCTCGCCACCCTCGCTTTCCGGCTGCTGATCCCCGCCGCCCGGCACTTCACCCCGGCCCCGGTGGACGCCCGCGCCCTCGCCCGCACCGTCGGCCGGCACCTGCGCAACCCGCTGCTGCTGCGGCTGTACGCGCTGGGGCTGCTCTTCATGGCCGTGTTCGGCGCGGTCTACAACACCGTCGGCTACCGGCTGATCGCCGCGCCGTTCCACCTGCCGGAGTCGATCGCCGCCTCGATCTTCGTGGTCTACCTGGTCGGCACCGGCACCTCCGCCGCCGCGGGCCGGCTGGCCGCCCGGCTCGGCCGCCGCGGCGCGCTGTACGTCGCCATCGGCACCACCGCCCTCGGTCTGCTGCTCTCCCTCGCCGACTCCCTGGTCTTCGCCCTGCTCGGCCTGGTGCTGATCACCGCCGGCTTCTTCGCCGGCCATGCCACCGCCTCCGCCGCCGTCGGCCGCACCGCCACCGAGGGCCGCGCCCAGGCCTCCGCGCTCTACCTGATCGCCTACTACCTGGGCAACAGCCTCGGCGGCACCATCGGCGCCGACGCCTACCACGCCACCGGCTGGCCCGGCGCCGCCACCATCGGCCTCACCGCCATGACCCTCGCCGCCGCCGTCACCCTCTACGCCACCCACCAGGCCCACACCACCCGCCGGGGCGAGTCCCTGGCGGGCGGACTCTCCGCCCGGTAGCTCCGCCCCGCGAAAGACCGGAGGCACCGCCGTCACCGCCGCCCACCGAACGCACCGGCACAGGAGCAGGGTCGGTTCTGGAGTCCGGCCTGGCAGGGCAAGGAGGCCGAGGTCGACCAAGCCCCCGGCCGGGGGGAGGCAGGGCACGTGGTCGAGTGCGCGCTCCCCGGCCGCCCCTGAGGCCTGCCGTTCCCGTTCCCGCCGCGGCGGATACCTGACGCTCGCTGTCAGGTATCCGCCGTAGCTTTCGTGCTGTCCCACCGGTACGGCGAACGGAGGAACACACCATGGCCGCCTTCGTCCTCATCCCCGGCGCACTGCACGGCGGCTGGTGGTACCGGCCGGTCACCGAGGGGCTGCGGGCCGCCGGGCACGTGGTGTACCCGGTGACGCTGACCGGGGTGAGCGAGCGCGGGCACGTCGGGGCGGCGGGCGGGGTGAACCTGGACGTCCACGCGCGGGACGTGCTCGGGCTGCTGGAGGCGGAGCGGATCACCGACGCCGTGCTGGTCTCGCACAGCTACGGCGGCATGGTGGCCTCCGCAGTCGCCGACCGGGCGCCGGCGCGGATCGCCGGGCTGGTGTACGCGGACGCCTTCGTGCCGCGCGACGGCGAGTCGGCGTACGCGATCGCCAACGACGTGTGGCGGCGCCGCTACCTCGCGGGCGCCGCGGCGGGCGGAGGGCACACCCTGCTCGGCCTGAGCCCCTTCCTCGACCCGCGCGCCACCGTCCACCCGCTGGCCGGCCTGCTCCAGCCCGCCGCCCTCACCGGCGCCGCCGACGCCCTGGAGGTCCCCCGGGTCTACCTGCACGCCGCGGAGTTCGAGGACTCCCCGTTCCTCGGCACCGTCGCCCGCCTGCGCACCGACCCCGCCTGGACCGTCCACACCCTCCGCACCGGCCACGACCTCGTCCGCGAGGCCCCCGAGGAGTTCCTGAAGCTCACCCTCACCGCCACCGGCTGACCGGCTCACCTGTCCGCGACCGTCGATACACTCCGAAACATGAGCACCGATCCTGCTGTGTACGCCCGGTTGCGCGAGATCGCCGATCAGCTTCCGCAGGTGCCGGGGATAGGGAAGATCGAGATCGCCGACGGCGAGATCGTCATGATGATGTCCCCGGTGAAGCGCCACGAGCTCGCCGTCGTCCGCATCGCCCAGCAGCTGAACGCCCAGCTCCCGCAGACGCATCCCGGCTACATCGCCCACGGAGGCGCGGACCTGGAGGACGCGGGCATGGGCAGACTGCGGAACCCGGACCTGATGGTGTTCCCCCTCGCAGCCCTCGACGACGAGCAGCCGGCGCTCCTCCCCCACGAAGTACTGCTCGTCGTGGAGATCGTCTCGAAATCCAATCCGGAGAACGACTACCACAACAAGGTCCGCGACTACGCGGGCATGGGCATCCCGCTCTACCTGCTGGTCGATCCCCGCAAGGGCACCGGCATCGTCCACGACGAGCCCGGCTACACCTCGCGCAAGGAGTTCGCCTTCGGCGACACCGTCACCGTCGGCCCGTGGAATCTCGACACCGGCGTCCTGCGTACGTACGCCTGAGCAGCGTACGTACGCAGGAGCGGCTGTCAGGCGATGCGGTCGAGGACGATCGGGGTGGGGGTGAACGGGGTGCCGGCGGGGGCGACCTCGATGCCGCCGGTGAGGGCCTCGATCGCGTACTCGAAGCGCTCGGGGGTGTCGGTGTGCAGGGTCAGCAGGGGCTGGCCGGCCACCACGGTGTCGCCGGGCTTGGCGTGCATCTCGACGCCGGCGCCGGCCTGCACCGGGTCCTCCTTGCGGGCGCGGCCGGCGCCGAGGCGCCAGGCGCAGACGCCCACCGCGTAGGCGTCCAGCCGGGTGAGCACGCCGGAGGCCGGGGCCGGGATGACGTGCCGCTCGCGGGCGACCGGCAGCGGGGCGTCGACGTCGCCGCCCTGGGCGGCGATCATGCGGCGCCAGTGGTCCATCGCGGAGCCGTCGCGCAGCGCGTCGGCCGGGTCCTTGCCGTGCACGCCCGCGGCGGCGAGCATCTCGCGGGCCAGCGCCAGGGTGAGCTCGACGACGTCGGCCGGGCCGCCGCCGGCCAGCACCTCGACCGACTCGCGGACCTCCAGCGCGTTGCCGGCGGTGAGGCCGAGCGGGGTGGACATGTCGGTGAGCAGGGCGACGGTGTTGACGCCGGCCGAGGTGCCGAGGCCGACCATGGTGCGGGCCAGCTCGCGGGCGTCGTCGATGTTCTTCATGAAGGCGCCGGAGCCGACCTTCACGTCGAGGACGAGCGCGCCGGTGCCCTCGGCGATCTTCTTGGACATGATCGAGGAGGCGATCAGCGGGATCGCCTCGACGGTGCCGGTGACGTCGCGCAGCGCGTACAGCTTCTTGTCGGCCGGGGCGAGGCCGTCGCCGGCCGCGCAGATGACCGCGCCGGTGTCCCGCAGGACCTGCAGCATCTCCTCGTTGGAGAGCAGGGCGCGCCAGCCGGGGATGGACTCCAGCTTGTCGAGGGTGCCGCCGGTGTGGCCGAGGCCGCGGCCGGACAGCTGCGGGACCGCGGCGCCGCAGGCGGCGACCAGCGGGGCGAGCGGCAGGGTGATCTTGTCGCCGACGCCGCCGGTGGAGTGCTTGTCGCTGGTGGGCTGCGCCAGCGAGGAGAAGTCCATCCGGACGCCGGAGCGGATCATCGCGTCCGTCCAGCGGCTGATCTCGTGCGGGTTCATGCCGTTCAGCAGGATGGCCATGGCCAGGGCGGACATCTGCTCGTCGGCGACCTCGCCGCGGGTGTAGGCGTCGATGACCCAGTCGATCTGAGCGTCGCTCAGCTCTCCGCGGTCGCGCTTGGTCCTGATGACGGAGATGGCGTCCATGGTTGCTCCATTGCTTCCAGAAGTGGTTCAGAAAAGCGAAGAGTGTCGCGAGCGGGCCGGCGAAGGCCCCGCTCGCGACACTCTACGCGCGTAACAAACGCCAGTACTAGAGCCGCTCCGGCCCGAACGCGTCGGGCAGGACGTCACTCATCGGACGCACCCCGGACGGCAGCTCGATCAGCAGGTCGGGCCCGCCGTGCTCGTACAGCAGCTGGCGGCAGCGGCCGCACGGCATCAGCAGCGCCCCGGTCCCGTCCACGCAGGTGAACGCGGTCAGCCGGCCGCCGCCGCTCGCGTGCAGCGCGGAGACCAGACCGCACTCGGCGCAAAGCGCGAGCCCGTACGAGGCGTTCTCCACGTTGCAGCCGGTGACCACCCGGCCGTCGTCCACCAGCGCGGCGGCCCCGACCGGGAACTTGCTGTACGGCGCGTACGCGTGGCTCATCGCCTCGCGCGCCGCCGTCCGCAGCGCGACCCAGTCCACCGTCTCGGCGCCCGGCGTCACTTGCCCTGCCCCTTGCGGTAGATCTGGCCGTCGGCCTTCGGCGGCCGCAGCCGCTGCGAGGCCAGCGAGAGCACCACCAGGGTGATCACGTACGGCGTGGCGACGATCAGCGGACGCTGCACCTCGTCGGTGGTGAAGTACCAGACGAACAGGCCGCCGGAGACCACCGCGGAGATCAGCGCCGAGGTGAGCTTGCGGCGGTACAGGTGCCAGGCCGCCAGCAGCACCATCGCGATGGCGACCACCAGGATCAGCACGTGCACCGACTCCGGGTCGCGCAGCTGGAGGCTGTCGGTGAAGCCGAACAGGCCGGCGCCGACGGCGAGGCCGCCCGGCATCCAGTTGCCGAAGATCATCGCGGCGAGGCCGATGAAGCCGCGGCCCAGGGTCTGGCCGTCCTTGTAGAAGTGCGCGGCGACCAGCGAGAGGTACGCGCCGCCGAGGCCCGCGAAGGCGCCCGAGGCGATGACCGCCAGGTACTTGTACTTGTAGACGTTGACGCCCAGCGACTCGGCGGCGGTCGGGTTCTCACCGCAGGAGCGCAGCCGCAGGCCGAAGACGGTCCGCCAGAGGACGAAGTAGCTGACCACGATCAGCGCGCCGGCCAGGACGACGACCACCGAGAGGTTGGTGACCAGGCCGCCCAGCACGCCGGCGACGTCGGAGACCAGGAACCAGTGGTGGGACTCGATGTCCTTCAGCCACGAGGACAGCCCGGGGACGGTGATGTACGGCAGCGGATCGGCCGGCGGGGACTGGTTCGCCCCGGCGCCGAAGGCGATGTAGTCCTTGTAGTAGATCCGGTTGACGTACGCGCAGATGCCGGGGATCAGCAGGTTGATGCCGACGCCGGAGACGATGTGGTCGACGCCGAAGGTCACCGTGATGACCGCGTGCAGCAGACCGCCCAGCGCGCCGCCGAGCATGCCGGCCAGCAGGCCGACCCACGGGTTGTACAGGTAGCCGCCCCAGGCGCCGGCGAAGGTGCCGGCGACCATCATGCCTTCGAGGCCGATGTTGACGACGCCGGCCCGCTCGGACCAGAGACCGCCGAGACCGGCCATGCCGATCGGGACCGCCGCGCCGAGCGCCGCGGTGATCTGGCCGGAGGAGGTCAGCGAGTGGTTGTCGGTGATCATGCCGACGGCGGAGAAGAGGACGAGGGCGCCCGCGATCAGCAGCAGCACCACCGGCCAGGACAGCTTGCGCTTCTTGGCGGGCGCGCCGCCGGGCGTCTTGGCGCGAACAGCGGTAGCCGTGCTCATGCCGACACCTCCTTCTTCTGGGCGGCCGCGGCGGCAGCCTGGGCGGCGAGCTCGGCGCCGACCTTCTGCTGCTGGCGCTTCAGGCCGTAGCGGCGGACCAGCTCGTAGGCGACGACGACGCAGATGACGATGGTGCCCTTCATGACGTCGACGATCTCGAACGGGAACTCACCGTTCTGCGGCAGCGGCAGCTGGGAGCCGGTGGCGTCGAGGAAGGCGAAGAGCAGGGCCGCGAAGACCATGCCGATCGGGCTGTTGCGGCCGAGCAGGGCGACCGAGATGCCCAGGAAGCCGAGGCCGGCCTGGAAGCTCTGGCCGAAGTAGAACGAGTTCTGCATCAGCTCGGGCAGGCCGATCAGACCGGCCAGCGCACCGGAGACCACCATCGAGGTGACGACCATGCGCTTGACGTTGACGCCGGACGCGGTGGCCGCGGTCTCCGAGCGGCCGGTGGCGCGCAGGTCGAAGCCGAAGCGGGTGCGGTTCAGGGTGAACTGGAACGCCACGCCGACCAGGATCGCGATGACGACGAAGCCCCAGAGCGGGCCGCCGTCGGTGTCGATCGAGAAGAAGCGGCTGGACTCCGAGATCGGGGTGGTCTGGATCGCGTTGCTGGTGGTGCCCTTCTCCGGCGCGAAGATGCCGGGGACGAGCAGCAGGCCGACCACCGCGGTGGCGATCGAGTTCAGCATGATGGTCGAGATGACCTCGCTGACGCCGCGGTAGACCTTCAGCAGGCCGGCGACCGCCGCCCACATGCCGCCGACCAGCATCGCGGTCACCAGCAGCAGCGGGATCTGGATGATCGCCGGGAGGTCGACCTGGCTGCCGACGAAGGCGGCGAACAGCGCGGCGAGCTTGTACTGGCCCTCGACACCGATGTTGAAGAGGTTCATGCGGAAGCCGAAGGCGGCGGCCGCGGCGGCGAGGTAGTACGTGGTGGACCGGTTGATGATGGCCACCTGGCCGTCCGACTTGGTGCCGTACGTGATCATCACGTTCCAGGCGTCGAACGGGTTCTTGCCGGAGGTCGCCAGCAGCAGCGAGCAGATGACGACGGACAGCACGACGGCGAGCACCGGCGCCGCGAGGGCGAGCACGATCTTCTCGCCGCTGAACCGCTGCGCCAGGCCGCTCTTGGCGGGGGCCTCGGCGGGAGCGGGCTTGGGACTGGTCATGTGGGCTACTCCCCCGCCTGCTGGTCGTCGGCGGTGTCGGTGGGGGTGTCGGACGGCGCGGCCTCGGTGCCCTCGGCCGCGAGGGCCTGCGCCTGCGCGAGGGCCTCCGGCTCGGACTCGATGTGGCCGCTGGCGGCGCCGGTCATCGCGGTGCCGAGGTCCTCGGCGGTCACGGTCTCCGGGTCGGCGTCGGCGACCAGCCGGCCGCGGTAGATCACCTTGATGGTGTCGGAGAGGCCGATCAGCTCGTCCAGGTCGGCGGAGATCAGCAGCACGGCGAGGCCGGCCCGCTGGGCGACCCGGATGTGCTCCCAGATCTGCGCCTGGGCGCCGACGTCCACACCGCGGGTGGGGTGGGCGGCGATCAGCAGCTTGGGCTCGTGGCTCATCTCGCGGCCGATGATCAGCTTCTGCTGGTTGCCGCCGGAGAGGGAGGCCGCGGTGACCTCGATGCCGGGGGTGCGGACGTCGTACTCCTCGACGATCCGCTGGGTGTCCTTGCGGGCGGCGGCCGGGTCGAGCAGCACGCCCTTGGAGTTGGGGCGCTCGGTGACGTGGCCGAGGATCCGGTTCTCCCAGAGCGGGGCCTCCAGCAGCAGGCCGTGCCGGTGGCGGTCCTCGGGGATGTAGCCGATGCCGGCCTCGCGGCGGGCCCGGGTGAGGCTGCCGGAGAGGTTCTTGCCGTCCAGGCTGACGCTGCCGGCGTCCAGCGGGAGCATGCCCATGATGGCCTCGACCAGTTCGGCCTGGCCGTTGCCCTCGACACCGGCGATGCCGAGGACCTCGCCCTTGTGGATGCGCAGCGAGATGTCGTCCAGGACGACGCGCTCGATGCCCTCGGCGTCGGTCTTGGCGATCCGCAGGCCGTCGACGCGCAGCATCTCGTCGGCGGTGACGGTCGACTCGCGGCTCTCCGGGGAGGGCAGTTCGGCGCCGACCATCAGCTCGGCGAGCTGGCGGGCGGTGACGCGCTCGGGGTCGGCGTCGCCGACGGTGGTGCCGCGGCGGATGACGCTGATCGCGTCGGCCACCGAGAGCACCTCGTGCAGCTTGTGCGAGATGAAGATGACGGTGACGCCCTCGGACTTCAGCTCGCGCAGGTTGTCGAACAGGGCGTCGACCTCCTGCGGGACGAGCACGGCGGTGGGCTCGTCGAGGATGAGGATCTTGGCCCCGCGGTAGAGCACCTTGAGGATCTCGACGCGCTGGCGGTCCGCCACCCCGAGGTCCTCGACCAGGGCGTCCGGGCGCACGCCCAGGCCGTACTGGTCGGAGATCTCCTTGATCTTCTGCTTGGCCTTGGCCCCGATGCCGTACAGGTGCTCGCCGCCGAGGACGACGTTCTCCAGGACGGTCAGGTTGTCGGCGAGCATGAAGTGCTGGTGCACCATGCCGATGCCGCGCGCGATGGCGTCACCCGGGGTGTTGAACTCGCACTGCTCGCCGTTGATCGCGATGGTGCCCTCGTCCGGCTTCTGCATGCCGTAGAGGATCTTCATCAGCGTCGACTTGCCGGCGCCGTTCTCGCCCATGAGGGCGTGCACGGTGCCGGTGCGGACGGTGAGGTTGATGTCGTGGTTGGCCACGACGCCGGGGAAGCGCTTGGTGATGCCGCGCAGTTCGACGGCCGGTGTCGCCGTCCCCGCGCTGGGGTTACCGCCCGTGGTCGGGGCGGGGTCGGATGCGGTGATGGCGGTCTCCTGGTGGTCTGGAGGCGCGTCGTTGCGCTGGAGGGCCAAAAGCGGAAAAGGATGGGGGGACGGGACGGGGCCCGGGGGTACGCACTGAGCGCACCCTTCCGGGCCCCTCCCTATGTTGCGTCCATCATGGCGCTGCCGGGCAGGCGGCAGCGGCAGCGACGTCCGGTCGAACCCTGGAGCCTTACAGCTTCGACGGGTCGGTCGGGACGGTGGTCTGGCCGTTCTTGATGGCGTTGGCGGCCTCGTCGAGCTTGCCCTTGATGTCGTCGATCTTGCCGCCGGTGGTGGCGAGCGAGACACCGTCGGCCTTGAGGTCGAAGTTCTTCACACCGGTGAAGACCTCGCCCTTCTTGGCGGACTCGATGTAGGCGAAGACGGCCTTGTCGACGTTCTTCACCATCGAGGTCATGATGCTGTTCTTGTACTTCGCCAGGGCGGGCTGGGCGGCCTGGTCGGAGTCGACGCCGATGGCCAGGGCGCCGGCGTTGGCGACGGCCTCGATGGCACCGTTGCCGGAGGAGCCGGCGGCGGTGTAGATGACGTCGGCCTTCTTGTCGAGCTGGCCCTGCGCGGCTTCCTTGCCCTTGTCGGGGGCGGCGAAGCCGGAGAAGTCCGGCGGGGTCGACAGGTAGGTGACCTCGACCGGGATGTTCGGGTCGACGGACTTGACGCCCGCGCGGTAACCGGCCTCGAACTTCTTGATCAGCTCGGACTGCACACCGCCGATGAAGCCGACGTGCTTGTTCTTGGACTTGAGGGCGGCGGCCACACCGGCCAGGTACGAGCCCTCCTGCTCCGAGAAGGTCAGCGAGGTGACGTTGGCCGGTTGGGTCTCGGAGGCCGAGTCGATGATCGCGAACTTGGTGCCCGGGTTCTCCTTGGCGACCTTCTCGACGGCGGCCTGGTAGACGAAGCCGACGGCGATGATCGGGTTGTAGCCCGCGGAGACCAGGTTCTTGAGGCGGGTCTCCTTGTCGGCCTCGGCCTCACCGGTCTTGGCGTCGGCCTCGGTGACCGCGACACCCAGCTCGCTCTTGGCCTTGTCCAGGCCGCGGGCCGCGGAGTCGTTGAAGGACTGGTCACCACGGCCGCCGATGTCGTAGGCCATGCCGACCTTCAGGCCGCCCTCGGACGAGCCGGAGGAGGCGGTGGTGTCGTTGCTCTTTGCGCCGCAAGCGGCGAGCGAGGCGATGCCCAGGGAACCCGAGAGCACAACCGCGGCGAGCTTAGTAGAACGGCGCAAGGGAGTTTCTCCTTCTCACACGCACCCGTTTAGCGTGGTCGGACGCCACCGTAACGCGCGTAGAACACGGTTGTGTTACGGGCCGCCGGAGCATTCGGGTTGTTATCAAACCGTGGTCTCGCGGCCGCTCCGACGCCCCTTTCCCGTACGCGGACGGTGCTGGGAACTGGCGCAGCCCAGTGTACGGAACCCTGAATAAACGGTGTATTCACGGCGAAACCGGACACCTTTGACGGGTGTCCGGTTCCGATCGCCGCGCACGGTGACGGGGTCAGAGCGTGCCGGGCTCCAGCGCCAGCGCGGTGAACAGCTCCACGCCGATCGCGATCGCGCGCTCGTCCACGTCGAAGCGGCCCTGGTGCAGGTCGCGGACGGTGGTGTCACCGGGGGCCCGCACGCCGAGCCGGGCCAGCGCGCCGGGGGCGTGCTCCAGGTACCAGGAGAAGTCCTCCCCGCCGAGCGACTGCTCGGTGTCCTCGACCACCTCGGCGCCGTCCCGGCCGAAGCGCGCGGTCATGCCGGCCTCCAGCAGCCCCACCGAGACCGCCTCGTTGACCACCGGCGGCACGCCCCGGTGGTAGTCGAGCGTCCACTTCGCGCGGTAGGTCTCGGCGAGCCGGGCGATCAGCTCGTGCAGCAGGTCCGGCGCCTCCCGCCAGCCGGCCAGCTCCAGGCAGCGGACGGTGCCCTCCAGCTCCGCGTGCTGCGGGATGACGTTCGGCGCGGAGCCGGCGGCGATCCGGCCCCAGACCAGCGAGACGCCCCAGCGGGGGTCCATCCGGCGGGCCAGCGCGCCCGGCAGCTCGGCGGCGGTGCGGGCGACCGCGGTGACCAGGTCGGTGGTCAGGTGCGGACGCGCGGTGTGGCCGCCGGGGCCGTCCAGGTGGAGCACCAGGCGGTCGCAGGCCGAGGTGATCGCCCCGACCCGCAGGCCGACCCGGCCCACCTCCACCTTGGGGTCGCAGTGCACGGCGAAGATCCGGCCGACGCCCTCCATCCCGCCGGCCGCGATCACGTCCAGCGCGCCGCCGGGCATGACCTCCTCGGCGGGCTGGAAGACCATCCGGACCGGGCGCCGCAGCTCGCCCGAGCGGGCCGACTCGGCGAGCACCAGCGCGGTGCCGAGCACCACCGAGGTGTGCACGTCGTGGCCGCAGGCGTGGGCCCGGCCGGGGACGCTCGAACGGTAGGGGACGTCGGTCTTGGCGTCGTCGATCGGCAGGGCGTCGATGTCGGCGCGGAAGGCGAGGAACTCCGCGCCGGGCGGGGCGGACTCGGGAACGATGTCGACGAGCATTCCGGTGCCGCCCGGGAGGATCCGGGGGGCGAGGCCGGCGGCGACCAGGCGGTCGCGCAGCAGGCCGGTGGTTCGGAACTCCTGGCGGCCCAGCTCCGGGTGCCGGTGCAGGTCCCGCCGGAAGGCGATCAGCTCGGGCTCCAGCTCCCGTACCCGGTCGCGGAGACCGGCGGCGGGGCGGGCAGCGGTGAGGGTGACGGCCGACTGGGCGGACTCACGACGGTTCATCTCAACAAGGGTAGGCCTGTTGGGGGGATTTGGCCCGACTTCCCGCAAAGAAGTCCCCGGATGGGCGCATACCGGCCGCGCTGGTGGGTATGACATCTTGTTTCAGCCGCCTTCCCCATGGTGCCTGCCCTGTGCAACGACCATCGACGATCAAGGTCACGGCGGACTCCACCGGCCGGTTGACGCCCGCCCGGACGGCTCCGTACGGGTTCCGGACGCCCGGCACATTGGCTCAAAAGCGTTCGACCGGGACATGGCGGCCCCACACCTCGCGCAGCGCGTCGCAGACCTCGCCGACGGTGGCCCGCGCGGCCAGCGCCCCGCGCATCGGGTACAGCACGTTCTCCGGCCCCTCGGCGGCCCGGCGCAGCGCGTCCAGCGCCCGTCGCACCGCGGCGCCGTCCCGCGCCGCCCGCAGCCGGGCCAGCCGGCCGGCCTGCCGGGCCTCGATCGCCGGGTCCACCCGCAGCGGCCGGTACGGCTCCTCCACGGCCAACTCCCCCGGCTCCAGCCGGAACCGGTTGACCCCGACCACGGTGCGCGCGCCCGCCTCGGTCTCCCGCTGGATCCGGTAGGCGCTGCGCTCGATCTCCGCCTTCTGGTAGCCGGCCTCGATCGCGGCCACCGCCCCGCCCAGGTCCTCGACCCGCGCCATCAGGCCGAGCACGGCGGCCTCCACCTCGTCGGTCAGCGCCTCCACCGCGTACGAGCCGGCGAACGGGTCGACGGTGGCGGTCACATCGGTCTCGTGGGCGAGCACCTGCTGGGTGCGCAGGGCGAGCCGGGCGGCCTTCTCGGTGGGCAGCGCCAGCGCCTCGTCGAAGGAGTTGGTGTGCAGCGACTGGGTGCCGCCGAGCACCGCCGCGAGCGCCTGCACCGCGACCCGGACCAGGTTCACCTCGGGCTGCTGGGCGGTGAGCTGGACGCCCGCGGTCTGGGTGTGGAAGCGCAGCCGCAGCGAGCGCGGGTCCCGGGCGCCGAACTCCTCGCGCATCACCCGGGCCCAGATCCGGCGGGCGGCGCGGAACTTGGCGACCTCCTCCAGCAGGGTGCTGCGGGCCACGAAGAAGAAGGAGAGCCGGGGCGCGAAGTCGTCCACCGCCAGCCCGGCGGCCAGCGCGGCGCGCACGTACGCGATGCCGTCGGCCAGGGTGAAGGCGATCTCCTGCGCGGGCGTGGCCCCGGCCTCGGCCATGTGGTAGCCGGAGATCGAGATGGTGTTCCAGCGCGGGACCTCGGCCCGGCAGTACCGGAAGAGGTCGGCGACCAGCCGCAGCGAGGGCTGCGGCGGGAAGATGTAGGTGCCGCGGGCGATGTACTCCTTCAGCACGTCGTTCTGCACCGTGCCGGTGAGCCGGGCCGGCGGGACGCCCTGGGCCTCGCCGACCAGCTGGTAGAGCAGCAGCAGCACGGCGGCCGGGGCGTTGATGGTCATCGAGGTGGAGACCTCGCCGAGCGGGATGCCGGCGAACAGCTCGGCCATGTCCTCCACGCTGTCGATCGCCACCCCGACCTTGCCGACCTCGCCGGCGGCGAGCGGGGCGTCCGAGTCGTAGCCCATCTGGGTGGGCAGGTCGAAGGCGACCGAGAGGCCGGTGGAGCCGCCGGCGATCAGCCGCCGGTAGCGGGCGTTGGACTCGGCGGCGGTGCCGAAGCCGGCGTACTGGCGCATGGTCCACGGCCGGCCGGTGTACATGGTCGGGTGGATCCCCCGGGTGAACGGGTACTCCCCCGGGCGGCCCAGCCGCTCGTCCGGGTCCCAGCCGGCCAGGGCCTCGGGGCCGTACACCGGCGCGAACGGGAGGCCGGACTCGGTGCGGCGCGGTTCGCCGGGCGGCACCTCGGACGGTTCGGCGGTCATGGGGTCCTCCGCGGGGGTCGGCGGTCGGGTCCACTCCTTTTCGCAATGTAGCGCCGAAGGCCTTGAGATGATCGGCTGAACCGACCGGCATATCTCAGGAGTGGCAATGACCGAGCAGAAGGTGGCCGTCGTCACCGGTGCGAGCAGCGGGATCGGCGCGGCGACCGCCCGCCGGCTCGCGGCCGAGGGCTTCGACGTGGTGCTGACCGCCCGCCGGACCGAGCGGATCGAGGCGCTGGCGAAGGAGACCGGCGGCCGCGCGTACTCCCTGGACGTCACCGACCGGGCCGCGGTGGACGCCTTCGCCGCGCAGCTCGGCCGGGTGGACGTGCTGGTGAACAACGCCGGCGGGGCGATCGGCGCGGAGAGCGTCGAGACCGGCGACCCGGCCGACTGGCTGGCCATGTACCAGGTCAACGTGCTGGGCGTGCTGCACATGACCCAGGCGCTGCTGCCGGCCCTGCGGGCGAGCGGCGACGGCACCGTCCTGGTGATGTCCTCGACCGCCGCGCTGGCCGCGTACGAGGGTGGCGGCGGCTACGTGGCGGCCAAGCACGCGGCGCACACCATCGCCGCGACGCTCCGGCTGGAGCTGTGCGGGGAGCCGATCCGGGTGATCGAGATCGCCCCGGGCATGGTGAAGTCCGAGGGCTTCGCGGTGACCCGGTTCCGCGGCGACGAGGAGAAGGCCGCCGCCGTGTACGCGGGCGTCGCCGAACCGCTGACGTCCGAGGACATCGCCGACACCGTCGCCTGGGCGGTCACCCGGCCGTCGCACGTCAACATCGACCTGCTGGTGGTCCGCCCGCGCGCACAGGCCGCCAACCACAAGGTGCACCGGGAGCTCTGAGGTACCGGCAGGGCGCGGGCGGTGCCCCGACAGGGGGTCAGTATCCGAACTGTCACCCCCGAGTGGTACATACGTGCGATGAACACTCACCGGGCCACCCGCCCGCGCCTTCTGCTGGCCGCTTTCGCGGCCGGCAGCCTGCTCCTCGCGACCGCCTGCGGAGGAGACAAGAAGCCGGCCCAGGACCAGGCCGCTTCCGCACCGTCGAGCGCCGTCGCCGAGACCGCCGCCACCCCGACCGCGACGCCCACGCCCACCCCGACGGTCAAGCCCACCGGCGCCGACGACCCGGCGCTCAAGCCGTTCTACGGCCAGCAGATCACCTGGGCCGCCTGCCCGCCGGACGCCAAGGCCGCCGAGCAGAAGATCGACATCTCGCTGATGAAGTGCGGCAAGCTGCGTGTCCCGCTCGACTACACCAACCCGTCGGGCGAGGCGATCGACCTCGCGCTGATCAAGAACCCCGCCGCCAAGCAGGACCAGAAGCTCGGCTCGCTGATCATCAACCCCGGCGGCCCCGGCGCCTCCGGCGTGGAGACCGTCAAGTACGGCGAGACGCAGTTCGAGGGCACCCTGCACAACCGCTTCGACGTGGTCGGCTTCGACCCGCGCGGGACCGGCGAGAGCTCCCCGGTCGCCTGCCTGGACGACAAGCAGCGTGACGCGCTCAACGCCGAGGACGGCCCGCTCGACCAGGCCGAGGCGAAGGCCCTGTCGGAGAAGCACGCCGCCGACTTCATCGCCGCCTGCCAGGCCAAGTCCGGCAAGCTGCTGCCCTTCGTCGGCACCCGCAACACCGCCCGCGACCTGGACGTGCTGCGCGCCGCCGTCGGCGACCAGAAGCTCAACTACCTCGGCATCTCCTACGGCACCTACCTCGGCGCGCTCTACGCCGAGGAGTTCCCGAAGAACGTCGGCCGGCTGATCCTCGACGCCGCCGTCGACCCCGCCGCGCAGGGACTGGACACCAGCCTCAGCCAGATCATCGGCTTCGAGAAGTCCTTCGAGCGCTTCGCCGTCGACTGCGTCGAGAACCACCCCGACGAGTGCCCGCTCGGCAAGAGCAAGGAGAAGGCCGCCAAGAAGGCCGCCGACTTCCTCGACGGGCTGCGCGACAAGCCGCTGCCCACCAAGGACGGCCGCAAGGTCGGCAGCGACCTGGGCTGGACCGGCGTCACCGCCCTGCTGTACGGCGACGAGAAGACCATGTGGCAGTACCTGCGGATGTCGCTGATGCTGGCGATGAAGGCCAACCAGGGCGACGGCCTGCTCGGCTTCGCCGACATGTACAACGGCCGGGACGAGAAGGGCCACTACTCCCCCGAGTCGGAGGCCCTGGTCGCGATCCGCTGCGCCGACGGCGCCTCCCCGGCCCCCACCCCGGAGCAGGCCCAGCAGGCCGTGCAGAAGCTCCAGACCGAGGCCCCGCTGCTCGCCAAGGGCGTCACCGTCGAGGACTTCAGCGAGGGCTCCTGCGTCAACTGGCCCTTCAAGACCCCCGAGAAGCCGCACACCGTCCGGGCCGAGGGCGCCGCGCCGATCCTGGTCGTCGGCACCACCGGCGACCCGGCCACCCCGTACGCCGCCGCCGAGTCGCTGGCCAAGGGCTTCGCCAACGCGACGCTGCTGACCCGGGTGGGCGAGGGCCACGGCGCTTTCGGCCAGGGCAACGGCTGCATCGACGCCGCCTACGCCGCCTACCTCACCGAGGGCACGCTGCCGGCCGCCGGGACGAAGTGCGAGTGACGCGTCGCGCGCCGTAGTCGCGAAGACGGGGAGGGCGCTGACGCCGAGGTGTCAACGTCACAACTTGATAGCTCGTTCGGATGAAATCCGCGCGCGCCCTCCCCAACTGATGAGCGCTCAACTACCTTTGAGCCACAGCCGGACGGGCATTGGACGCCATTCCGCAGCCTCATCCTTCAGCCGGCTTCACCGCCGCTTCACCCCACACTCCACTCGCCCCCTTCACCGGCACCTTCCCGCCCTCACGAGGAGGACCCGCTGGCCAGCGACATCCCGTCACCGAGGCTCGATCCCCGGGACGAGCCGACCCTCCTCGGGTTGCACCGATTCAACGAGGCCGACGCCGGAGCCGCGGAGGAGGCCCTGCTGGCCTGCTGCGGCAGCCACCGGTGGGCCCTGCGGCTCACCGCGCACCGGCCCTACCCCGACATAGAGTCCCTGCGCGCCGCCGCCAGCGAGGCCTCGTACGACCTGCGTCCGGCCGACCTGGCCGAGGCGCTGGCGGACGAGAGCTGGATGCCGCAGCCGCTCCTCGGCATGCGCGCGCCCGGCAGCCAGGCGGCGCACACCGCGTTGCGGGCGGCCCACGCGGCGTACGAGGCCCGGTTCGGCCACGTCTTCGTGGTCTGCCTGGAGGGCATCGACCCCGAGGAGATGCTCGACACCGTCCTCGGCTCCATCCGCACCCGTCTCGCCAACGATCCCGACGAGGAGCGTCTGGTCGCCGCCGACGAGCTGCGCCGGATCGCCCTCACCCGGCTGGAGCACCTGGTCGCCACCCATTCGGGGGCCGGGGCCCGCTGACCCCGCGGGGCGCTCAGCCCCGCTGGGCCGCGCTCAGCTTGGCCACCTGCCGCCGGACGACCCGCTCGTCCGGCGCAGGGGCCGGCTCGGCGCCGACGCCCACCGTGCTGAACACCACCAGCGCCGGACCGACCCGCGTCAGGACGGCGCGCTGGGCGAGCACCACCGAACCCGATTCATTCGTCAGGGTGAAACCCGTCGCCGCGTCGGCTCCCCCGGGCGTGGGCGTGTCGTCGCGGCTCAGCCGGTGCGTGGTGCGGGTCGCGCCCCGGCCCTTTTCCGCCGGGGGCGGCGGCGCCGTCGAGGTGAACTCCGCGCACGGGCCGAACAGCCCCTCCAGCTCGGTCAGCAGCCGGGCTGCCCGGTCGCCCCGGTAGCCGAGCAGCCCGCCGTAGAGGCTGCCCGCCGGGTCGGCGGCCGGCGCCACGCTCAGACCGGTCTCCGCGTACGGCACCGCCGGGACCGGCCCGGCGGAGGCCGACACGCCCGACCGGCCGGCGGCCGACGCCGGGGCCACCGCGTCCAGCAGCGGCTGGCAGGCCGGCTTGTCGGCGGCCTCCCGACCGCCGCTCGGGCCGCTCTCGCCGTGACCGGGGACGATCACCGTCACGGTGAAGCCGGGGCCGAGGTCGGCGTCGGTCACCGCGGCGGCCCTCAGCTCGGCGGCGGACAGCTCGCGGGGCGGGGCGCCGGAGGGCGCCCGGTCGGCCGAGCCGCCCGCCGGGGCGGCGCAGCCCGCGGCGAGCAGCAGGACGGCGGACAGCAGCAGGGGGCGGGGCGGGCGCGGAGCGGGATGCGGCACGGGGGCCTCGGCGGGGTGTCGGCGCGGACGGGGTCGCCCACGGTAGCGCGACTTCACGCAACGGAATCGTCACTCTCCGTCGCAAATCACTCTCCGGTTCCCGCCCAGCTAGGCCAGAAGTGCCTGTTTGATCACACCTCGGGCCCCCGGAGGCGGTTCCCGACAACGCGTCGATAGGATGCTCGCGGCCGGTGGACCGTACCCGGCCGGGCTGACCGACACCGAAGCCGGCCGAGCCCCCAATCGCTTCCGGAGGGTTTTTCCGTGCCGGCTGGAACGCTGTACCGCGGCCGGGAAGGCATGTGGAGCTGGGTGGCTCATCGAGTCACCGGCGTCCTCATCTTCTTCTTCCTGTTCGCCCATGTCCTGGACACCGCCCTGGTGCGGGTGTCGCCCGAGGCGTACGACACCGTCATCCAGACGTACAAGACGCCGCTCGTGAACCTGATGGAGTACGGCCTGGTGGCCGCCATCCTGTTCCACGCCCTCAACGGCCTGCGCGTCGTCGCCGTCGACTTCTGGTCGAAGGGCCCGAAGTACCAGAAGCAGATGCTCTGGTCCGTGGTCGGAGTCTGGGTCGTCCTCATGGCCGGCGCCTTCTACCCGATCCTGCAGCACACGCTGACCTCCTGGTTCGGGAAGTGATCTGAGACATGTCCACGGAAATCTCCGACGCTGTGGTGGTCCCCTCCGCGCAGGCGCACACCGGCAAGGGCCTCGGCACCGGAAACCCGGCCGACGCCTTCGTGATCGAGCCGGCCCGCCAGCGGACCAAGAAGACCCCCCGCCGCACCCGCACCAACTTCGAGATGCTGGCGTGGCTGTTCATGCGCCTGTCCGGCATCGTCCTGGTGGTGCTGATCCTCGGCCACCTGCTGATCATGCTGGTGCTCGACGGCGGCGTCTCCAAGATCGGCTTCGCCTTCGTGGCCGGCCGCTGGGCCTCGCCGTTCTGGCAGGTCTGGGACCTCACCATGCTCTGGCTGGCCATGCTGCACGGCGCCAACGGCATGCGCCAGGTGATCAACGACTACGCCGAGAAGGACTCCACCCGGCTCTGGCTGAAGGGCCTCATGGGTACCGCCACGGTCTTCACCGTGCTGCTCGGCACCCTGGTGATCTTCACCTTCGACCCCAACATCTGAGCCGACAGCATCCAATCGGACATCGGCAGAGGCCAGAGGCGAGTTAGAACCCCCATGCAGATTCACCAGTACGACACCGTCATCGTCGGCGCCGGCGGTGCCGGCATGCGCGCCGCCATCGAGTCGACGCAGCGCAGCCGCACCGCCGTCCTGACCAAGCTCTACCCCACCCGGTCCCACACCGGCGCGGCCCAGGGCGGCATGTGCGCCGCCCTCGCCAACGTCGAGGAGGACAACTGGGAGTGGCACACCTTCGACACGGTCAAGGGTGGTGACTACCTGGTCGACCAGGACGCCGCCGAGATCATGTGCAAGGAGGCCATCGACGCCGTCCTCGACCTGGAGAAGATGGGCCTGCCCTTCTCCCGCACCGAGGCGGGCCGGATCGACCAGCGCCGCTTCGGCGGTCACTCCCGCAACCACGGCGAGGCCCCGGTCCGCCGTTCCTGCTACGCGGCCGACCGCACCGGCCACATGATCCTGCAGACGCTGTTCCAGAACTGCGTCAAGCACGGCGTCGAGTTCTTCAACGAGTTCTACGTCCTCGACCTGCTGATCAACGAGGGCCGCACGGCCGGCGTCGTCGCCTACGAGCTGGCCACCGGCGAGATCCACGTCTTCCAGGCCAAGGCCGTCGTGTTCGCCTCCGGCGGCACCGGCAAGATGTTCAAGGTCTCCTCGAACGCCCACACCCTCACCGGTGACGGCCAGGCGGTGGCCTACCGCCGCGGCCTGCCGCTGGAGGACATGGAGTTCTTCCAGTTCCACCCGACGGGCATCTGGCGCATGGGCATCCTGCTCACCGAGGGCGCCCGCGGCGAGGGCGGCATCCTGCGCAACAAGGACGGCGAGCGCTTCATGGAGCGCTACGCCCCCGTCATGAAGGACCTCGCGTCCCGTGACGTCTGCTCCCGCGCGATCTACACCGAGATCCGCGAGGGCCGCGGCTGCGGTCCGGACGGCGACCACGTCTACCTGGACCTGACCCACCTGCCGCCGGAGCAGCTGGACGCCAAGCTCCCGGACATCACCGAGTTCGCCCGCACCTACCTCGGCATCGAGCCCTACACGGACCCGATCCCGATCCAGCCCACCGCGCACTACGCCATGGGCGGCATCCCGACCAACGTCGAGGGTGAGGTGCTGCGCAACAACACCGACGTCGTCCCGGGCCTGTACGCGGCCGGCGAGGTCGCCTGCGTGTCCGTGCACGGCGCCAACCGCCTGGGCACCAACTCGCTGCTGGACATCAACGTGTTCGGCCGCCGCGCCGGCATCGCCGCCGCCGGGTTCGCCGAGGCGAACGAGTTCGTGCCGCTGCCGGAGAACCCCGAGCAGCTGGTCCAGAACATGGTCGACGGCCTGCGCGAGGCCACCGGCACCGAGTCCGTGGCGCAGATCCGCAAGGAGCTGCAGGAGAGCATGGACACCAACGCGATGGTGTACCGCACCGGCGCCACCCTGAAGCAGGCCGTCGAGGACGTCGCCGCGCTGAAGGAGCGCTACAAGAACGTCTCCATCCAGGACAAGGGCTTCCGTTACAACACGGACCTGCTGGAGGCCATCGAGCTGGGCAACCTGCTCGACCTGGCCGAGGTCCTGGCGGTCTCCGCGCTGGCCCGCGAGGAGTCGCGCGGCGGTCACTACCGCGAGGACTTCCCGACCCGTGACGACGTGAAGTTCATGCAGCACACCATGGCGTACCAGGAGGTCGCCGAGGACGGCAGCACCTCCATCCGCCTTGACTACAAGCCGGTCGTGCAGACCCGCTACCAGCCGATGGAGCGTAAGTACTGATGAGCACTCCGACCGTGGAGAAGCACTCGGCCGCTCTGGACGCGGTCGAGGCCGGTGGCACCAAGCTGATCACCGTCACCTTCCGGATCCGCCGGTTCAACCCGGAGGAGCACCCGGAGCCGGTGTGGGTCGACTACCAGCTGGAGATGGACCCGAAGGAGCGCGTCCTGGACGCGCTCAACACGATCAAGTGGGAGCAGGACGGCACCCTCACCTACCGCCGTTCCTGCGCGCACGGCATCTGCGGCTCCGACGCCATGCGGATCAACGGCCGCAACCGGCTGGCGTGCAAGACCCTGATCAAGGACGTCAACCCGGAGAAGCCGATCACGATCGAGGCCATCAAGGGCCTGACGGTCCTCAAGGACCTGGTCGTGGACATGGACCCGTTCTTCCAGGCGTACAAGGACGTCATGCCGTTCCTCATCACCAAGGGGAACGAGCCGACCCGCGAGCGCCTGCAGTCCGCCGAGGACCGCGAGCGGTTCGACGACACCACCAAGTGCATCCTGTGCGCCGCGTGCACGTCGTCCTGCCCGGTGTTCTGGAACGACGGCCAGTACTTCGGCCCGGCCGCGATCGTCAACGCGCACCGCTTCATCTTCGACTCGCGCGACGAGGGTGCGGAGCAGCGGCTGGAGATCCTGAACGACCGTGAGGGCGTCTGGCGCTGCCGGACCACCTTCAACTGCTCGGAGGCCTGCCCGCGTGGCATCGAGGTCACCAAGGCGATCCAGGAAGTGAAGCGGGCGCTGGTCACCCGCCGCTTCTGATCCCGGAGCGGTCCCGCACGACGAAAGCCCCCGTCCGTTCCGGACGGGGGCTTTCGGGCTTGCTCAGTTCAGGACGCCGAGGTCCTTGGGGTCGGCGAGGCCCCGGTAGGTCAGCAGGTGCCGGTCGGCGGTGACGGCCCAGAGGTCGGGCACCGTGTCGCCGTCGCCGTCACCGGAGCTGCCGAGCACCGGGTAGGCGTCCACGGTGAAGCCGGTGGCGACCACACCCGCCGTCGGGTCGGCGAGGGCGGCGAAGTCGAACGTGCCGTTCGCGAGCCTGGGGATCGCGTACGCGTGCAGCGCGCCGGTGGCCCGCTCGCGCGCCCACAGGGCGAGGTTGCCGGCGCCGTCGCGGCCGGGGGCGACCAGGTCGTAGCCGGTCCAGGAGCCGCCGGTGGTGAGCTTGCGGCTCCGCAGGTCGAAGGAGTACGCGAAGTCGCCGGTGTGCAGCCAGAGGTCACCGCCCTCCAGGGTGAGCAGCGAGGGCTCCGGACCGTCGCCCAGCGGCCCGAATGCGAGCAGTTGGTCCGCCTTCGACCAGTTGGCCGCGAAGTCCGCCGGACAGGGGACGACGGCCCCGGTGGCGTCCTCGCACTCCTCCGGCCGGTTCGCCCCGGTGGTGTAGCTCTCGAACGCCCCGTAGTCGGAGTTCCGGTACATGCTCAGCCAGCCGCTGCCCGGCTCGTGGATGAACAGGTCGTCCATCGGCGCGTGGGCGGAGGAGTCCCAGCCGCGGTGGGCGACCTGGAGCGGCGTCCAGTTGCGCTGCGCGTTCGGCGCGGCCAGTGCCCGGACGGTCCAGTTCGGCGTGGTGTCGTTCGCCGAGGCGCTGATGTACTGCAGGTTGCCCTGCGCGTCCGGCAGCAGGATGTCCACGACACCGTCCCCGTCCACGTCGCCCGGCGCGCTCGGCGGGTTGGGGTTGGACGGGGCGTAGAAGGTGTAGCCGACCCTGGAGCTCTGGTTGCCCGCGTTGTCCACCGCGACGACCCAGAGCGTGTTGGTGCCCCATTGGCGCACCTTGGCGCGGATGGTGGCGCTGCCGTCCGGGCCGGGCTTCACGCTGTCGGCGGCGCAGCCGCTGCCCAGCCGGTAGGCGTCGAAGGCGTACAGGAAGCAGGCGATGCCCGAGGCCTCGCCGCCGGCCGGAACCGGGTCGGTGCCGCCGACGACGAAAGCGCCGGTCTGGCCCGCGTACTTGGTCGACGTCTGACCCGATCCCGAGGGCGGGAAGTCGGTGGAGGAGACGATGGCCTGGGGGCTGCTCAGGTCCAGCTTGAAGTGGCAGTCCGGGGAGGCCGCGGAGGTCTCGGTGCCCTGGAGGGCGCGGGCGTTCCACGCGTACGCGTGGCCGTCAGCGAGGCCGGGGACGGTGGTGGTCGCGGTGCCGCCGTAGGCCTGACCGGTGCCGTCGAAGGCGGCGGTGCCGGTGGTCAGGTCGCGCACCGAGAAGGCGGCGGAGAGAGGACCGTAGACGTCCGAGGCGACGTCCGCGCGCAGCGTGGGACCGCCGGAGGTCAGGCCGATCCAGCCGGGCGCGGTGGTCTCGTCGCAGGCGTCCCCGGCGGTGCCCGCGGAGAGGTCGCGGGGCTGCGGGGAGGCGGTGGTCCCGGTGACCCGCGGGCCGGTACCGTCAGCGACGGCGGCCGGTGCGGCGAACAGGCCGGCCGTCAGCGCGACGGCGACGGCGCCGCCGAGCCGGCGGAGGTGGACAGGCTTCACGAAGTAACCCCCTGTGTCGTCAACGCGATCGAATGAAGATTCGATCGCGGTCGATCGACAGGGATCCTTCCAGGGCGCCCCGCACCCCGGCAACCAGGTAAAACGCGTCAGCCGGCGGCGGTTTCCCGCCGCGTCGCGCGCAGGCCCCGGACGCCGATGGCGCCGATCGCGACACCGAGGGCGAAGGAGGTCACGGCGAGCAGGAGGTGCACCCAGAAGAAGGCGGTGGGCTGGGAGTGGTCGCCGCCGGTGAAGGCCTGGCCGCCGGAGTCCTTCCAGAGGTTCTTGACGAAGGTGGTCCAGATGATCATGGACCAGACGCCGAAGGCGGTCAGGAACCAGGAGGTGCGGCGGCTGAGCTTCATGGGTGGTCCTCGGTGCGGCGGGGAGGTGAAGACGGTGTGCCCTCCCAGTATGCGGGGGCGTCCGTTCGGCGTACGGTGGGGTCCTCCTTGCGGTCCGGCGGGGCAAGGGGCGGACGGCGGGGGCGCCGACTGGGTACCGTCTGGTGGTGCCCACTCGCTCGAAGCTCGCACGTCTGCTCGCCGCGCCCGTCGCGGCACTCCCGTTCCTGATCGCCGCCCCGGCGGCCGTCGCGGCCCCGGCCGAGCCGCCGCCACCGCCGGTGGTGGTCGGCGGGGAGCGGCTGGGGCTCCCGGGGGCCCAGGTGAGCCCGCTGGCGGGCGCCCCCGCGCTGCCGGGGGACCTCACCGGGCAGTCCTGGATCGTGGCCGACGCGGCGTCAGGAGAGGTGCTGGCGAGCAGCAACGCGCATCTGCGGCTCGCCCCGGCGTCCACCCTGAAGATCCTGTTCGCGGACACCGTGCTGCCCAAGTTCGACCGCGAGACGGTGCACAAGGTGGCGCCCGAGGAGATCCAGGGGATCGGCGCGGGCAGCAGCCTGGTCGGCATCAAGGAGGACCTGGACTACAAGGTCGAGGACCTCTGGCGCGGGGTGTTCCTCAGCTCCGGCAACGACGCGGTGCACGTCCTCTCGCACATGAACGGCGGGCTGCAGCGGACCGTCACCGAGATGCAGGCGCGGGCCGAGGCGCTCCAGGCCCGGGACACCAAGGTGGTCTCGCCGGACGGCTACGACTCCGACGGCCAGGTCTCCTCGGCGTACGACCTCACGCTGTTCGCCCGGGCGGGGCTGCGCAACCCGGACTTCCGGATGTACTGCGCGACCCGCGACGCGATGTTCCCGGGCGCGGTGGACAAGAACACCGGGCAGCGCGGCAGCTTCGGGATCGCCAACACCGACCGGCTGCTCGGCAAGTACCCCGGCCTGATCGGGGTGAAGAACGGTTTCACCACCAACGCCGGCTCCACCTTCGTCGGCGCCGCCGAACGCGGCGGGCGGACCCTGCTGGTGACGGTCATGCACCCGTCCAGCTATCAGAAGGTGTACGACGAGACGGCCGCGCTGCTGGACTGGGGCTTCGCGGCCGCCGGCAAGGTCACCCCGGTCGGGAAGCTGGTCGAGGAGGGCGAGGTCCTCGCGCCGGCGCCGACCGGCCAGGCCGGCGGCACCGCCGGGGCGCCCGCCCCGCCGCCGCACCCCGCGCCGAGCGCCGCCGAACCGGCCGCTCCGGCCCCGGCCGCCGCCCGCGCGGACGGGGGCGGCGGCGAGCTCGGGCCGGCCGGCTGGGTCGCCGTCGGGCTGGCCCTGGCGGCCGGCGGCGCGGGCGTCCTGCTGCTGCTCAGCCGGCGGCGCGCCGGCGGGTGAGCTACTCCTTCGGCCGCGCGGTGTCCCGGGACGGTGCGGCGGACTCCCCGCCGGCCGCCTCGGCGGCCTCCTCGTCGGCGGCCTCGACCAGGGCCCGGGCGCGCTCCCGGGCCCGGTTCCGGGCGGCCGCCGGATCGGCGGTGGCGGTCCAGGCCACGCAGTACATCAGCAGCCGGCAGACGAAGTTGATCCAGAGCAGCAGCGCCACCGGCACCCCGAAGGCGCCGTAGAGGCTCCGCCCGGCGACCGAGCCGAGGTACGAGGAGAGCAGGATCTTCAGCAGCTCGAAGCCGACCGCGCCGATCAGCGCGGCCTGCAGGACGTCCCGCCGGCGCTGGTGGCCGATCCGCGGGAACGGCGCCAGCAGGTAGGCGAAGAGCAGCATGTCCGAACCCACCGCGATCAGCAGGCCGGCCGCGGTGAGCAGGTAGCCGGCGGAGCCCAGGCCCATCCAGTCGGCGATCCGGCCCGCCAGCGTGGTGCCGGCGGCCGAGGCGCCGAGCGAGACCAGCGAGACCACGCCCAGGCCGCCGAGCACCACGAAGTCCCAGGCCTTGCGCAGCAGCGGGTTGCCCTCCTCGTCGGGCAGCTGCCACAGGTCCCGGATCGAGGTCCGCATGGTGTCCACCCAGCCGAGCCCGGACAGCACCAGCAGCACCCCGCTGACCAGGCCGACCGCGCCGGCGTTGGCCACCAGCGAGGGCAGGTTCAGGGCGTCCGAGATGCCGGGCAGCTGGTCGGAGATCCGGTGCTGGATGTCCTCGACCCGGCTGTCGCTGAGGGTCGCGACGGCGATCGCCAGTGCGACCGTCAGCAGCGGGAAGAGCGCGAGGAAACCGAAGAAGGTGACCGCGCCGGCCAGCCGGTTGCCGCGCAGTGCGGCGAAGTGCTGGTAGGCGCGGTACGGGCGGCTGCGCAGCACCCGCGAGACGAGCGGGCCGATCACCGGAAGACGGGTCAGGAAGTCCACCGTCCGGTTATACCCGCACGTCCCCCGAACGGCCGTCAGGCTCGGCCGGACGTGCTCAGCGGCGGACCATCCGCCGGGCCCGGGCCAGCGCCCGGACCGCCTGGTAGGCGGTGTACCGGCCGTGGCCGAGCAGTTCGGTGCGCAGCCCGGCCATCCCGCCGCCCGGCCGGTAGCCGGCCGGGCGCAGCCGGGCGCAGTGCTCGGCGGCGCGGCGGAAGAACTCCCGGCGGTCGCCGGGCGGGACCCGGCCCGGCCGGGAGACCACGGTGTTGAGGTGGTGCAGCATCCGGCCGTAGACCACCGGGCGCCAGCGGTCCAGGTCGGGGCGGCCGTCCAGGAACGCGAAGACCAGGTCGTACTGGCCGAAGACGTCGAAGTGCTTGCGGCCGGCGGTGGCCAGGATGTTGCCGCCCTCCTGGCGCTGGCGGTAGTGGACGCCGACCCGGTCGAGCAGGGTGATGCTCCGGGCGGCGAGCAGCGCCGGGTACGTCCAGGGGGTGTCCTCGTAGTAGCCGGCCGGGAAGGTCAGGCCCTGGGCGGTGACGAAGTCGCGGCGGTAGGCCTTGTTCCAGACCACCTGGAGCAGTTCGAGCAGGTCGGGGCGGTCGGCGAGGTCGAAGACGTCCCGGGAGGGGGCGCCGAAGACCTTGGCCGAGGCGGCCCGGACGATCCGGCCGTCGGCGTAGGTGCGGGCGTAGTCGTAGACCAGCACGTCCGGGTCGCCGCCGGCCGCGAGCCGGTCGTCCACCGCCTTGAGCAGACCGGGGGTCAGGGTGTCGTCGCTGTCCAGGAAGACCACGTAGTCGCCGGTGGCGACCTCCAGGCCGGCGTTGCGGGCCCGGCCGAGGCCGACGTTCTCCGCCAGGTGCAGCACCCGCACCCGGGAGTCGCGGGCGGCGGCCTCGTCCAGCAGGGCTCCGCAGCCGTCCGGGGAGCGGTCGTCCACCGCGATCAGCTCGAAGTCCGGGCCGTCCTGGCCGAGCACCGAGGCGAGGCATTCGGGAAGGTAGTCCTCGACGCCGTAGACCGGGACGATCACACTGAAGCGGGGCATGGCCCCAGGGTAGTGGGGAGGGCGGACCGGGGGCCCCGGGGGTCCTTGGGCCGGACGGTAGGATCAACAGGCACGTACGCACCGATCAAAGTGCGGTCAGACCCCGAACCGGGCTGCCACGCTCCTCCAGAGAAAGGCCTGCGTAGCCGATGGCTCCCCGCCTCTCCATCGTCGTCCCGATCTACAACGTCGAGCGCTACCTCGTGGAGTGCCTCGACTCGATCGCCGCCCAGACCTTCACGGACTTCGAGTGCGTCATGGTCGACGACGGTTCGAAGGACACCAGTGCGGCCCTCGCCGAGGCGTACGCCGCCAAGGACTCCCGGTTCCGGCTGGTCCGCCAGGTCAACAAGGGCCTCGGCGCGGCCCGCAACACCGGCATCCGGCACATCGACCCGGACTCCGAGTTCCTCTGCTTCGTCGACAGCGACGACTCGATGCCGCCCAGCGCGTACGAGCTGATGATCAACACGCTGGACGAGACCGGCTCGGACTTCGCCACCGGCAATGTGCTGCGGTTCCGCGCGATCGGCTACTACCAGTCCGGCGGCCACAGCCGCCCGTTCGCCAAGACCGTGCTCAAGACCCACATCACCGAGATCCCGTCGCTGGTCACCGACCGCACCGCGTGGAACAAGGTGTACCGCCGCTCCTTCTTCGACGCGGCCGGCATCCTCTACCCCGAGGGCATCCTGTACGAGGACGCCCCGGTCAGCGTGCCGCACCACTACCTCGCCAAGAGCGTGGACGTGCTCTCCGAGCCGATCTACCACTGGCGCGAGCGCGAGGTCGGCGAGATGTCGATCACCCAGATGCGCACCAACCCCAAGGGCCTGATCGACCGCGTCACCTCGGTCGAGCTGGTCCGCGGCTGGCTGAAGAAGCAGACCGAGCCGCGCTTCGCCGAGTACCTGAGGTCCTACGACGAGAACACCCTCGTCGAGGAGATCCCGATGTTCTTCTGGTCCGTCGTGGACGGCGACAAGGAGTACCGGGACGCCTACATCCGCTGCGTCAGCCGGCTGCTGCGCGCGATCGGTCCGGAGCAGGTCAAGAAGCTGCGCGCGCCGCTGCGCCTGAAGTACCACCTGACCCTGCAGGGCCGGATCGACGAGTTCGTCGAGCAGATCAAGTACGAGGGCGAGAGCAACGGCGGCGTCATCGCCAAGGGCCTGCTGCGCCCGTACGCCGACTACCCGTTCCTGCGCGGCGGCCGCAAGAGCGTGCCGGCGGGCCTGCTCAGCCTGCGCAACTCCACCGTCATCCGCAGCCGGCTCTACGAGTCGCGCTGGGAGGGCGGCCGGCTGCGGCTGACCGGCCACGCGTACCCGGAGCAGCTGGGCGCGGCCAACAAGCACGACATGGTCCGCACGCTGGTGCTGCGCGAGGCCAAGGGCCGCCGGGTCATCGCCGTGCCGATGAAGACCGTGTACAGCCCCGAGGCCACCGCCACCAACCACCACGACCTCTACAACTGCGACTGGGCCGGCTTCACCGTCGCCGTCGACCCGGAGAAGCTCAAGCACCGCGGCCAGTGGAAGGACGGCAACTGGCGCGTCCTGGTCGCCGGCGCCGGCAAGGGCGGCGTCTACAAGGGCCGGATCTGGGCCGGCTGGGCCGACAGCGCGATCTACCTCCCCTCGCACTGGGTCGAGCCGGACGTGCGGATCGTGCCGTTCGTCCGCGACGGCAGCGTCTACCTGCGGGTGGAGAACGTGCGGGTGCGGGTGACCGGGCTCGCCGCGCAGGGCGACAACGTGGAGGTGGCCGGCGCGGCCCGCTCCGGCGTCCGGCTGGCCGGGGCCCGGCTGCGGATGACCCACGTCGAGTCCGAGCGCGAGCTGTTCTTCCCGGTCTCCGCGGGCACCCCGGTCGGCAGCCTGCAGCCGTTCCGCGCCTCCTTCCCGGCCTCCGAGCTGACCGAGGTCCGCGAGAGCTGGGCCGAGCTGGACCCGATCGCCGTGGAGCGCGCCCGCGACCGCTGGGACACCAGCCTGGTGCTGGCCGACGGCACCGTCGTGCCGCTCGCCTGGGACGACCGCAACGCGCCGGAGCAGCTCAACCTGGTCCTCAACGCGGACGCCGCGCCGGAGCAGCGGCGCGCCCTCTACACCAAGCCCTCCCCCGGCGGCTACCTGCAGTTCCTGGACCAGCTGCTGCAGCCGATAGTGCACGAGGTCACCGCGCGCGGCGTGGACGGCTTCCTGCTCAGCGGCACCTTCCCGCTGCCCGGCACCCACCGCTGGGAGCTGGTGGTCCGCCACCACTGGGGCGAGGAGCAGCACATCTACCCGGTGGAGATCGCCGACGGCCGCTTCCGCACCGCGCTGCCGGCCGTGCCGACCGCGTCCTTCGCGGGCAACGTGCCGCTGGCCCAGGGCGGTTGGAACGTCTCGTTCCGCCCGGTCGGCGCCGCCTTCCACCCGGACATGGCCTCCTACGTGCTGATCGCGCCCGAGTGCTGGGACTCGCTGCCGCTGGAGGCGGAGGCCCGCGGCAAGCGGATCGTGCTGGAGCGCCGCCACCACGACGGCCTGCAGCTGGAGGCGGAGAACATACTGCTTCCGGAAGAGCGCAGCGGCTGGCGCCAGCGCCAGCTGCGGACGGTCGACTACCCGGCCGCCCGCCGGCTGCCGCTGCGCGACACCGTGCTCTACAACGTCGCGCTCGGCGGCCTCTACGCGGACTCGCCGCGGGCGATCCACGAGGAGCTGGTGCGCCGCGGCCTGCCGCTGGAGCACCTGTGGGGCACCGACGACCTGCAGGCGGACCTGCCGCAGTCGGCGGGCTCCGTCCGGCTCTGGAGCCCGGAGTGGTTCGAGGCGCTGGCCACCGCGAAGTACGTGGTCACCAGCGCCCACCTGCCGGACTTCTTCGTCCGCCGGCCCGGCCAGATCGTCCTGCAGACCTGGCACGGCTCGCCGCTCAAGCAGCTCGGCCACGACTTCGAGAAGGTCTGGTTCACCGACGCGCACTACCTGAAGGGCCTCACCAAGGAGGTCCCGAACTGGAGCATCCTGCTGGCCGGCAGCACCTGGGCCGCGCCGGTGCTGCGCCGCGCGTTCGACTTCAAGGGCGAGATCCTGGAGAGCGGCCTGCCGCGCAACGACCTGTTCTTCTCCGCCGACAAGGAGAAGACCGCCGAGCGGGTGCGCGAGCGGCTCGGCCTGCCCGAGGGCAAGAAGGTCGTGCTGTACGCACCGACCTGGCGCGAGGACCGGCGCCGCCACTACGGCGGCTACCAGCTGAACCTCCAGCTGGACCTGGCGGCGGCGCAGGCCGCGCTGGGCGAGGACCAGGTGCTGCTGGTCCGCCGGCACTCCAACGTCCGCGAGCAGATCGCCGAGGCCGGCAACGGCTACGTCTGGGACGTCAGCAGCTACCCGGACATGGCCGAGCTGCTGCTGGTCGCCGACGTACTGGTGACCGACTACGCGGCGTCGACCTTCGACTTCGCCGCGACCGGCAAGCCGATCCTGTTCTTCACCTACGACCTGGCGCACTACCGCGACAACCTGCGCGGTTTCTCGCTGGACTTCGAGGCGGACGCGCCCGGCCCGCTGCTGGCCACCTCCGAGGAGCTGGTCGCGGCGCTCGGCCGGGTGGACGAGGTCTCCGCCGAGTACGCCGGGAAGTACGCGGCGTTCCGCGCCAAGTACTGCGACCTGGACGACGGCCACGCCGCCGCCCGGGCCGTGGACGCCATGCTGAGCCGCGAGGCCTGACCGGCCGCCCCGCCGGTGCCGGAGGCGCCCGACGCGAATACCGCGCCGGGCGCCTCCGGCGTTTTCCGGACCGTTCTCGCACGACATTCCGGAATTTCGAACTGGCGTTTCTCCGGGGAACTTTTCAGCTAATGACAATGACATTCCCAAATTGACCTCGGATGCTTTTCCGGGTGAGATGGAAATTCTCGCCGAGAAAGGTCCGTGGAAATGGCTGTCCTCACCCGGTTCGTCCTCCCGCACGCCGCGCCCCGCTTCGGCGACGCCCGCTTCGGCGCCCCGCTGCCGAGCGAGGAGGAGAACGCCGCCTTCGGACTGCTGCGCGCCCGCTGGAGCGGCCGCGGCCTGGAACTCACCGGCTTCGCCCGCCCCGACGACCGGCCGACCGCCCACCCGGGCTCCGCCTGGACCTGGCTCACCCTGCGCCTCGACGACCGCCAGGAGCCCGTCCACGTCCCCACCCGGCCCCGCCGGTTCCCGGAGATCACCGACGACAGCGCCCAGCCCGAACACAACCACGACTGGGCCGGCTTCACCGCCCTCGTCGAACCGCGCCGGCTGCGCGGCGCCGACGGCTGGCTGCTCGGCGACTGGCGGATCGAGGCCACCCTGTTCACCGTCGGCCGCCCCACCCGGCTGCGCCGCCAGTACGGCGGCCTCGCCCCGCACTGGTGCGGCTCCGGCGAGTACCCGCCGGCGCGCTGGGTGGACCACGACATCCGCCTCCAGCCGCACTTCGCCGACGGCCGGCTGGTCCTGCGGCTCGAACGCCCCGCCGTGCGCCTCGACCGGGCCGAACCCGCCCCCGACGGGATCGGCCTGCACCTCACCACCGCCGACCCCGGCCAGGCCCGCACCGTGCTGCGGCTGCGCCACCGGGAGAGCGGCGCCGTCCTCACCGAGCCCGCCACCCGCACCGGACGGACCGTCACCGCCCGGCTGCCGTACCCGCTGTTCACCGCCGACGGGCGCGGCACCGGCGAGCTGGAGCACTGGGACGTCGACCTGGTCGACCCGGACGGCGCCGTCGAACCGCTGGTCCTGGACGAGCGCACCGGTCCGGTGGCCGGCCAGCACCCGCTGCCCGGCGTCGAGGACCGGGTGCTGCACCTCAAGCACCTCGCCGACGGCCGGCTCCAGCTGTGCGTGCGGCCCGCCGCCGGCTGGGTCGAGCGGTTCACCGCCCGGGCCGGCGCCTTCGAACTCACCGGCCGCTGCCCCGCGCCCGGCCCGCTGGAGCTGGTGCTGCGGCACAGCGGCAGCGGCACCGAGGTCCGCCACCCGGTCGAGCTCGGCCCCGACGCGCGGTTCACGGTCCGGCTGCCCGTCACCCGCACCGGCTCCGACGGCACCGCGCTGCCGCTGCGCAAGGGCCTCTGGGAGGCCGCGCTGCAGCCCGTCGGCGGGGCGGGCCCGGCCCGTCCGCTGACCGCCGCGGCCCCCGTGCTGGCCGCGCTGCCCACCTCCACCCAGGCCGGCGGCAAGCGGATCGTGCTGGAGCGCCGCTGGCACGACACCCTGCTGCTGGACTCCACGCCCGTCCTCAGCGCCACCGAGCGCAGCGCCTGGACCCAGGCCCGCCAGCGCACCGCCGGCTACCCCGCCGCCCGCCGCGAACCGCTGCGCGAGGCCGTGCTGTACGACGTCTTCGGCGGCCGCGGCTACGCCGACTCACCGCGCGCCGTGCACACCGAACTCGCCCGCCGCGGTACGCCGTTGGAGCACCTGTGGGTGGTCGACGACGCCCAGGCCGAGCTGCCGCCCGGGGTGCGCGCCGTGCGGGTGTGGAGCCCCGAGTGGTACCGGGCGCTGGCCACCAGCCGCTACCTGGTCGGCAACACCCACTTCCCGGACTTCCTGCAGCGCCGGCCCGGCCAGGTCGTCGTCCAGACCTGGCACGGCGCCCTGCTCAAGCGGATCGCCCACGACGTCGACAACCCCTGGCTCGCCGACAACGGCTACCTCGCCGCCCTCGACCGGGAGACCCCGCACTGGAGCCTGCTGGTCTCCCCCAGCCCGTTCGCCACCCCGATCCTGCGCCGGGCCTTCCGCTACCGGGGCGAGATCCTGGAGTCCGGCTATCCGCGCAACGACGTGCTGGCCCGCCCCGACCCGCGGCGGGCGGCCGCCGTCCGCCACCGGCTCGGCATCCCCGAGGGCCGGCGGGTGGTGCTCTACGCGCCGACCTGGCGGGAGGACCGGCCGTGCCCGGACGGCGACGGCTTCCGGCTCGACCTGCGGCTCGACCTCGACCGGGCCCGGCGGGCGCTCGGCGAGGACCACGTCCTGCTGCTGCGGCCGCACGCGCACGTCCGCGAGCCGCTGACCGGCACCGGGGACGGCTTCGCCGTCGACTGCGCCGACTACCCGGACGTGCAGGAGCTGCTGATGGTCGCCGACGTCCTGGTGACCGACTACTCGTCGATCCTGTTCGACTTCGCCGTCACCGGCCGCCCGGTGCTGTTCTTCACCTACGACCTGGCGCACTACCGGGACGAGCTGCGCGGCTTCGCCTTCGACTTCGAGGCGCAGGCCCCCGGCCCGCTGCTCGAGGACTCGGCGGCGCTGGTCACCGCGCTGCGCGGACTCGCCGACGGCGGGGGCGCCGTGCCCGCCGGGTACGCCGAGCGCTACCGGCGGTTCCAGGAGGTGCACTGCGCGCTGGACGACGGCGCCGCCGCCCGCCGGGTGGTCGACCGGATGCTGGAGCTCGGCCGCCCGGCCGGGCGCGCCGGTCAGCCGAAGCCGTAGGTCCGCCAGGGACGCCAGACCTCGTCGGCGTCGAACCGGGAGAGGCCGAACCCGGGCACCGGGAAGGCCGCGTGGAAGGACCGGGCCTGCTCGTGGGCCTGGTCCAGCACGTCGTCCGAGAGCCCGTGCGCCACCGTCACGTGCGGGTGGTACGGGAAGGCCAGCTCCCTGGCCAGCGGGCCGGAGCGGATGTCCGCCTCCAGCAGCCGGCACTCCCGCTCGCCCTCCTCGACCCGGACGAACACCACCGGGGAGACCGGGCGGAAGCTGCCGCTGCCGCGCAGCACCATCCGGAACGGCCGGTGCGCGACGGCCACCGCGGCCAGGTGCTCCTCGATCTTCGGCAGCGCCTCGGCCGGCACCTCGGTGGGCGGCAGCAGCGTGACGTGCGTGGGTATCGACCGGGCCAGCGGATCGCCGTGCCCCGCCCGCGCGTCCTGGATCGCCGCGCCGTACGGATCCGGGACGCTGACGGACACGCCGATGGTGACCACCTCGGGGAGGCGGTCACCACCGGGCAGGCTCGTCAGCGGAGTCACCGCTTGGCGGCCGGGAGGAAGCCGATCCGGTCGTACACCTGGGCCAGCGTCTCGGAGGCCACCGCGCGGGCCTTCTCGGCGCCCAGCGCGAGGACGCGGTCCAGCTCGGCCGGGTCGTCCAGGAAGCTCCTGGTGCGCTCCTGGAACGGCGTCACCCACTCGGTGAACAGGTCGGCCAGTTCGGTCTTCAGGGCCCCGTACATCTTGCCCTCGAAGTGCGCCACCAGCTGCTCGATCGACTGCCCGCTCAGCGCGGAGTGGATCCGCAGCAGGTTGGAGACGCCGGCCTTCTCCTGCTCGTCGTAGGAGACCACGGTGCCGGTGTCGGTGACGGCGCTCTTGAACTTCTTGGCGCTGGCCTTCGGCTCGTCGAGCAGGCTGACCAGGCCCTTGGTGGAGGACGCCGACTTGCTCATCTTGATGGCCGGATCCTGGAGGTCCTGGATCTTGGCCGTCTCCTTGAGGATGTACGGCTTGGGGACCGTGAAGGTCGGGCTGTAGCGGGTGTTGAAGCGCTCCGCGAGGTCGCGGGTGAGCTCCACGTGCTGGCGCTGGTCCTCGCCGACCGGGACGGCGTCCGCCTGGTACAGCAGGATGTCGGCGACCTGGAGGATCGGGTAGGTGAACAGGCCCACGGAGGTGCCGGCGGCGCCCTGCTTGGCCGACTTGTCCTTGAACTGGGTCATCCGGGAGGCCTCGCCGAAGCCGGTGAGGCAGTTCATCACCCAGCCGAGCTGCGCGTGCTCGGGCACGTGCGACTGGACGAACAGCGTGCAGTGCTCAGGCTCCAGGCCCGCGCCGAGCAGCTGGGCGGCGGAGATCCGGGTGTTCTGGCGCAGCGTCGCCGGATCCTGCTCGACGGTGATCGCGTGCAGGTCGACGACCATGTAGAAGGCGTCGTTCTCCTTCTGCAGGTCGACCCACTGGCGCACCGCGCCCAGGTAGTTGCCGAGGTGGAACGAGCCGGAGGTGGGCTGGATCCCGGAGAGCACCCGGGGACGGTCCTTGACCGGACCAGTGACCGCTGCGTTGACCATGCGGGCCATTGTTCCAGCTCCACCGACCGGTCAGGAAACCTCCGGCCCCGGCGGTCGCGCCAGTGTGACCGCACTCACCCCGACCCGGGCGATCCGCCGGCCCTCCAGCCTGGCCACCGTCAGGAGCACCTCCTCGCCGGGGCCCGCCGGGATCCGCACCCGGTCGCCGTCGGCGGGCAGCCGGCCGAGCGCGGCGACCAGGCAGCCGGCCACCGTCTCGTACGGGCCCTCGGGGAGGGTGACGCCGGTCTCCTCGGCGAAGTCGGCCAGGTTGAGCAGGCCGTCGAGCTCCACACCGCCGCCGGCCAGCCGCCGGGTGGGGGCGGGCTCGGGCGTGTCGTACTCGTCGCGGATCTCGCCGATCACCTCCTCCACGAGGTCCTCCAGGGTGACGATGCCGGCGGTGCCGCCGTACTCGTCGACCACGATCGCCAGGTGGTGGCCCTCGCGGCGCATCTCGCCCATCGCCTCCAGCACCCGCTTGGTGCCGGGCAGCAGCTTGACCGGACGGGCCAGGTCGCGGACCTTGGCGGCCCGTTCGCCGCGCGCGCCGTACAGGTCGCGGACGTGCACGAAGCCGGTCACCGCGTCGTAGCTGCCCTCGATCACCGGGTAGCGGGAGTGCGGCGAGGAGTCCGCCTGGGCGCGGACCTCGGTGAGCGGGCGTTCGGCGTCCAGGAAGGTCACCTCGGTACGCGGGACCATCACCTCGCGCAGCTGGCGCTCCCCGGCGGCGAACACGTCGGCGATCAACGCCCTTTCGTCGCTGCCGAGTTCGGTGCTGGCGGCGACCAGGCCGCGGAGCTCCTCGGAGCTCATCGAGCCGCGTCCGGCGGTGGGGTCGCCGCCGAGCAGCCGGACCATCAGATCGGTGGAGTGGCCGAGCAGCCAGATCGCCGGGCGCAGCACCACCGACATGACGTCCACCACCGGCGCGGCCAGCACGGCGATGGAGTCGGCCCGCTGGAGGCCGATCCGCTTGGGGGTGAGCTCGCCGAGCACCAGCGAGATGTAGCTGATCACCAGGGTGAGGCCGACCAGGGCGGTGGCGTCGGCGACGCCCGCGGAGAGCCCGGCCCGGACGAACAGCGGGGCGACCTTGCCGGCCAGCGTGTCGGCGCCGAAGGCGGCGGAGAGGAAGCCCATGCAGGTGACGCCGACCTGGACGGCCGCCAGGAAGCGGTTCGGGTCGGCCGCGAGGTGCGCGGCCCGGGCCGCCCGCCGGGTACCGCGGGCCTCCAGCGTCCGGATCTGGCCCTCGCGCAGCGAGATCAGCGAGATCTCGGCGACGTTGAACAGGCCGCCCAGGACGATGAAGACGAGGACGAGCGCGGCGTCCTCGAGGGTTTCGTTCACAGCGGGAGTGTAGGACCGGCCGGCACGTGGAGGGTGACGTCGCGGCGCCGCCCCCCACGTGCCGGCCGGTCGCACGGCGGCCCGCCGTCCCCGGGGAGGGGACGACGGGCCGCCGTGGGAAACGCCGGGGGTCGGACTCAGATGAGGCCGAGCTCCTGGACCGCGTCGCGCTCCTCGGTCAGCTCCTTGACCGAGGCGTCGATGCGGGCGCGCGAGAAGTCGGAGATCTCCAGGCCCTGGACGATCTCGAACTTGCCGTCCTTGGTGGTGACCGGGAAGGAGGAGATCAGGCCGGCCGGGACGCCGTAGGAGCCGTCGGAGACGACACCCATGGAGGTCCAGTCGCCCTCGGCGGTGCCGTTGACCCAGGTGTACATGTGGTCGATGGCGGCGTTGGCGGCCGAGGCGGCCGAGGAGGCGCCGCGGGCCTCGATGATGGCGGCGCCGCGCTTGGCCACGGTCGGGATGAAGTCGTTCTCCAGCCAGGCCTGGTCGCTGCCGACGGCCTCGAAGGCCGGCTTGCCGGCGACCTCGGCCTGGAAGATGTCCGGGTACTGGGTGGCGGAGTGGTTGCCCCAGATGGTGACGCGCTTGATGTCGGAGACCAGGGCGCCGGTCTTGGCGGAGAGCTGGCCGACGGCGCGGTTGTGGTCCAGGCGGGTCATCGCGGTGAAGCGCTCGGCCGGCACGTCCGGGGCGTTGCGCTGGGCGATCAGGGCGTTGGTGTTGGCCGGGTTGCCGACGACCAGGACCTTGATGTCGTCCGCGGCGTGGGCGTTGATGGCCTTGCCCTGCGGGCCGAAGATGCCGCCGTTGGCCTGCAGCAGGTCGCCGCGCTCCATGCCCGCGGTGCGCGGACGGGCGCCGACCAGCAGCGCGACGTTGGCGCCGTCGAAGGCGACGTTCGGCTGATCGGTGATGGTGATGTCGCGCAGCAGCGGGAAGGCGCAGTCGACGAGCTCCATGGCGGTGCCCTCGGCGGCCTTGAGGCCCTGCGGGATCTCCAGGAGGCGCAGGTTCACCGGGACGTCGGCGCCGAGCAGGTGGCCCGAGGCGATGCGGAAGAGCAGCGCGTAGCCGATCTGGCCGGCGGCTCCGGTGATGGTGACGTTGACGGGGGTGCGGGTCATTTCTACCTTCTCCAGCAAATCGCCAGGTGCCCCAGGCACGTCGGCGCGCTGGAGCCGAGGACGGTCTCTCGACATCGAGAGAACCGGCGTCAGGGTATCGCAAAGGGAAGCGTACGCCTCGGGCGAGGTCGTGACTGGTTGGTCACAGACGATGACGGCCCCCGCCCGGGACGCTCGGGCGGGGGCCGTTCGCCGACCTGCGGGCCGACGCCACCGGCTGGGCCGCTACCGGCTACCGGCTACCGGCTACCGGCGCGGACGGCCGATCAGCTGGCCGACGTTGTCCAGCACCGGGAACTCCAGCCACGGGTTGGGCTGGGCCATCAGGGTCAGCAGCGTGATCGACACGCCCAGGAAGGTCAGCACGATCACATCGGTGAACCGGCTGCGCACGGCCAGCATGCCGACCTCCGGCAGCACCAGCCGCAGCAGCGCGCCGAGCAGCACCCCGCCGCCGACGATCAGGAGGCCGTACTTGAAGCCGTCCTGGAAGTCGGCGAACCAGGTGACCGCGAGGCCTGCGCCGACCACCAGCAGGACCACCGTTATCGGCCACTGCCGGACCGGCAGCGCGTGGTCGCGCCCGAGCGCGGCCGACGAGCCCTCGGGCGGCAGGGTGCCGGTGGTCTTGACCGGCCTGCGCCGGGTCCGCCGCGGTTCGGTCATGGCTTCCCGTCCTTCGGGATCGTCGTTCGTCGGTCGGGGGCGGATCAGACGCCGGCGCGGCGCTCGGCCGCCACCACGATGTTGTTCAGCAGCATGGCGCGGGTCATCGGGCCGACGCCGCCGGGGTTCGGGGAGATCCAGCCGGCCACCTCGGCCACGCCCGGGTGGACGTCGCCGACGATCTTGCCCTCGCTGCGGCTGACGCCGACGTCCAGCACGGCCGCGCCGGGCTTGACGTCCTCCGGCTTGACCAGGTGCGGCACCCCGGCGGCGGCCACGATGATGTCGGCCTGGCGCAGGTGGTGGGCGAGGTCACGGGTGCCGGTGTGGCAGAGCGTGACGGTGGCGTTCTCGCTGCGGCGGGTGAGCAGCAGGCCGATCGAGCGGCCGACGGTGACGCCGCGGCCGACCACGACCACCTCGGCGCCGTCGATCGGCACGTCGTGGCGGCGCAGCAGCTCGACGATGCCGAGCGGGGTGCAGGGCAGCGGGCCCTCGATGCCCAGCGCCAGGCGGCCGAGCGAGGTCGGGTGCAGGCCGTCCGCGTCCTTGTCCGGGTCCATCAGCTCCAGGACCGGGTTCTGGTCGAGGCCCTTGGGCAGCGGCAGCTGGACGATGTAGCCGGTGCAGGTCGGGTCGGCGTTGAGCTCGCGGACGACGTTCTCGACGTCCTCCTGGGTGGCGGTGGCGGGCAGCTCGCGCTGGATCGAGGCGATGCCGATCTCGGCGCAGTCCCGGTGCTTGCCGTTGACGTACCAGCGGCTGCCCGGGTCGTCGCCGACCAGGACGGTGCCGAGGCCGGGCACGACGCCCTTCGCCTGGAGGGCCGCCACGCGGGCGGCGAGTTCGGACTTGATCGCGGCCGCGGTGGCCTTGCCATCGAGAATCTGGGCAGTCATGACCCCATTCTCCCGGATCCGGACCGGCGTCCGCGCCACCGGTCCCCGGGGCCGGAGGGGGACGACGGCGGCACGGCCGCGGGAGGGCGGCGGGACGGCGGCGGGACGGCGGCGGGAGGTGGCCGGAGCGGCGGGGAGACCGGTGGCGGCCGGTGCGGAGGGGGTGGACGAACGGGTACGGAACGTTCGGGTCGTATTGCGGTTGCGCCACAGTCCGGCGCGACGCGCGGACGCGGCTGGACACGGCGCGGCCGGGCGTCCGACGATAAGCGGGCATTCCCCGCCGCATCCGGCCCGGTGACGGGCCGACGGACAGACCCGGCGGGGGCGTACCCGGGGGAAGAACGAAGTGAGCCGACCAGACCGCACCGCGCCGACGACCGTCCGCCGCCGCCGCGGCACGCCCCTCGCCGACCGGCCGTCCCGAATGCCGTCGGCCCGCTTCCCACGGCCCTGAGCGGAGGCGCGCACCCGGTCGCACCTGCCGGTGTCAGTGCGCTCCGCTAACGTCCCGTCCGACCGGCCGCCCGACCCGCCGGTCCGTTCCGGGTCCTCTGTCCCGTCCCCACTTGTCCCCATCTGCCCGGAGGCATCGATGAGCTACCCGCCCGACCCGAACAACCCGTACGAGCAGCCCCAGCAGCCCCAGCAGCCGCCGCAGCAGGCGTACGGCTACCCGCAGCAGCCGCCGGCCGCTCCCGGCTACGGCTACCCCCAGCAGCCCCCGGCCGCTCCCGGCTACGGCTACCCGCAGCAGCAGCCGCCGGCCTACGGCGTGCCGCCGCAGCAGGCGTACGGGTACCAGGCGATGCCGGGCACCCTCCAGGCGAACAACGGCTACATCAACATCGCCCAGCTCGGCACCGTGAAGCTCGCCTCCATGGGCCAGCGCTTCCTGGCCCGGCTGATCGACGGCCTGGCGGTCGGCGCGGTCATCGCCCTGGTCATGGCGCTCGGCCTGGCCGGCACGCTCGGCATCGTCAAGGACACCGACGACTGCTCCCAGTACTCCTACGGGAGCATCAGCTACAGCGACTGCATCCAGCAGCAGAACGACGCCGCAGCCGGCATCTTCGCCACCATGATGATCATGATCGGCGTGCTGTCGGTGTTCAACCTGCTCTACGAGTGGCTGATGGTCTCCTTCGTCGGCGCCACCCTGGGCAAGATGGCCATGGGCCTGCGCGTGGTCAAGGAGAACACCGGCCAGACCCCGGGCCTGGGCGGCGGCTTCATCCGCTTCATCATCCCGGTCGTCGGCGCCTTCGTCTGCTACATCGGCGCGCTGCTGGTCTACCTGTCGCCGTTCTTCGACAACTCCGGGAAGCTGCAGGGCTGGCACGACCGTGCCGCCGGCACCCTGGTGATCAAGAAGTAACGCGCGGGGCGGACGAACGGAGCGGCCCGGCTCCCTCGGTGGAGGGAGCCGGGCCGCTGCGTCGTTCCGTCAGCCGATCAGCGGATCAGCCGGTCAGCAGATCCGCTGATCAGTGGAAGAAGTGACGGGTACCGGTGAAGTACATGGTCACCCCGGCCTCGGCGGCGGCCGCGATCACCTCTTCGTCGCGGATCGAGCCGCCCGGCTGGACGATCGCCCGGACGCCGGCGGCGATCAGGATCGCCGGGCCGTCCGCGAACGGGAAGAAGGCGTCGGAGGCCGCGAACGCGCCCTTGGCCCGCTCGCCGGCCCGCTCGACCGCGAGCTTGCAGGAGTCGACCCGGTTGACCTGGCCCATGCCGACGCCCACCGAGGCGCCGTCCTTGGCCAGCAGGATCGCGTTGGACTTGACGGCCCGGCAGGCCCGCCAGGCGAAGGCCAGCTCGGCCAGCTCGGCCTCGGAGAGCGCCTCACCGGTGGCCAGCGTCCAGGTCGCCGGGTCGTCGCCCTCGGCGTGCACCCGGTCGGCGTCCTGGAGCAGCACGCCGCCGGAGATCGGGCGCACCTCCTGGCGGTTGGCCGGGGCCTCGGGGGCGAGCAGCACCCGCAGGTTCTTCTTGCGGGCCAGCACCTCGACGGCGCCGTCCTCGTAGCCGGGGGCCACCACGACCTCGGTGAAGATCGGGGCGATCTGCTCGGCCAGCTCCACGGTGACCGGGCGGTTGACGGCGATCACGCCGCCGTACGCGGAGACCGGGTCGCACTCGTGCGCCTTGCGGTGCGCCTCGGCGACGTCGGCGCCGGTCGCGATGCCGCACGGGTTGGCGTGCTTGATGATCGCGACGGCCGGCTCGGCGTGGTCGTACGCGGCGCGGCGGGCGGCGTCGGTGTCGACGTAGTTGTTGTACGACATCTCCTTGCCGTGCAGCTGCCGCGCACCGGCCAGGCCGCCGCTGCCGTCGGTGTACAGCGCGGCGCCCTGGTGCGGGTTCTCGCCGTAGCGCAGCACGTTCTGACGCTCGAACGCGGAGCCCAGGAACGCCGGGAAAGCGTCCTCGCTCCCGGTGTAGCCGGACTCCTCGAACCAGTTGGCCACCGCGACGTCGTAGGCGGCGGTGTGCGCGAAGGCCTGGGCGGCCAGCCGCTTGCGGGTCAGCAGGTCGAAGCCGCCCTGCTGGACGGCGGCGAGCACGTCCTGGTAGCGGGCCGGGTCGACCACGACGGCCACCGAGGGGTGGTTCTTGGCGGCGGCGCGGACCATGCTCGGGCCGCCGATGTCGATCTGCTCGACGCACTCGTCCGGGGTGGCGCCGGAGGCGACGGTCGCCTTGAACGGGTAGAGGTTCACCACGACCAGGTCGAAGGGCTCGACGCCCAGCTCGGCCAGCTGCGCGCGGTGCGACTCCAGGCGCAGGTCGGCCAGCACGCCGGCGTGCACGCGGGGGTGCAGCGTCTTCACGCGCCCGTCCAGGCACTCGGGGAAGCCGGTCAGCTCGGAGACCTCGGTCACCGGGACGCCCGCGGCGGCGATCCGGCCCGCGGTGGAGCCGGTCGAGACAATGGCGACCCCGGCGGCGTGCAGGCCCTGGGCCAGCTCCTCCAGGCCGGTCTTGTCGTACACGCTGATCAGGGCGCGGCGGATCGGCCGGACGTTCTCGGAGACAGGGGGCGTGGTGGGAGCGGCGCTCATGCCGGAATCCATACCTTTCGGTCCTCGATGCGGTGACCTTCGCGGGCCAGCCGGCCCACGACGTCGACGAGCAGCTTGCGCTCGACAGTCTTGATGCGCTCGTGCAGCGCCTCGCCGCCATCGGCGTGGTCGGCGTCGAGGACCTCCACGACGCCCTGCGCGATGATCGGCCCGGTGTCGACGCCGGCGTCGACCAGGTGGACGGTGCAGCCGGTGACCCGCACCCCGTACGCCAGCGCGTCGGTGACGCCGTGGGCGCCGGGGAAGGAGGGCAGCAGCGCGGGGTGGGTGTTGACGATCCGTCCGGCGAAGGCCTCGATGAACGCGGGGCCGAGGATCTTCATGAAGCCGGCCGTGACGACCAGGTCCGGCTGGTACCCGGCCACGGAGGCGGTCAGCGCGCGGTCCCAGTCCGCGCGGTCCGCGTGGTCCTTCACCCGGTGCACGAAGACCGGCAGGCCGGCGCGCTCGGCGCGCTCCAGGCCGGCGATGGCCTCACGGTCCGCGCCGACGGCGACGATCCGGGCACCGAACGCGGGGTCGGCGGTGGCGTCGATCAGCGCCTGGAGGTTGGTGCCGGAGCCGGAGACCAGCACCACCAGGCGGGCCGGTCCGGGCGTGCGGGGCGGGAAGAGCTGAGCGGGGGCGGCGGCCACTGCGCGATTCTCCGTAGGTCGGGCGCCGTGCGCTGGTACGTCCACCGGCGGTGGGGCCACTACGAACGGCAGGTCGAGCGAGGGGGAACTCCTGGAGAACCCGCCGCGACGCGGGCGCCCGGGGAACCCGTGGGAGCTGCTGACCGTCACCACCATAACGGCTGGTCGGACGGCCTCCGAAACACCGTCGCGGGCTACGCGCGTAGCTGAGACCGGGATCTCGCCGGGCCGTCCCCGGGCCGTCACCGGGTCCCGACCGGACCCGGCGGCGGCCCGACGACCGGCCAATCCCGGACGCGCCCGCAGCCCCCACCGGGGCCTGCGGGATCATAGGGTGGCGCGGGCACCCGCCCCACCGACCGAGAAGGAATGGCTGAACCATGAGCAGCGGTGACGACACCGGCGAGCGCAACCCCTTCGCGCCGCCGCCGGCGGATGCCCCCGACCAGCCGTGGCGGCCGCGCGCTCCGCACTCCTCCGAGGGCTCCGACCGCCCCGAGGGCCAGGACGGCGACCCGGACGAGCGCCCGCTCGTCCCGCCGCCGCACCCCTGGAGCCCCGGCTACCAGGGCAGCGGCTGGCACCCCCGCCCGCCCGCGCCGCAGCCGCCCCGGCTCGACCCGACCGACCCCGCCCAGCGCAAGGCCCGCAACGCCGCGCTGGCCGGCATGGGCGCCCTGGTCTGCGCCTTCGCCGCGGTGCACTACGTCGCCCTGTTCCTCGGCGCGCTCGCCATCGCCTGGGGCGTCTCCGCCATGCGCGCCCCCAAGCCCGCCCCGGCCGACGCCGCGACCGGCACCCCGCCACCCGCCGCGGCCGCCGGCCCCACCACCTCGAACCCGCTCACCCCGGCCGCCCTGGCCGGCATCCTCACCGGCGCCATGACGGTGGTCTTCGTCTCCGCCGTGCTCGGCCTGGCGCTCTACTACAACGACTACGTCAGCTGCGTGCAGGACTCGCTCACCGCCGGCGCCGCCGACGGCTGCGAGCGGCTCGCGCCGCAGTGGTACGTGGACATCACCAGGGCGGGCGAGTAGGCGCGCTCAGCGGGCCGGGCCGGCGTCGTCCGCGCCGTCGGAGCCGCCGCCCGAGAGGCTGCTGACGACTCCGTAGGCGCGGGCGCGCAGAAGGAGCGCGCCCCGGCGTGCGGCCAGGGCGAGCGCCCCGGTCGGCGCGAGCGATGCGAGCGATGCGCGCCGGGCGCGACCGTCGGCCGCACGGAGGAAACGGAAGCGGGCCAGCAGCGCGGCCGGGGCGGCCACCACCGCCACCCAGGCCGCCGCGGCCAGCCCCGTCCACCACGGCACCGGCCCCAGCCAGGCCATCCGGCCCGCCGCCAGCGCCCCGCCGGAGAGCCCGCCGAACCCCGCCGCCACCGCCCCGACCAGCAGCGCGGCCGCCAGCGCCGCCGCCGCGGTCGCCGGCACCGGCCACGGCCCGGCCCGACCGGTCCGCCGGGCGGCCCGCCCGCCGCCGGCGGCGGCCGCCCGCCCCAGCAGCAGCCCCGGCACCACGCCCGCCAGCGCCGGCAGCGCGCACACCACCAGCCGCCAGCCGCCGGCACCCGGCTCCGGGAGCAGCGCGAACAGCGGGAACTCCGGCACCGGCCCCAGCACCGTCCGCACCGGCGACACCACCGTCCCCTCCCCCGCCGCGAACCCCGGCCCGAGCGCGTACGCCGCGCCCCACAGCACCGCGTTCGGCAGCAGCACCAGGGTCACCAGCAGCGCCCCCGCCACCGCCGCCGGCCCGCCCGTGAACACCTCCGGCGCACCGCTCGTGGACACCGCGGCCAGCACCGCCGCCCCCGCCACCACCACTCCGCCGGCCGCCAGCAACCCGGCCCCGGCCGCCAGCGCGGCCACCCGGACCACCACCGCGCCGTCCGTCGGCCGGGCCCACCGCGGCAGCCGCGCCAGCGCCCGCTCCAGCAGCCCCGTCACCGTCGGGACCACCCCGCGCCCCCGCGCCCCGACCGCCACCGCCGCCCCGGCCACCAGCGCGACCACGGCGAGGTCCAGCAGCACCCGGGCCCGGAACTCCCCCGCCCCCGCGCACTGCGCCACCACCCCGCAGGCCACCGCGCAGTACCCCGCCCACACCGCCGGCGCACCGCTGCGCCGGAGCCGTCCCGCACCCCGCGCCGCCACCCGGCCCGCCGCCCGGGACAGCTGGCCCACCGCCAGCAGACCGAGCAGCAGCGGCGTGACCGACAGCGGCGCCTCCGCCGCCCCGCGCAGCACCGGCGCGCCGTGCCCGAGCAGCCACAGCGCCGCCACCAGCCGCAGCGCCCCGGACGCGCCGCCGTCCGCGTACGGCGTCACCACCCAGAGCCCGAGCACCGGGACGGCGATGACGAAGAGCCCGAGCAGGGCCGTCCGGACCCCGACGAGCAGGGCCGGCACGACGGGCCCGGCGCCCAGTTCGCCCGGCGCTCCCAGAATCGGACGACCCGTCAGCTGCGTCATGGCCCACATCGTGCCAAGGCGACTCGCCATGCTCCGTGAAGAGGCAAACCGCCGGGGTGTCCCAGATTATTGGCTTATGCGCATTTTCAGACCATGCCCTCTCGCCGCCGCGACCGACCCGGCCAGGAGCGTCTGATGACCAAGCCCCCGACCGCCGCACACCCTGGCAACCAGCCCGCCCCCGCGACACAGCGCCGCAGCGGGAAGGGGCGCCCCGCCAAGGCCGGGACCGGAGGCGGCCGGGCCGCCGCCGGGAAGGGCGAGGACGCCGGACCACTGCACCGCCTGACGGAGCGTGAGGCAGAGGCCGTCGCCCACCTCGCGGCCGGCCGCGACCTCGCCGAGACCGCCGCCGCCCTCGGCGTCACCCCCGCCACCGCCCGCGGCCACCAGCGCCGGGCCCTGCGCAAGCTCGGCATCCGCACCCAGGACGAGATCACCGCCCTCGCCGCCTTACTGCCCGCCCCGGAGGCCCCCGCGGCCAAGCCGCCCACCGGCCCCCCGCCCACCGACGGCCGACCCGCCGATCCGGCGACGGCACGAACCCCGCAGCAGACCGCTGCGGTGACGGCTGCTGGTGGCCAGCAGCCACCGAGCGGCCCTCCCAGCGACCCGACGGAGACACGAACCTCGCGGCAACCCACCACGACGACGACCACGGCCGACGGCCAGCAGCTCCCGGGCGATCCGCACGCTGGCCCGGCGAAGACGCAGCCGCCGCAGCAGACCGCCACAGCGACGAACACAGCCGGCGGCGAGCAGCCCCCGGTCGACCCGCAGGCCGATCATGCGAACGCAGCGGCCCCGCCGTCCCGGCAGGGGGCCGTCCGCCGCCCGGTGGCAGCCGTCGGCGTGAACCGGCCGCAGGGCGTGCGCGCCGGCCGAGCCGCCGACGCTGGTGCGCAAGCGCCGTCGGCTGAAGCGCAGGCCGCCGACCGGGCGTCGGCGGATCAGGCCGTCGGCAGCGGCGCCGAGCGCGGGTCGGACCACGACGACCGGCGGACGGCCGACGGGCTGACGACAGACCTCCGTGGCCGACGGGCGACGGCGAAGCAGCCGGCCGAAAGCGCCGCCGCACGGACGGCCTCGGGACCCGACAGCCGCCGGACGACGGAGCAGGCGGCCGCAGCGACCGAGGCAGCCGGCGGACCGGCATCGGCACCCGACGGCAACCAGGCAGCGACCGGAAAGGCGACCACAGGACGCCACGGCAACCGGACGGCACACCAACCCCCAAGGCCCGACAGCCCCCGGACGCCGCAGCAAACGGCCCCAGCGGGACAGCCGGCAGCCCCAGCGCCCAACGGCGAAGAGGCCACAGCCGGACACCACGCCAAGCAGATGCCCAAGGGACCCGACAGCCGCCGGACGACGGAGCAAGCGGCCGAGAAGGCCGGCGGGCCGGCAACTACATCGGCACCCGACGACGACCAGGCGGCGACCGGACAAGCAGCCACGGGCCACTGCGGCAACCGGGCGGCAAAGCAGCGCGCCGAACTCGACGCCAAGCAGGTGCCGGCGGAGCCCGACAGTCGGCGAGCGCCCGCAGCGCGGGCAGCCGAGGCGGCCGACGGGCGGGAGACGGTGCCGGGGGACGGCGGGGGGTGGGAGGTGGGGTTCGAGGAGCAGTACGAGGCCACCCACACCCGGTTGGTGCAGCAGGTGTTCCTGCTCACCGCGTGCAAGCACCGGGCCGTGCACTGCGTGGGGCGGGCGTTCGGGGAGGCGCGGCGGCGGTGGGCGGAGGTGGTCGCCGGGGGTGAGCCGGAGACGTGGGTGCGGGCCCGGGCGTTCGAGCTGGCGCTGTCGCCGTGGCACCGGGGCGGGCCGCGGCGCAGCCATGTGTGGCGGCTGCCACACCGCCGGATCAAGGTGCGGCCGGCGGACGAGGCCCAGGCGGTGCTGCCGGACCACGACCGCCTCACCGACCGGGACCGCGCGCTGCTCAAGGCGCTCCGGCGGCTGTCCCGGCCGCAGCGCCGGGCGCTGGTGCTGCACGACGGCCTGGGGGTGCCGGCCGCCGCGGTGGCGCTGGAGGTGGAGTCGACGGTGGCGGCCGCCGAGGGGCGGGTGTGGGCGGCCCGGGCGGCGCTGGCGCAGTGGGTGCCGGAGCTCGTCGGGACGGATCCGGCGGCGGACGGGTTCGCCGACCGGCTCTGCGCGCTGATGCACCGGGCGGCGGTGCGTGGGGCGCCGGAGCCGCACCGGCCCCCGGTGCCGCTGCTGCGGGCCCGGCACGGGCTGGTGAACGCGGGCCGGACGGGGGCGGCGGCGCTGCTGACGGCCGCGGTCGGCGGGGCGGTGGTGGCGACGCTGGCGGGCGGAGGGCCGGGCAAGCTGTTCCGGCCGCCGGCTCCGCCGCCGCCCGCGCTCTGCGCGCCGGTCCCCACCCTGGTGACCGCGCGGGACGCGCTGCTGCCGCTGCTGCCGGACGGGCCGCCGTCGGGGATCCAGAGCCACTGGTGCTCGCCGACACCGGGGCTGGAACCGGTCGTGGTGGATCCTCCGCCGCCCGGCGGCGGGCCGTACAGCCCGCCGACGGGCGGGCGCGCCGCCGAGGCGCTGCCCCCGCCGGGCACGGTGGCCGCCGCCCCCCGGCCCGGCTGCGCCCCCTTGGCGCTGCACCCGTGCGCGACGGACTACTGAGCGGATCACGGAGCGCCCCGGAGGCGAACGGGCGAACAACACCGCCCCGAGCCGAAGGGGCGCGCCGGTGCCGAAAGGGAGAAGGGCCAAGCCGCCGACGAAGGAGGTGGCGCCGCGCCCGCCGACCGTCGGCACCGGGCCGGAGCGACCCGGAG
>NZ_JBEOSF010000052.1:0-59448 GCF_040302725.1 Kitasatospora sp. NPDC097605 | reverse complement strand
CGCTGGAGCGGATGATGCGGGACGCGAAGATCACCCAGATCTACGAGGGCACCAACCAGATCCAGCGCATCGTGATGGCCCGCAACCTGCCGTGAGCCCGGCAGCCGGCACGCACCGGAGCCCCCGGCCGATGACTCGGCCGGGGGCTCCCGGCTTTTCGCCCGGATTGGAGGATCTCTATAAGGGCCGACCCGTCGAATCGGTTGACTGGCACACCTGAATGACCATCACGGCCATGGCAGTGTGGGCATCGAGGCGAAGACGCCCCGCACCCACCGGCGCGGGGAGTTGTCCCTACCTCACAACCTCCACAGAAGCCATGGAGCTCTTTCGATGGGTACTGACAACAACCGGCCCCGAGGCCTCTCCACCGAGCCGGTGCTGGTCACCGGCCTCGGCGCGACCACGCCGCTCGGCGGCGACGTCGCCTCCACCTGGGCCGCGCTGCTGGCCGGCGACGGCGGCGTCCGGCCGATCGAGGCCGACTGGGCCGCCGGACTCCCGATCCGGATCGCCGGGCAGCTCGCGGTCGAACCGTCCGAGGTCCTGGACCGGGTACAGGCCCGGCGGCTCGACCGCTGCGAGCAGGTCGCGCTGATCGCCGCCCGCGAGGCCTGGGTCGACGCCGGCGCCCCCGAGGTCGACGGCGAGCGGCTGGCCGTGGTGATCGGCACCGGCACCGGCGGCGCGCTCACCATGCTCGGCCAGGACGACGTCCTGGAGGCGTCCGGCGTCCGCAAGGTCTCCCCGCACACCGTGCCGATGCTGATGGCCAACGGTCCGGCCGCCTGGGTCTCCATCGAACTCGGCGCCCGGGCCGGCGCGCACACCCCAGTGAGCGCCTGCGCGTCCGGCGCCGAGGCGATCGCGCTCGGCCTGGACCTCATCCGCCTCGGCCGGGCCGACGTGGTGGTGGCGGGCGGCGCCGAGGCGTGCATCTGCCCGCTGACTCTGGCCGGCTTCGCCCAGGCCAGGGCCCACTCGCTGCGCAACGACGAGCCCGGCCGCGCCTCCCGCCCGTTCGACGTCGACCGGGACGGCTTCGTGATCGGCGAGGGCGCGGCCGTCGTCGTCCTGGAACGGGCCGGCTTCGCCGCCGCCCGCCGGGCCCGCGCCCATGCCGCCCTGGCCGGCGCGGCGGTCACCTCCGACGCCCACCACATCACCGCGGCCGCCGCCGAGGGCCAGGTCCGCGCGATGCGCCGGGCGGTCGCCGAGGCCGGGCTGTCGCCGCTGGACATCGCGCTGGTCCAGGCCCACGCCACCTCCACCCCGCTCGGCGACCTGGTCGAGGCCGAGTCGGTCACCGAGGCGATCGGCGCCCACCCGGTGGTCACCGCCACCAAGTCGATGACCGGTCACCTCTTCGGCGCGGCGGGCGCGGTGGGCGCGCTCGCGGCCGTCCTCGCGCTGCGCGACGGCGTCGTCCCGCCCACCCGCAACCTGGAGCGGCAGGACCCGGCGGTCAAGCTGGACGTGGTCGCGGGCGCCGCGCGCCGGGGCCCGCTCGGCGCGGCGCTCACCAACGCCTTCGGCTTCGGCGGCCACAACGCCTCGCTGGTGTTCACGGCGGTGTCCTGAAAACCGGGGCGACCGACGGCCCGGCGCTCATTAGTGTGACCGCCATGTCCACACCGACGGAAGCATCCCCGCTCCCGGCCCTGCGGCTGGAACCGGTCACCCCGAAGAACATCGACGCCGCCCTGCAGTTGAAGGTCCGCCCCGACCAGGAACACCTGGTCGCCCCGGTCGCCAAGTCGCTGGCCGAGGCGTACGCGTACGGCGAGACCGCCTGGCCGCGGCTGGTCTACGACGGCGAGCGGCTGGTCGGGTTCGTGATGGCCTTCTTCGACGTCGTCTTCCAGCCCGGCGATCAGCCGCGCTCCGGACTCTGGCGCCTCAACATCGCCGCGGACTCCCAGAGCAGGGGATACGGCCGCTTCGCCGTCGAGCAGGTCGCCGCCGAGATCCGCCGTCGCGGCGGCACCCGGGTCTGCGTCACCTATGTGCCCGGGGAGGGCGGCCCGGCCGGGTTCTACGCCCGCCTCGGCTTCCGGCCGACGGGCGAGCTCAGCTGGGAGCAGGAGGTCGCGGAGCTGGACCTCGCCTGAGCGCGGCGTGCGGGCGGCCCGGCCGTCGCCGGGCCGCCCGTCCGTTCCGCGGGCCGTGCTCGGTCTCAGTGGACCAGGAGGAACTTGGTGGTGGGGACGTTCGGGCCGGTCGCGCAGTCCAGGTTCGACGTGGTGGCGCTGTAGGTCCAGCCGCGGGGAACGTCGCACGCCCACATGCCGTTCACCGGCGTGCGCAGGTGGAAGGTGGTGGACGGGACACTGCTCCCGTACAGCAGGCTGCAGGAGGTGCTGCGGCCGGTGAAGTCATACGTGAAGGCCGGGGTGCCCACGCACGCGGTGAGACCGTCGTACGGGGTGCGCAGGTGGTAGGCGTTGGAGATCACGCCGGACTGCTGGCTGCACGAGTAGCCCCAGGAGATGGAGTCGTAGACGAAGGCCGGGTTGCTGATGCACGCGGTCAGCCCGTCGACGGGGGTGCGCAGGTGGAACTGCGGCGAGTTCCAGCTGCCGCCGCCGCTACAGCTGCGGTTCATGGACACCTGGTCGTAGACGTAGCCGGCCGGGACGTCACAGGCCCAGACGCCGTCCAGGCCCGTGGTGGTCGTCGTGGCGGCGGAGGCGGGAGCGGTGGCGGCCGCGCCGGAGAGCAGCAGGGCCAGTGCGGCCAAGGCCGCGAGCAGGGCGCTCCGGAGGGTTCGCGCGGTTCGTGCGACGGACATGGTTCTCCTTCGGTGGAGGAGTTGCCGATGGATGCACGGTGCCGGCGACGGCGATCGCGGGTGAGCGTTCACTGCCGCCGCCGACGGTTCTAGCACGCACGGCGGGCCGTCGGCCCGGTGCTCCGCCCCGGACGATCATTCCGCCGCCCGCCGTCTACGCACTCCGCGCGGTTCCTCCGGTTCATGTCAGCCGATCGGGCGACCCGGCCGCCGCCGGGTCGCCCGCGCTCTCGACGAGCCCTCCCGGCCTCAGCCCACCAGGCGGAACTTGGTGGTCGGCACCCCCTGGACGCTGGCGCAGTCCAGGTTCGAGGTGGTGGCGCTGTAGGTCCAGCCGCTGGGGACGCTGCACGCCCACATGCCGTTCACCGGGACCCGCAGGTGGAAGGTGGTGGCCAGGACGCCGGACGTCTGGCTGCACGTGGTGCTGTGGCCGACGGAGTCGTAGGTGAAGCCCGGCGCGCCGGTACAGGCGGTCAGCCCGTCGACGGGCGTGCGCAGGTGGAACTGCGGGGAGTTCCAGCTCCCGCCGCCGCTGCAGCTGCGGCTCATCAACACCCCGTCGTAGACGTAGCCGGACGGGACGGAGCAGGCCCAGGTGCCGTCCAGGCCCGTGGTGGTGGTCGTGGCGGCGGAGGCGGTGGTCGCGGTGGCCGCGCCGGAGAGCAGCAGCGTCAGCGCGGCGAGGGCGGCGGGCAGGGCGGTGCGTGCGGTGCGTGCGGCGGACATGGTTCTCCTTCGGTTTCGGTCGAGGAGGTGCCGAGGCGGCGATCGCGGGTGAGCGGTCACTGCCGCCGACGGTTCTAGCACGCACGGTGGGCCGCCGGCCCGGTGCTCCGCCCCGGACGATCATTCCGCCGCCCGCCGTCTACGTGCGGCCGGGCACTGCTCCGGTCCGCGTCAGCCGATCAGCGCCGCCGCGTCCTGCCGCGCCTGGCGCAGCCACTGCGCGCGCTCGGCGTCCGAGGAATCGGTCACGGTGCGGAACACCCGTCTGCGAACGTCCGTCACACCGACGTAGGGCAGCACGCACGCGGCCCAGATCCGCTCCAGCGGATCCCCGAACTCCTCGCGCTCCCGGGCCTCGGGGGTGTCCGAGGTGTTCAGCACCAGCGCCCGCCCGGCCCGCAGCAACCCGACCGGCTCCCCGTCCGCCGTCCCCAGCTTGTACGCGACCCCCGGCACCATCACCCGCTGCACCCACCCGGCGAGCACGGCGGGCGGCATGCCCCACCAGTTGGGGTGCACCAGCACGAGGGCGTCCAGCGTCGCCACCTCTTCCCGGTGCGACGCCAGTTGGCCGTCCTCGGCGGCCCCGCTCGCCGCCACCGTCCCGGTCTCCCCGGCGGTGAGCAACGGCGAGAACTCCTCGGCGTAGAGGTCGTGCGCGACGACCTCGGCGCCCCGTCCGCGCAGCTCGTCCGCCACCGCCTCGAACAGCGCGTGGTTGAAGCTCCCCGGCTTCGGATGCGCCAGATAGATCCCGACCTTCACCATGCCCCCTCCTGCCCCTGCGGATCGGCCGATCCTAACCCCGGTAGGGTCGATCGTCGTGACCGCCGCCGAGCCCGAATTCCTCACCGCCGCCCGCACGTTCTACGACGCCGTCGCCGCCGACTACGCCGACCGCTATGGCGCCGCCCTGGCCACCGCGACCTGGGACCGCGCGATGCTCGCCGCCTTCGCCGAGCTGGTCACCACGTCCGGCGGCGGCCCCGTCGCCGAACTCGGCTGCGGCCCGGGCCGGATCACGGGCCACCTGGCCGCCCTCGGCCTGGACGTCTCCGGCCTCGACCTCTCCCCGCGCATGGTCGACCTGGCCCGCGCCGCCCACCCGGAGATCCCCTTCCGGGTCGGCTCCCTGCTGGACCTGCCGTACGGCGACGGCGAGTTGGCCGGCATCGTCGCCTGGTACTCGATCATCCACACCCCCGCCGGACTCCTGCCACAGGTCTTCGCCGAGTTCCACCGCACCCTGTCCCCGGGCGCCCCGGTCGTGCTGGCCTTCCAGGCCGGCGAGGGCGCCCTCCGCATCGAGGACCCCTTCGGCTACCCCGCCGCCCTGGACTTCCGCCGCCGGCAACCCGCCCACATCGAGACCCTGGCCACCGAAGCCGGCCTTACGGTCACCACCCGCCTCGTCCGCGAGCCAGAGCCCGACGAGCGGACCCCCCAGGCCTACCTCCTCGCCCACAAGGTGACGTAGCGGAGCCGCGCCGAGGCACGGACTACGCGTCCGTCCGGGGCTCGGCCGCCGGGGTCACCTCGGTCCGTGCCTGGTGGACGGCGGCCGCCTGGTCGAGGAGAGCGGTGGCTTCCTCGATGTTCCCCCGGGCCGATTCCGTTGATCACCGGTCGGCGGAGCGTGACCGCGCGCCGGGGGGCGCCGCGCGCCGGGACACCCGGCATGCCATGATCCCTGCATGGGTTCCAACGTTTACTTCGACATCACCATCAACGACGAGCCGGCCGGCAAGATCGTCTTCACGCTCTTCGACGACGTCGTCCCGAAGACCGCGCAGAACTTCCGTGAGCTGGCCACCGGCCAGAACGGCTTCGGCTACGAGGGCTCGTCCTTCCACCGCGTCATCCCGGCGTTCATGCTGCAGGGCGGTGACTTCACCCGCGGTGACGGCACCGGCGGCAAGAGCATCTACGGCGAGAAGTTCGCGGACGAGAACTTCCAGATCAAGCACACCAAGCCGGGCCAGCTCTCCATGGCCAACGCGGGCAGGAACACCAACGGCTCGCAGTTCTTCATCACCACCATCGTCACCGACTGGCTGGACGGCAAGCACGTCGTCTTCGGCGAGGTCGTCGAGGGCATGGACATCGTGAAGAAGATCGAGGACCTGGGCTCGCAGAGCGGCAAGCCCAAGGCCAAGGTCACCATCGCCAAGTCCGGCATCGTGGAGTAAGGGCTCGCCCCTTCCGCCCGCATTCGGACGCGGCCCGCGCCACCACGCGGGCCGCGTCCGCGCGTTTTCGCGCCGCCGGCTCCATCCCCGCGGCGTGCGGTTGTGCGTACCGTGGTGAGCCGTGTCGGTGCACAACGAGATCAGCGACGGCGTCTTCTTCCACACGGTGGTCCAGGGCGAGGTGGTGCACCTCAGGCTGCCGCCCACGATCGCGCCGGCCCTGTCGGGGCTCCCGCCCGCCTCGCCCGCGTTCACGGGGCGTGACGCCGAGCTGTCCGCCGTCCTCGCCGATCTCTCCCCGGGCGGCTCCGGCACCGTGCTGGTCGCGGCGGTCGCGGGGCTCGCGGGCGTCGGCAAGACCGAGCTGGCCGTCCAGGCGGCGGCGTGGGCCGCCCGCGAGGACGGGTGGTTCCCGGGCGGAGTGCTGTTCGTCGACCTCTTCGGCTACGACCCGGCCCGGCGCATGGCCCCGGAGCAGGCGCTCGACGGACTGCTGCGCGCCGTCGGCGTGCCGGGCGAGCACATCCCGCCGGACATCCAGGACCGCTCGCGGCTGCTCCGTTCGGCCCTCGCGGCGCTCGCGCGGGCGGGACGGCGGGTGCTGCTCGTGCTGGACAACGCCGCCACCGCCGAGCAGGTCGAGCCGCTCCTCCCGAGCGACGGAGCGACGACCGCCCTGGTCACCTCCCGCCACACCCTCGCCCTGGACGCCCGCCTGCACGACCTGCGGGTGCTGGGCGACGGGGCGGCCGTCGACCTCCTCGACCGCGTCCTGCGCCAGGCCCGCGAGGCCGACTCCCGCATCACCGACGCACCCGAGGACGCCAGGGTCCTCGCCCGCCTCTGCGCCGGTCTGCCCCTCGCGCTGCGCATCACCGCGGCCCTCCTCGCCGACGCCCCCACCCGCCCCCTCACCTCCCTCGTCCGCGCGCTCACCGACGCCCACACCCGCCTCGACCGCCTCCGCCGCGAGGACCGAGCCGTGCGCGCGGCCTTTGATCTGTCCTACCAGGCCCTCGACGCTCCCCACGCCCGTCTCTTCCGCCTCCTCCCCCTCAACCCGGGCCCGGACCTGTCGACCGAGTCCGCCGCCCACCTGATCGACGCGGACCCCTACCCGACGGAAGAACTCCTCCAAGGCCTCGCCCGCGCCCACCTGGTGGAACCCGGCCAGGACTGGGGCCGCTGGCGTCTGCACGATCTGGTCCGCCTCTACGCCCACGCCCACGGCACCGCCCAGGCGGAGCCCGACGCCCGTGAAGAGGCCCGCACCCGCCTGCACGACCACTACGTCACCACCACCGACGCCGCCGACAGCCACGTGAGGCGCGGCGGCACTCCGTCCCCCGCCTTCGCCGACCGCGCGGCCGCCCTCGACTGGCTGGAGACGGAGCGCGTCAATCTCGTCGCCCTGGCTGTGGCAGACCCTCCACTGGGGCATCCGGACACCACGATCGCCCTCGCCGGCGCCATGGCCGCGCGTTTCCAGGACTGGCGTCGGGCCGATGACTGGTTCGCCGTCGCGACGGCGGCCGTTGCCGCGGCCCGCCCTACGGGGGACAGCCGCGCCGAGGCGGAGGCGTTGGACGGCCTGGGATCCGCCCTCCGGCAGTTGCGCCGATTCGAGGAGTCGGTCGACGTGCACACCCGCGGGATCGCCATCAGCCGTGAGCTCGGTGACCGGTACTGCGCCGCCCCTCTCAACAACCTCGGCCTCGCCCTGCACGAGATGCGCCGGTTCGAGGAGTCGGCCGACGTCCTCGCCGAGGCGGCGGGGCTGTACCGCGCGTCCGGCGATCGCCACGACGAGGCCCTCGTGCTGACGAACCTCGGGTTGGCCCAGCTGGCTCTGCGGAGGTTCGAGGAGGCCGTGGACACCCAGAGGCAAGCGCTGGCGGTGTTGGAGGAGCTGGACGAGGGCAGCGGCCGGGCCATCGCCCTCGTCAATCTCGCTGCGGCGTTGTGCCGGGTCCACCGGTTCGAGGAAGCGGCGGATGTCGGTGCGCGAGCAGCCGAACTGCACCACGACCGTGGTGATCGCTACGGCGAGGCCTTGGCCCTGGTCAATCTGAGCGTGGCCCGGTACTCGGCGAAGCAGTACTCGGAGGCGGCCGGTGCCGGCAGGCGGGCCGCCGTGACCTTCCGTGAGGTGGGCGACCGGTCGGGCGAAGCGCAGGCGCTGGTGAGCCTGTGTACGGCGGTGTCCGGCCTCCGGGCGTTCGAAGAGGCCGTTGAAGCCGGTACGGAGGCGGCCGCTCTCTTCAGTGACCTCGGTGATGGGCATCGCGAAGCCACCGCGCTGATCGGTCTCGGCGACGCGCTCCGTCGGCTGAATCGCTCGGAGGAGGCGGTCGAGGTCTTCACCCGGGCGCTGGCCCTGATGCGGGAGTCGGGTGATCGGCACGGCGAGGCGGGGGCGCTCCGCGGTATGGGATCCGTCCTGAGCAGGGTGGGGCGGCTGGAGGAGTCGGCCGAGGTGAGTGGCGAGGCCGCTGCGCTCTTCCGGGAGTTCGAGGACCGCGCGGGCGAAGGCCGGGCGCTGAACAGTCTCGGGCTGGCGAAGGAGCGACTGGGCCTGCTCGACGAGGCTGCGACTGCGTACGCCCGTGCTGTTGCGGCGTTCGCCGAGGTGGGCGACTCCCAGGGCAAGGCGGTCTCCCTGAGTTGGCTGGGCCATGTGCTGAGCACAGCGGGGCACACGGAGGGCGCGGTCGAGTTGATGCTCCAGGCGGTCCAACTGTTCGCCGAGCAGGGTGACGGGTTCAGGGAGGCGACGGCGCTGATGACCCTCGGCGACATCCTGAGCAGGGCGAGGTTGAGGGGGGAGGCCTGTGGGGTGTTCATGCGGGCGGCAGAGCTGTTCGGCGAGCTGGGTGATCCCGACGGCGAGGCCCGTGCTCTGAGGGCTGCGGCGATCGCGCACAACGAGGGGTGGAGACCGCGGAAGGCGGAGTAGGAAGTCGGACCCGCCGACTTCCTGCTCCGGTCAGACCGCCGCAGCCACCGCTGCCGCGACGAAGAGCACCTGCAGGGCCGTCCGGGCGGGCAGTGGCGTGACCGGCTTGCCGGCGAGGGTGAGGCCACTGCGGGCCGCGCGCACGTTGGCGGGGAACATCGCGAGCATCAGCAGGGCGAGCCCGGTGGCCGCGTAGGGGGCGAGCGGCGGGACGAGGAGGCCGACGGCGCCGGTCAGTTCGAGGACGCCGGTGAGCGTGACCAGCAGGTCGGGGCGGGGGAGGGCCGGCGGGATCATCGCGACGAAGCCGCGGCGGAAGGCGGGCACGAAGTGCGGCACGCCGGTGGTGACGAACATCAGCGCGAGGGCGCCGCGGACGGCCGGCTGCCAGGCGTCGAGGCCGTCGACGGCGATCAGGCCGAGCAGACGGAGGACGGTGAAGCCGCCGAGGAGGGCGATGAGCGGGGCCATGGGGGCACTCCAATCTTGTCACTGACAAGATTTGCGCGGTCGGGTAATCTTGTCAATGCCTAGATGGAACTAGATGGAAAGAGGGAGCGGGATGGGGAAGGCCGAGAGCTACCACCACGGGAACCTGCGGCGGGCGGTGCTGGACGCTGCGCTGGCGGCGGTCGAGGAGTCGGGGCCGTCGGGCTGGAGCCTGCGGGAGTTGGCGCGCCGGGCGGGGGTGTCGCACGCTGCGCCGGCGCACCACTTCGGGGACAAGGCGGGGGTGCTGACGGCGGTCGCCGCGGAGGGGTTCGAGCGGTTCGCGGACGCGTTGGAGCGGGCGGCGGGGGATCCGTACGGATCGGGGGTGGCGTACGTGCGGTTCGCGGTGGACCACCGGGCGTACTTCGAGGTGATGTTCCGGCCGGAGCTGTACCGGGCGGACGACCCGGAGCTGCTGGTGGCCCGCGACCGGGCCGGCGCGGTGCTGGCGGCGAGCGGGCGGAAGCTCTCGCCGGGGGAGGGGGCGGAGCGGGCGACGACGATCGCGGCGTGGTCGCTCGCGCACGGCTTCGCGAGCCTGTGGTTGAACGGGGCGCTGCCGGAGAGCCGGGGCGAGGTGGATGTGGAGGAGCTGGCGCGCGAGGTGCTGCGGGTGGTGTTCGGGGGAGCGGAGTAGGAAGTCGGTGGCGCCGACTTCCTACTCCGGGGGAGGACTCAGCGGATCTCGATGGTCACCGATTCGATGACGACGGGCTCCACGGGGCGGTCGCCCGGGCCGGTCGGGGTGGCGGAGATGGCGTCGACGACCTTCTGGCTGTCGGGGTCGGTGACCTCGCCGAAGATGGTGTGCTTGCGGTTGAGGTGCGGGGTGGCGCGGGTGGTGATGAAGAACTGGGAGCCGTTGGTGTTCGGGCCGGCGTTGGCCATGGCCAGGAGGTAGGGCTTGGTGAAGAAGAGCTCGGGGTGGAACTCGTCGGCGAACTCGTAGCCGGGGCCGCCGGAGCCGTCACCGAGGGGGTCGCCGCCCTGGATCATGAAGTTGGGGATGACGCGGTGGAAGGTCGTCCCGTTGTAGAGCGGGGCGTTGGTGGGAGCCCCGGTCGAGGGGTCCGTCCACTCCCGGGAGCCCTCGGCCAGTTCGACGAAGTTGCGCACCGTGCGAGGGGTGTGGAACTGGAAGAGCTTGGCGGTGATGGAGCCGTGGTTGGTCCTGATGATGGCGTAGTGCTGCGAGCCCATGGGTCAGGGAGCCTTTCGAGCTGGGTTGCAAGGCGGCGGCCCTCGCTCGGTCGAGCGAGGGCCGCCGCTTGGCCAATTCAGAGAGCGTACTGGTCAAGCTCTCCGGCCTTGATGGCCTGGAGCAAGTTGGCAAAGCTCAAGGGGTCGGTGTGGGCAACAATATGGCCGGTTTCGGACTCGCGAAGCTCGACGCCCCAATCCGAGATCCGAACTTCAACGCACTCGTCGGTCGAGCTGCTAAAAGACGACTTCTGCCATGTGTTCTGAGGCACTTCAGTCCTTCAACTCTCGGGATGTCGCGGTTATCATCTCGCGCGACTCCTTTTCATCGAGAGAGGCCTTCTCGATGCGCCCCAAAATAGCCCGGTAGCTGTTCAGCTCGTTCGGCGCGTCGTAGAATTCCGGCCCTCGCGAGGAGTCGGTCTCCACGGTATCAAGCTCCGTGACCTCGCCGTAGCTGTAGATGAAGCTCTCAGTCACTCCAGGGTACGTGTGGGCCTTGAATGGGATGATGCGAATCGTAACGTTGCCGCGGTACGAGTCCTCGACGAGGCGCTGTAGCTGCTGGCGCAGCACCTCGGTGCCGCCGAAACGCGTGACAAGGCATGACTCGTGAATGTATGCCTCAAATTTCTTCTCCGGATGCCGGAGCAAGAAATTTCGTCGCTGAGTGCGGAAGGCCGTGCGGAGGTCGATCTCGTCGACGGTGAGGCTCGGAACCCTCCGGCTGAACATTCCCTTTGCGTAGTCGGCCGTCTGAAGGACTCCCGGCAGGAACATTGATGCCCAGACCTTGACGGTGCCTGTGGCGAACTCCTCGTGCTCCGCAGATTCGAAGAAGGCAGCGGGTAGCGAACCTCGGTAGTCCTCCCACCATCCCTTCGATCGATCCTGGGTCATGCCGCCCAATGCTTGGATGAGTGGGTCGTTGAGGCATCTGCAGGCATCGGCTATCGCGCGGATCCGCTGACGGCTGACGCCGATCCGGCCGGTCTCCATCTGGCTGACCTGGCTCACGTCGATGTCGAGAATCCTGGCCAACTGTGGGCCGCTGAGCGATGCTGCCTCCCGCATCCGGCGCAGTTCGGCCCCGAGCCGGCGCTGCCTGAAGGTTGGGTGTCGGCGTGGCGGCATGGCTCTGTCCTTACGTGAAGTAGCCCAAGTGTGCAGCGCAGGCGCCACTTTGGTCCACCGGCGCCTTGGAGAGCGCACTTGCGGGTGAACCTTGGCCGAGTCGGTATCTCATGAGGAACTTTGGATGTACTGTCATGGCCGTCGAAGTCCGACGATCCGTCAGTACAGCTGTACTTCACCGGCAGTAGGTACCTGCTGCCCATGCGCCGAAGAGCAACCGCACAGGCCTGGCTCACGGTGGCATCTCTCCTCCCCCTCACCACCACCCCACGGAGGTTCACCATGCGTGCCTTCAACTCGCCCGACTGCTCCGACGCCCGCAACGAGCTCCGGGCCGCCCTCCTCGCCTCCCACTGGCAGTCGGACACCATCGCCGACGCCGAACTCGCCCTCCACGAGCTGTACGTCAACGCCTGGAAGCACGCCGGCTCACAGGCGCCCCGCGTCATCCTCATCCTCCGCCCGCGCACCCTCCGCGTCGTCGTCTGCGACGACAGCCCCACCATCCCCGAGCCCCAGGTGAGCGCTGACCCCTTCGCCCTCTCCGGCCGGGGCCTCCACCTCGTCCACGCCCTCACCCACCGCTTCGGCGCCACCCCCACCAAGCACGGCAAGTCCGTCTGGTTCGAGCTGGACGCCGCCGCGTGAACGCCCCCATCACCCCCCCACGACACCTACCTCCGCACCTACACCGAGCCCGAGGTCACCGCCCTCCTCCGCGAACTCCACGAGCGCGGCAAGCCCCTCGGCATCCAGTGGGGATCCGCCGCCGTCAACGGCCACACCATCGACGGCCGCCTCCTCATCGACTTCGGCGACACCTCCCTCGCCACCCTCCTCAACCTCCTCACGCTCCTCCGCGAGGGGACCTCTCCCCAGTGAGCTTCCTCATCGGCGCGGCCTTCGCCGTCCTCCTGGCCCTCGCCATCGCCACCGTGATCACGGGCGTCATCACCGCCCTCAAGGTCCACCACCACACCAACGACGACCAGCCCAACTGACGCCCACCGGCGGCTGCCCGTCCCCAGCCCCCGGAGCAACGCGTTGGACGAGTGCCGCGCGCAGGCCGGCATCCCACCGTTCGCCGAGTACGTCGCGCAGTTCTCGCCGGCCTGGCCCGCCCGATCCGGGCCGCAGCGCGTAGAGGCCGGAGCTCATGGACAAGGTGGGGTGGCGACCGGTTAGCCCTGGTGGCGCCGACGGCGGCTGACGACGGCGGTGAGGCTCGGTCCGCCCGGCCTCGCCGGCCAGGTGGTGTCAGATCGCGTGTTCAACACAAATTCTGACGACGCATACGATCCTGGGACTTGACCAGTTCCGTCCATTCACCACCGGAATGCGATCACCCGTGGTGCCTTCGCCGCCGCCCCGGCCCGGGAAAGCCCCCTTGCTAGGGTGGCCCGATGTCATCGGTGAAGCAGTTCCAGGTCACGTTCGACTGTGCGGAGCCCACCCGGCTCGCCCGCTTCTGGTGCGAGGTGCTGGGGTACGTCGTCCCGTCCCCGCCGGAGGGGTTCGCCAGTTGGGACGACTTCGACCGCCTGCACAAGCCCGAGGACCAGCCCCGGTACTTCGCGTGCAGTGACCCCACGGGCGCCGGCCCGCGGCTGCTCTTCCAGCGCGTTCCCGAGGGCAAGGTCGTCAAGAACCGGGTGCACCTCTGCGTGCGGGCCGGCACCGGGCTCGTGGGGGACGAGCGCCTGGCCACGCTGAAGGCCGAGCGGGACCGGCTGATGGCGCTCGGCGCGGTGTGCGAGCGCGTCATGGAGGCCGATGGCGAGTACGAGTCCTGCATCGTGATGCAGGACATCGAGGGCAACGAGTTCTGCCTCGACTGAGGTGGCATCACCCGGGCGGGTGGGCGTCACGCCGCTCCCGGCGCGCCCGCCCGCTCGCCCAACCCCCGTGCGGTACCCCTTCCCTGCACGCACTCCCGCACGGAAACGGGTACCCATGACCCTCCGCCGTCTGGCCCAGGCCGCCCTGGTCCTCGCGCTCGCCTGCCCCGTCCTCCCCGCCGCCCCGGCCTGGGCGGCTCCGGCGACGCGCGCGGTCATCCAACCGCCGCTCCCCGTCGAGGACTTCCCTCCCCAGGTCGAGGACGCCTGCCACATCTGGCTCGGCCTCGGCTGGCCCGCCAACCCCCGGCCGGTCGACTTCCGCCTCCCCGGCCCGCGGTTCATCCGCGGCGGCAACCCGTACGGCAACCGCAGCGGCGACCTCCCGGCGGGCGGCGCCTACCGCGAGTACGACGTCAACCCCCGCCCGACGCCCACCACCCGCCGCGACGCCGAGCGGCTGGTCCGCGACGAGGCCACCGACCGCACCTGGTACACCGCCGACCACTACGACGACTTCCGTGAAATCGCCGATGGCTGCTGACCAGCCGCTCGGCCCGGCCCGGTGGGACCTCCTGCCGGGCCACCCCTGGGCCGGCTTCGCCACCGGCACCCACCGGCTCTGCCTGGTCCGCGGCGACCACTGTCGCGCCAAGGCCGCGCTCTTCGCGGAGTGGGCCCAAGCCCTCACCTTCCCGGGCTACTTCGGCCACAACTGGGACGCCTTCGAGGAGTGCCTCACCGACGTCCTCCACCCGCCCGGCGCCGAGACCGCCACCCGCCTGCTCGTCCTCGTCACGGCCGCCGACGCCCTCCTCGCCGACGAGCCGCCCGACCAGCTCGCCCTCCTCCTCGCCATCCTGGACGCGGCCGCCGCCACCACCCTCACCACCGACTCCCCGCTCCGGGTCCTCTTCACCACCGCCCCGTCCCGAGCCGCCCCCACCCAGCAGCGGCTCCGGACGGCCGCGCGCGCCCTCTGACCGCGACGCGGAGATGCCGCGGCCCGGACGGGGGCGGCTTTGTTGTCATGTCTATGATGGGGAGTCCGGGTGTCGCGCCACGGCCATCGGCAGCACCGTGCACCTGTACGCGATCGCCTGGGACGACACCATCTGCACCGCGGACGGGAACGACGCGACCGGCAACTGGAGCCCGTTCATGCTGGTGCCGGGCAACAGCGCTATCCAGCAGATGTCCGCCACCTCGGGCGCCCGACCCCGCCGGGGCGACCCGCCCCGCGGCCCGCACGCGGACCGGACGTCACAGGCCCGGCCCGGGGAATCGCTCCCCGGGCCGGGCCCTTTCCGTGGCCGGCCGGCGCTCAGCGGTCGGCGGCGGTCCGCACCGGGTTCTGCTGCCGCAGCGAGATCCGGTTGCCGTCCGGGTCGGTCGCCTCGATGCGGATGCCGAACGCGTAGTCCTCCGGCGCGGGCGCGTCGAAGACGACCCCGCGCTCGCGCCAGATCTCGAAGTCCTTCCGCAGGTCGTCCGACTCCAGGACGAGCGGGCCGGGCACGCCCGCGTCCTCGCGATCGGCCGGCTGGCCGGCGGCCGCGGCGTGCGACCAGAGGATGATCTCGAACGGGTGGCCCTGGGCGCCGACGGTCAGGAAGCGGCCGTCGGGGCCGGGGTAGTCGATGCGCTTCTCCAGCCCCAGTTGCTCGGTGTAGAACCGCAGCGCGCGGTCCTGGTCGGTGACGTAGACCGTGACGTACATGACCCTGGTGAGCACGGTGTTGCCCTTCTTCGGTGGTGTCGTCCTTCTGCCTCCCTGACGGATCCCGGCCGCCCCGTGTGACAGCGCGCGGCACAGGAAGTCGGCCGGTCCGACTTTCCACTCCGCGTCCGTGTCGCCGGGCCCGCCGTTGCGCCGCTCCGCGCCATCGCCTCACTACCTTGAGCCGCACCGGCGGGGCCGCAACGGGGTGGTCGCGCCGCGAGCGAAAGGGAGATGGGCGCATGAAGCGACGCACCGCAACCGTTCTCGGGGCCTGGCTGGCGGCGGCCGCCCTGGCCGTCGGGGTCCCGAACGCCGCGTACGCGGCCCATGGAGTGCTGATCATCGACGGTGCCGCGTTCCCGGAGCCGAGCGGCTGCCTCCCGCTGGGCGACTTCGTGCCCCCGACGGTGGCGAACCTGACCGACTCGGCCGTCCAGGTCTGGACCGGGTCGGGCTGCACGGGCCGGATCGAGCACGTCATCGTCCCCGGCGAGTTCTACGCGCCGATCGCCGGCCGGAGCGTCTACGTCCCCTGACGCCCGGCGAGGGGTCCTGGCGCGGGAAGTCGGCCCATCCGGCGTCCTGCGCCGGTCCATTTGACAACTTCGGTTACCAAATCCGCACCTGGCAACTATGGTTGTCGTCATGACGAAGCCTCGGATCACTCCCGATGAGCAGGCCGAACTGGCGCGCGCCCTCCTCGACGCCCTCAATCCGCTCGCCTCGGCCGTCCGCGCCCGGGCGACCGGACAGCCCGAGCACCGCATGTGGGGCGGCGACCCGGCCGAGGTGGCGCTCGGCGTGCTCGCCGCCTGGAAGGTGGTGGACGCCGAGGTCAAGCGGCTGACCGAGATCGCGGCCGGCACCGCCGGCGGGTACGGCGCGAGCTACGAGCAGCTGGGCGCGGCCTGGGGCATCACCCGCCAGGGCGCCCGCAAGAAGTGGCCCGACGCCGTCCCCCGCCCCTCGGCCGCCACCCCGGCCCCCGTCACCTTCGAACTGTTCGGCGGCGAGGCGGAACTGACCCAGGACCGGGCCACCGGCCACTGGACCTGGACCGCCCGGGCCGCCGACGGCTCCCTCGGCACCCCCGCCCCCGACGCCGCCCCGTGCACGAGCCGCGAGGAGGCGGCCGCCTACGCCGGCGCCCACCTCCGCGAGTCCGCCGCGCCCCGGGCCTGAGCAGGCAGGCCTGCCGCCTGCTCCGGCGGCAGGCCTGCTCCGCGGCGGCCCCGGCTAGAGCCGTAGTGGAGCCGGGGCAACCGGTCGCCGCACGGCGACCCGTCCTCGGACCGACGCGCACGTCACAGCGTTCCCCCCGTCTCCGTGACGGACCACGGAACGTCCCACATCGAGAGATCCCCCGCCTGCTCCCCGACGGCGTCGCCGAGGGTGTCCGCCCCCGCGGACAGCCCGGCGTACAGCGTGTCCCAGTTCTCGAACACGTCGGTCCCCCCCGCCTGCTGGTTCTGCGGCCGCCCCCCCGTTGCCGGCCGCCCGAACTCATGCATACGTTTTCCCTTCCCGGTTACAGGGACGGTGGCCTGTCGAGCGACCACCGTCCCGCGAGGCTCCTCTCTGGCGCCCCGACCCGGGCCCGCGGGCCGGCCGCCCGGCCGGCTCGCGCACCCTAGACGCGGACCCAGTCACTCAGTCGGCTTCCCTGCGCGGCAGCGGGATCGGCGCCGTCCGCGCCCGCTCGTTCGCCCGCTTCAGCTCGCGGGACACGGTGGACGCGGAGATCCCGAGGGTCTCGGCGATCTCCGCCCCCTTCCAGAGCCAGATGTGGTGGAGTTCCCAGATCCGCGCCTGCCGCTGGTCGCCGATCGCCTTGTGGACGATCCGCAGCAGCTCCTCGAACTCCAGCCGCGCACCCGGGTCGCCGGTGCCGGGCTCCCCGGCGGTCGCGGGCCGGCTCCCCTCGGGGATCTCCGCGACCGGCTCCTCCCGGCGGGCGGCGGCCGACCGCCAGTGGTCGATGGCCATCCGACGCGCCACGGTGGTGGCGTAGGCGATCACCGGCCGGTGGAACACCGTCCCCTTGCGGACCTCGTTGATCACGACCATGCAGGTCCTGGCGGCGATGTTCTCGGCCGTCTGCTCGTCGTGCGTCATCTCGCGGAGACTGGTCACCAGGCGCGGCAGGAGGTCGCGGACGAGCTCCTCGAGATGCGCCTCGCTCATCGGCGCCGACGGGGACGGGCCATGAGCGCCCGCCCCTTCCGACTTCGCCATGGGCGTCCTTCCGTTGGACTTCGCGGGGGTGGTCCGTCGCCATCCCTCACTCCTTCGACGATGCCGAACTCGCTTTCCTTGCAGGGATGTCGGTGGCAGCGCGAGCGCCCCGGCCTCGTCGAGGAGGCATGAGGTACTCCATGGTTCCCCCCGCAGCGCCGCACACCGTCCTCCTCGGCGAGGATCTGACGGGCTGGCGCACCGCGCTGCTGGCCGCGTTGCTGTCCGCAGTCCTCCTCGACCTCACCACCGCCGTGGTGCGCGACGCCCTGCTGCGCGTCCCGGGCCTCCTGCTGACCCTGCTCGTCGGCCTGCGGCTGACGAGGTCCGCCCGGCTCCGGCTGCTGCCGCGGTGGCGGGCGGAACTGTCGCGGCGGCTGGCCCCCGGTCCGCACCGGCACCGCCGCTACCTCGCCGCCCTGTGGTTCGTCCTGACCCTCGCCCGGGGTACCCGCCGCAGGGCTTAGGTCCGGGGACCGATGGCCGGAGGGGCGGCGTCCGCTTGGATGGCGGTGTGGACGAACCCTCGAAGAACCCCGAAGGCCTCACCGCCGCCCAGGTGGCGGCGTACCTCGACCGGATCGGGGCCGGGCGGCCCGGGCGGTCGGGCGCCGCCGAGCTGGCGCGGCTGCAGGAGGCGCACCTGGACGCCGTGCCGTTCGAGAACCTGAGCATCCACCTCGGCGAGCCCGTGGTGCTCGAACCCGTCGCGCTGCTGGAGAAGATCGTCGACCGGCGGCGCGGCGGGTTCTGCTACGAACTCAACGGCGCCTTCGCCGCGTTGCTGCGCGCGCTCGGCTACCGGGTGGATCTGCTCGCCGCCCGGGTCTTCGCCGGCGCCGAGCCCGGGCCGCCGTTCGACCACCTCGCGCTGCGGGTGGAGGCGGACGGGTCGGCGTGGCTGGTCGACGTGGGCTTCGGACGGTTCACCCGCCGGCCGCTGCTGCTCGACGAGCGCGGTGAACAGCACGACCCGGCGGGCGTGTTCACCATCCTCCCGAGCGGCACGGCCGACGACCTCGACGTCAGCCTCGACGGCGAGCCGCAGTACCGGCTGGAGCGGCGTCCGCATCCGCTGGCCGACTTCGTGCCGACCTGCTGGTGGCAGACCACGTCCCCGGACTCGCACTTCACCCGGGGGACCACCTGCTCCCGCCCCACCCCGGACGGCGGCCGGATCACCCTCACCAGCACCCGCGCCACCGGCGGCACCCGCCTCCTGCGCACCGCCCCGGACGGCACCCGCACCGAGGAACCGCTCGCCCCGGACGCCGCCCTCGCCGCCTACCGCATCCACTTCGACATGCCCCTGGACCGTCTGCCGAAAGCCCCCTGAGCCCGACGCCCAGCCGTCGGGCGGCGTGGCCGGGTGGGGCACATCGGCCCGGGATCCGCCGGACCGGGCGGCCGGGGCGAGCGGATCGCGCCGCGTGCGCTACAGCAGGCCGAGGTGGTCCAGGCCCAGGTAGGCCGGGCCGACGTCGGAGAGCCGGCCGCGGCGCAGCACGGTGGACCGGAACTCCGCGAGGTCCATCAGCACCACGTCGATGAACTCGTTGGGCTCGTGCGCGAGCCGGGCGGTGGGGGTGCAGTCGGTGGCGACGTATGCGTAGCGCACGCCGTTGGAGTAGGCGTCGTGCCAGGTGGCGGTGACGAGTTCGACGTCGCCCCGGTAGCCGGTCTCCTCGGCGAGCTCGCGGGCGGCGGCGGCCTCGGGGGACTCGCCGGCGTCGACCACGCCGCCCGGCAGCTCGTACAGCACGGCCTGCGGGCCGGGCCGGAACTGCCTGGTCAGCACGATGCGCCGGTCCGTCGTCAGGGCGACCACGGCCGCGGCCGCGTACTCGTTGGCCAGGTGGTAGACCTCCTCCCGGCCGTCCGGCATCGCGAAGGTCACCCGGTCGGCGCCGCGTCCGTACGCGCGGTGGATCGGCTCGCGGTGGAGCTCCCGCCAGTGTGCGTCACCCATCGGGGCGGGCTCCTTCGGTGGGGCGCGCCGACGGCGCGAACGGGTGGCCGGGGGCGCGCACGGCGTGGTGTGCAGGCGCAGAATAGCCGCGCGCCGTCCGCTCCGGGGGGATTCGCCGGAATCAGGCGTCGCCGCCGGCCGTGCGCCATATGCTGCGCGAGGCGCGGCCGGCCCGCCTCCCGGGTGGCCGTGAACCGTTCAACTCCGTTTTCCGGCAAGGTGGTTCACTCATGAGGCAGACGAGTCGGCGCAAGGACGACGGCGAGGTGACCTTCGAGCCGGTGACCGTCCTGTCCTTCGAGCCGCAGGATGACCTCCGGGTCGACGCGGACGGTCGCGTCCTGCTGCTGAGCGAGCCCGCCAGCCTGACCCGGATCCCGGTGCGGATCGCCCGCGAGGACATGACGGTCAAGCACGTGGCGGGCTACTGGGTCACCTGGGCCGAGTGGTTCGGTCCGGACGACATCCGCAACCACGCGCGCTGGGTCCCCGACGAGGAGTACGTCCAGCCGGACGAGAGCGGCCTCGACGGGCGGCTGGAGGTCACGGTGTCCGCGTACTGGGCGGTGGAGATCGAGCCCCGCCGGGCGCGGCTGCGGACCAGCGAGGCCGTGGTCACCTTCCCGCCGGGGGCGCGCATGCGCGAACTCGTCCTGGAGCGCCCCCAGCCGCAGCACCCGGCCACCCTCGTCGTCCACCTGGCGCGGGCCCGCTGGGCGGACGGGTACGGCGGGCGGGTGATCCACCACGGCTTCGCGGGTGAACGCGAGGGCGTCGCGGGGGAGGGGGCCGGCTGGCGGGGCGAGCCCGTCCACCGGTACGCGGAGTGCGCCACCGGCCACCTCCCGGGCGTGGCCGTCCGCTGAGCCGCCCGGCCGCCGGACCCCAACCTCCGCCCGACCCCAACCCCGCCCGCCCGACCGCCGGGCCGCTCAGCCGAGCGCCGGGTCGCCCGCCGGCCACCCCGCCCGCAGGCCGATCCGGCGGGCGGGGGCGCCGGCCCAGATCTCGCCCGGACCGGTCGAGCGGGTCAGCACGGCGTTGGCGCCCACGACGGTGCCCGCGCCGACGGTCAGCACGCCCTCCTTGCAGATCACCTTGGCGCCCGTGCACAGCACCGCGCCGTCCTCCACCACCACCCGCCGCATCGCGCTCCGCTCCTGCGGCACCCACGGGTCGGCCCGTCCGACCGTCACGCCGTTGTACAGCGTCACCCCGGCGCCGAGCGTGGTGTACGGGTGCAGCACGGTGCCGAAGCCCCGGTGGAACACCACGAGGCCCGGCCCGATCTCGACGGCGGCCGGCACCTCCATCCCGTACAACGCGAGCGCCTCCTGGACCAGGCGGCCCAGGAGGCGGTGGCGGCGGCGGTGGATCAGCGCGGTGACGAGTGGCATCCACCCATTGTGGCGACGGCGCTACGGCGAGTCACGCGCGCCCGGCGCTACTTGACGTCCGGCACGGCGGTGTCGTTCTTGAAGGCGTCGAAGACCTGCTTGGCCTTCGCGGTGTCCCACTTCACCGCCGACTCCCCGGTGTTGGTCTTGAAGTCCGGGTTGGCGATCGGCACCGTGATGCTCTTGCCGCTGCCGCCGTTGACGTCCTTCATGGCGAGGAACAGCGAGCCCAGGTCGGTCAGCCCGGCGTCGTCGTCGACGATCAGCGTGCCGAGGCCGGAGGAGACCAGCGGGTAGAAGGTGAACGGGTTGAGCACGGTGGCCGGGGAGGCCGCCTGCTTGGCCAGCGCGCCGAGGAACTTCTGCTGGTTGCGCATCCGGCCGAGGTCCTGGTCGGCCATCTGGTGGCGCTGGCGGACGAAGGCCAGCGCCTGGGTGCCGTCGAGGTTCTGGCAGCCGGCCTTGAGGTCGAGGCCGGAGTCCTTGTCCTTGACGTCCTGCTCGATGCACATGTCCACGCCGCCGACCGAGTCGACGATGCCCACGAAGCCGGCGAAGCCGATCTCGGCGTAGTGGTCGATGCGGATGCCCGTGTTCGTCTCGACGGTCTGCGCGAGCAGCTTGCCGCCGCCCGTCGCGAACGCCGAATTGATCTTCGCGGTGGTCGCCTTGACGGGCTTGCCGTTCTCGCCGGTGTGCTCGGGGATCGGCACCCAGGAGTCGCGCGGGATGCTCATCAGGGTGTTCCCGTTGTCCCCGACGTGCAGGATCATCATCGAGTCGCTGCGCTTGCCGCCCGCGTGGCCGGTGTGCAGGTCCTCCTCCTGGGAGTCGGACAGGCCGTTGCGGCTGTCGGAGCCGACGATCAGCCAGTTGGTGCCCTTGCCCGCGGCGGGGCGGCCGGGGTAGTCGGCGAGCACGTTCTCGTGGTTGAGCTTGGAATCCGCCCAGAACCAGGTGGAGACCGTGGTGACCATCAGGGCGATCAGCACGCCGAAGACCGACCACTTCACGATCCGGCGCCGCGGCCAGCGCGAGGACCGGGCGCCGGCCGGCGCCTGCGGCCCACCCGGGGATATCGGCCCGCCCGGTCCGCCCTGCCCACCGGGCCCACCGGCCCCGCCCGGCGCACCGGGTCCGCCCTGGGCCGGCACACCGCCCGCCCGGCCCGGCTGCCCCTGCCCGGGGCCGTAGCCCTGCGCCGGCCCGTACCCGGGCGCCTGCGGCTGCCGGGCCTGCTGGGGCGGCTGCGCCTGCGGCTGGGGCTGCCGGGGCGCCGGCGCGCCCGGCCCGCGCGGGTTCAGCCCGGCGGGCAGCGGCGGCTCGGCGCCGCCCCCGCGCCCGTACGCGGGGCCCCCGCCGCCGTTGCCGCCGCCGTACGGGTTCCCGCCGCCGCCCGGGCGGCCCTCCTGCCACGTGTTCATGTGGGAGAGGATGCCCGACGCCGCGACCCGTGACTCCCCCCGGGGCCCCCACCAGGGCCCTTGTAGCAGTTTTGATGCACGCGCCGGATCGTTCCGCGGCACGGTGCCGACGGTCACCCGCGCTCCGCCTCCCCGGCCGAACCGCTCGCACCCCCGTCTCACCATCCGTCTCACCAGGTGTTCGCCTGGCGGGACGAACCTTGACCGTCCGGAACGGTGCGTGTTTGCATGACTGCCATGGATCAGCGATGGACCCTCACGCGTCGGCGGCACGTCGACCTTCTGCGTGTGTCCTGTTCGCTCTGTTGTGGCTGACGCGCGCCCGTCGAACCCCACCACTCCTCCTCTCCTCCCTTCTCGACGCTGCCCGCGCAGCGCGCTCACCGCTGCCCGCCGGTAGGCCGGTCCCCGTCCGCCCGGCCGGCGCCGGCCGTGCCCGGTGAGCGCCCCGTGCTGCCGGCGCGCCACTCCGCTTCCTCCCCGAGGTGAACCCATGGCCACCGTCCTGTCCGTCTCCGGCTCCCCGTCCCCGACCTCCCGCACCACCCGCCTGCTGCGCCTCGTCGACGCCCGGCTGGAGGAGCGCGGCCACCGCGTCGTCCCCTTCGAGGTGCGCGGCCTGCCCCCGCACGCGCTGCTCTCCGCCGACCTGTCGCACCCCGAGCTGGCGGCCGCCCTGGAGCTCTTCGCCGAGGCCGACGGCGTGGTGATCGGCACCCCCGTCTACAAGGCCGCGTACTCGGGCCTGCTCAAGGCGCTGCTGGACGTGCTGCCGCAGTACGCGCTGCGCGACAAGGCGGTGCTGCCGCTCGCCACCGGCGGCTCCACCGCGCACGTGCTGGCGGTGGACTACGCGCTGCGGCCGGTGCTCAGCTCGATGGGGGCCGACCACATCACCCAGGGCTGGTTCGTGCTGGACCGTCACATCACCGTCCGGGAGGACGGCGCCACCGTGATCGAGCGCGAGACCGATGTGCTGCTGCGCCCCGTCGTGGACGCGTTCGCGGCCGCCCTGGAGCGCCGCTCCGCCCCGGCCCTGGCGTCCTGACGCCCCGTCCGGCGCCCCGCGCGCCGGAGCCCGCACCACCCCGTGCCCCGTCCGGCGAACCGCCGGGCGGGGCCTCCTTACGGGCGGACCCTGACGGGCCCCGGCCGGACCCCTAGGGGGAGGGGGCCGGTACCCCGTACAACTCCGGTTGGGCCGCTTCCTCCCGTCGGATGACGAGGGGGAGGGCCCCCGACTCCTAACGTGGATCACGTCCCCGCCCGTCCGAGGCGGACCCGATGCGGTCGGGTCCGGGTCCCCGGTTCACCGGCAGGGTGAAGCTAACTCCCGGTCGAAAACTATCCCCTGCGCGATGTCGCCGGACGGGTGGAACGGACGAGGCTGGGGGCAACGGGTGGGCCCACTTCTTAGGAGACGACAGTGACGACGGCAGCAGCAGCCGTGTTCGACCCCCAGCTTCCCGGCGGTGCCCCCGCCGTCGCCGCCTCGGCTCGTCAGGTGACCAAGTCCTACGGCTCCGGCGAGACCACGGTCACCGCCCTGGACGCGGTCGACGTCGACATCCAGCGCGGCCGCTTCACCGCGATCATGGGTCCCTCGGGTTCCGGCAAGTCGACCCTGATGCACTGCCTGGCCGGTCTGGACACGGTGACCAGTGGGCGGATCTGGATCGGCGACACGGAGATCACCGGCCTGAAGGACAAGCAGCTCACCAGGCTGCGCCGGGACAAGATCGGCTTCATCTTCCAGGCGTTCAACCTCCTGCCGACGCTGAACGCCCTGGAGAACATCACCCTCCCGATGGACATCGCCGGCCGCAAGCCCGACCAGGCCTGGCTGGACCGGGTGGTGGACACGGTCGGCCTCTCCGGCCGGCTCAAGCACCGCCCGACGCAGCTCTCCGGCGGCCAGCAGCAGCGCGTCGCGGTGGCCCGGGCGCTGGCCGCCCGCCCCGAGATCATCTTCGGCGACGAGCCCACCGGGAACCTCGACTCCCGCTCCGGCGCCGAGGTGCTCTCCTTCCTGCGCCGCAGCGTCGACGAGCTGGGCCAGACCATCGTGATGGTCACCCACGACCCGGTCGCCGCCGGTTACGCGGACCGCGTGCTGTTCCTCGCCGACGGCGTGATCGTCGACGAGATGCACGCCCCCACGGCCGACTCCGTCCTCGAACGCATGCGCCGTTTCGACGGCAAGCGCACCAGCTGAGCGGGCGGGGCGGACAGGACCATGCTGCTCAAGACGTCACTGCGGAGCTTCCTCGCCCACAAGGGGCGGATGCTGCTCTCCCTGATCGCGGTCGTGCTGTCGGTCGCGTTCGTGTCCGGGACGCTGGTGTTCTCCAACACCGCGACCAGCACCTTCGACAAGCTCTTCGCCTCGACCGCCTCCGACCTCTCCATCGGGCCCGCCGAGCCGGAGTTCGGCGACGACCCGCGGGGGAAGACGCTGACCATACCCGCCGACAGCGTCCGGAAGGCCGCCGCGATCCCCGGGGCGAGGACGGCGGTCGGCCAGGTGCGCGTGGAGAGCGCCACCCTGGCCAACCCGGCCACCAACAAGCGGGTGGGCCCGACCAGCGGGGCCCCGACCATGGTCGGCAACTGGACGGACACCCCGCGCAACCCGGTCGAGATCACCTCCGGCCACTCGCCGCAGGGCGCCGACCAGGTCGTCCTCGACGCGGACACCGCCAAGAAGGCCAAGCTCGGCCTGGGCGGGAAGCTGCGCGTGATCACCGGCGACAAGCAGGACTTCACCATCGTCGGCATCGCCACCTTCAAGACCACCAACCCGGGTGCGGCACTGGCCTTCCTGGACACCGCCACCGCACAGAACGTCCTGCTCAGGCAGAGCGCGTTCACCTCGGTCGAGGTGTTCGGCGACGGCAGCCGCACCGACGAGCAGCTCAAGTCCGACGCGCTGGCCGGGCTCGGCGCCGGCTTCCAGGCGAAGACGGCCGCCGAGCAGAAGGCGGACGGGCAGAAGAGCGTCGGCTCCTCCCTCGACTTCATGAAGTACGCGATGCTCGGCTTCGCCGGCGTCTCGCTGCTGGTCGGCGGCTTCCTGATCATCAACACCTTCTCGATGCTGGTCGCCCAGCGCACCCGGGAGATCGGCCTGCTGCGCGCCGTCGGCGGCAGCCGCAGCCAGGTCAACCGCTCGGTGCTGGTGGAGGCGCTGCTTCTCGGCGCGGTCGGCTCGACCCTCGGCATCGGCGCCGGCCTCGGCCTGGCGGTGGGGCTGATCCAGCTGATGAACGCGGTCGGCATGCACCTCGACGCCGGGGACCTCGCCATCGGCGCCGACGTCTTCATCGCCGGGTACGCGGTGGGCGTCGTGATCACCGTGCTCGCGGCCTGGATCCCGGCCCGCCGGGCCGGCAAGATCACTCCGATCTCCGCGCTGCGCGACCACGGCACCCCGGCCGAGGCCCGCTCCAACACCGTCCGGGCGGTCATCGGCCTGGTGCTGACGGCCGGCGGCGGCGGGCTGCTGGTGCTGGCCGGCAAGGCGGAGAAAGCGGCCACCGGCGGCCAGTACATCGGCCTGGGCGTGCTGCTCACCCTCGTCGGCTTCGTGGTCCTCGGCCCGCTGCTGGCCACGACCGTGGTGCGGGTGCTCGGTGCCCTGCTGCCCGCCCTGTTCGGCCCGTCCGGCAAGCTCGCCCAGCGCAACGCGATGCGCAACCCGCGGCGCACCGGCGCCACGGCGGCCGCACTCATGATCGGACTGGCGCTGGTGATCGGCGCCTCCGTCTTCACCTCCTCGGTGATCAAGTCCACCAACGACCAGATCGACCGCTCGGTGGGCGCCGACTACATCGTCACGGCCGGCCCGAACGGCGTCTCCGCGGAGATGGTCGACGCCGTGCGCAAGACCTCGGGTGTGGACCACGTCACCGAGCAGAAGTTCCTGCCCGCGCACTTCACCGCGTCGGACGGCAAGACCTCGGAGAAGGGCGTCTCCGCGGTCTCCACTCGGTTCACCGAGGACTTCCGGCTGCCGGTCAAGGCCGGCAGCGCCGACTCCCTCAAGCAGGGCTCGCTCGCGGTCGGCGAGGACTACGCCGAGGAGCACGGCCTCAAGATCGGCGACAGCGTCAAGATCGACTACGGGCAGGGGCGCGTCCAGTCGCTGCCGGTCGGCGTCATCATGACCAAGGGCAACTCGTTCTTCGACGGCAACACGTTCGCCTCGCTCGAAGCCGTCACCGAGGCGGTGCCGGCCGCCGACCAGCCGGTGGCCGACGTGGCCTTCGGCACGGCCTCCGCCGGGGCGGACGTCGCCAGGACGCTCACCGCCCTGGAGGACGCGCTCAAGGAGTACCCGCAGGTCTCGGTCCGCGACCAGGCCGGCTACAAGGACCTCGTCCAGGAGCAGGTGAACACCCTGCTCTACATGATCTACGGCCTGCTCGGCCTGGCGATCGTGGTCGCGGTGCTCGGCGTGGTGAACACCCTGGCGCTCTCGGTGGTCGAGCGGACCCGTGAGATCGGCCTGCTGCGGGCGATCGGGCTCTCCCGCCGCCAGTTGCGCCGGATGATCCGCCTGGAGTCGATGGTGATCGCCCTGTTCGGCGCCGTCCTCGGCACCGCGCTCGGGCTGGCCTGGGGCGTCACCGGTCAGCGGGTGCTGCGGACCCAGGGCCTGGAGTCGCTCGCCGTGCCGGTCACCACGATCGTCTTCACGCTGGCCGCCTCGGTGGTCATCGGCCTGCTGGCCGCCCTCATCCCGGCCTTCCGGGCCGGGCGGATGAACGTCCTCGCGGCGATCGCGACGGACTGACCGGGTGCGACCCCCGGATCGGGGGATCGGGGGTCGCGCCGGGGACAGGGGGAACGGGGAGGGCAGGGGCGGGGTGCCGTGCGCACCCCGCCCCTCGCCGTTCTGCGCGAACGGGCAGGGTCAGGGGCAGATGATGTCGCTCGCCCGCTCGACGACGGCCGTCTCCGCCCCGTCCGCCGCCCCGCTGCCGTCCGGGTGCGCCCCGCCCGCCGGGCCGGACGGTGCCGCCCTTGGCGCCGGGGGCGGGGGGGCCGGGACCGGCGACGGACCGGTCGCCGGGTAGTCCGTGCCCGCGTAGAGCTGGAGGGTCGTTCCCAGCCCCGGCACCGGCGTCAGCTCGGCCTCCGGGACCGCGGCCGCCAGCGTCCGGGCCGCGTCGGCCCAGTGCGGGTCGTAGCGGATCACCGTCCGCCCCGACGCCGTGCCGGCCGGGGCGTTGGCCGGCGTCCCGGTGGCGGCGAACCCGGCCCGGCGCAGCTCGGAGTCGACCCGGGCGGCCATCCCCGCCACACCGGCCGCGTTGAACACCTGGACGTGCACCTGCTCCGGTGGCACGGCGGCCGGTGTCGCCGCAGCCGTGGCCGCGGCGGCCGTGGCCGCCGCCGCAGCGGCAGGCGCCGCGGGCTCGGCCGTCTCGTCCGTACCCCCGTCCGTACCCCCGCCCGTACCCCCGCCCGTACCGCCGGCACCGTCCGTCAGCGGCCGCCCCTCCCGGACGGCGTCGAACAGCTCCCGCGCCCGCTCCTTGTCCCAGAGCACCGTCGACCCCCACCCGGAGACCGGATGGTCCACCGAGGCCAGCGGCACGGTCGCGAAGTCGGCCTGCCCGGCCGTCAGGTCCTTCATCCCGGCCGCCAGGGTGACCAGGTCGTGGGCCGTGAGCCCCTGGTCGGCCTTGACCGAGCCGAGCAGGCTGTCCGACACCCGGGCCAGCCGGACCGGGTTGAGCAGGGTGCCGCCGCTGGTCACCTCGTTCAGCAGCTCGGCGACGAACTTCTGCTGCCGGTGCATCCGCCCCAGGTCGGAGCTGCCGTCCAGGTGCCGGGCGCGCACGTACTTGAGCGCCCCGGCGCCGTCCAGGGTGCTGGTGCCGGCCGGCAGGTCCAGCCCCGAGTACTCGTCCTTGAGCGGCTTGGCCGTACAGACCCGGACCCCGCCGACGGCGTCCACGGCGGCGACGAACCCGGCGAAGTTCACCTGCAGGTAGTGGTCGATCCGCAGCCCGGTGTTCTGCTCGACGGTGGCGACGGTCAGCGGCGGCCCGCCCAGCCCGTACGCGGCGTTGATCTTCCCCTTGCCGGCCGGGACCTCCTTGCGGGTCGCCGGGTCCCGGTGGGCGGGGATGTCGACATAGGAGTCGCGCGGAATGCTGATCACACTGGCCCGGGACCCGTTCCCGGCGAGCTGGACGATCATCATCGTGTCGGTGCAGTGGCAGGACTCGCCCCCCGCGTGCAGCACCGTCTTGAGCGTCTTCTCCGGAATGCCGTCGCGCTCGTCGGTGCCGACCACCAGGAAGGTGGTGGAGGCGTCGTCGGCCGGCCGCGGCCGGTCGCCGGTGAAGGCGTCGACCCGGTCGATCGACCCGATGCCGCGCAGGGCCGCCCAGCCTCCGCAGGAGGTGGCGAGGACGGCGAACGCGATGCCGGCGGCCAGCCGGCGGGGCCAGCGGCGCCGCCGTCCGGGCGGGGCGCCGTCCGGGCCTCCGGACTGGGCGGAGAGCGGGGAGACGGGCATCTCTCGGATGGTAGGGGCGCCCGCGGTCGGGCCGGGTGAGGGCGCGCCGGGGGTGGGGGGTACGGTGGGCCCCGATCGGTGAAACGTTCCTCCTGGATGCCCTCCGGCGAGGCGGAACGTCTCGTCGGCGATCCTTCGCACACGGCCGCCCCCGGCCGGGCACAGCGGCCCAGACCGGGACAAGACGGCACCCCGCCCACACCGGTACGGTTGGCCCCGATGAACACCAAGGCTGCTGAGGAGCTGCCGGCGGTCTCCGTGATCATGCCGGTGCTCAACGAGGAACGACACCTGCGCACGGCCGTCCGGCACATCCTGGAACAGGACTACGCCGGCCCGATGGAGGTGGTGATCGCCCTCGGTCCGTCCACCGACCGCACCGCGCAGATCGCCGCCGAACTCGTCGCAGAGGACCCGCGGGTCCGGACCGTGGAGAACCCCACCGGACGCACCCCCGCAGGGCTGAACGCCGCCATCCGCGGCTCCAGCCACCCGATAGTGGTACGGGTCGACGGTCACGGCCTGCTGACCCCGGGCTACATCACCACGGCGGTCCGGCTGCTCGGGGAGATGGAGGCCGCCAACGTCGGCGGCATCATGCACGCCGAGGGCGAGACCGAGTGGGAGAACGCGGTCGCCGTCGCGATGACCTCCAAGATAGGCGTCGGCAACGCCGCCTTCCACACCGGCGGCCTGGCCGGCCCGGCGGACACCGTCTACCTCGGGGTGTTCCGGCGCGAGGTGCTGGAGCGGCTCGGCGGCTACAACGAGGAGTTCGTCCGCGCCCAGGACTGGGAGCTCAACTACCGCATCCGCCAGGACGGCGGCCTGGTCTGGTTCACCCCGCAGCTGCGCGTCACCTACCGCCCCCGGCCCAGCGTCAAGGCGCTGGCCAAGCAGTACAAGGACTACGGCCGCTGGCGCCGGGTGGTCACCCGGTACCACCGGGGCTCGGTCAACCTGCGCTACCTCGCGCCCCCGGCCGCCTTCCTCGGCGTGATGCTCGGGGTGGTGCTCGGCGCGGCCGTCCACCCGGCCTTCCTGGCCGCCCCCGTGGCCTACCTGCTCGGCATCGTCGGCGGGGCGCTGGTCGAGGGCCGGGGCCTGTCGCCCAAGGCGAAGGCGCTGCTTCCGGTGGCCTTCGCGACCATGCACCTCAGCTGGGGCTTCGGCTTCCTCACCTCGCCGCGCTCACTGGCCCGCAAGGTGATCGGCAGCCGCACCCGTTCCGCCGGCGACGTCGTGGCCGAACGCGGCTGACCCCCGCCGCCCGCTTCCCCCGGACCCGCCCTCCCGCCCCCGCCACCAGGCGCCACGGGGCCGGTCGAGGGCGGGTCCGCCCCGTTTCCGGGGAGCTGGGCATGGTGGGGCGTCACCGGAGCCGCCGCCGACGGGTTCTGACGGTGGCTACTTCGCGCAGACGTCGGTGTCGTCGGCCTGGACGCGCTGCAGGTCCTTGGGGGCCTCGGTCACCGGCGTGCTCGGGGTCGCCGCGGCGGCGGCCGGGGCGACCTTGCCGAGCACCAGCACCAGGCCGTCCTTGGCGCCCAGCTTCGGGTCCGCCTTGACCGCGTCGGCGGGCAGGCCCAGCGCGGTGGCCAGCGCCGCCGCCTCGGCGGCCTTCCCGGCCGGGTGGGCGATGGTGGTGGCCGCGGTGACGGGCGCGTTGGCGGCGGTCGCGGCCCGGGCGTAGCCCTTCGCCTGGAGCCGGTCGACGGTCTGCTGCGCCTGCCCGGGCGTCCCGCTGCCGTTGCGCACCGTCACCCGCAGCTCCTTCGCGTCCGCCACCGGAGCCGTCGGAGCCGCCGGAGCCGTCGCGCCCGCCGAAGCGGTCGGCGCGGCTGCGGGCGCCGTGGACGCCGCCGCCGAAGCGCCGGCCGTCGCCTCCGGCGTGGCCGCCGGCGCGGTCAGCGACCGGTCGTTCCCGATCATCGAGAACAGCTGCCCCGCGTCCGGCTGCTTGAGCACCAGCCGGTTCTCGTCCACCGGGTCGTCCAGCACCGGCACGGTGGTGAAGGTGATGTGCTCGGTGTCGACCTTGCTGACGTCCAGCGCGAGGTCCTTCAGCTTGTCGACGCTGCCGATCCCGGAGTCGACGGTGAGCGCCTTGGTGGCGGCGTCCGCGAGCTTCCACAGCTTGGCCGGGTTGGTCAGCGTGTCACTGCTCTTGATCGAGCGGATCATCGAGCTGATGAACTGCTGCTGCAGCGGAATCCGGGTGAGGTCGCCGCCCTGCCCGACGGTGTGCCGGGTACGAACGAAGGCGAGCGCCTCGTCGCCCTGGACGACGTGCCGGCCCTTGCTCATCTTCAGGTGCGAGTCCGGGTCGTTGATGTCCTTGGCCGCGCACACCTCGACGCCGCCGACGGCGGTGGAGAGCGTCTTCACGGCCTCGAAGTTGACCATCACGAAGTGGTCGACCCTGATCCCGGTCATCTTCTCGACGGTCTTCCAGGTGCAGCCGGGGTCGCGGCCCTCCTGGCCGAGGCTGTTGTTGAACATCGTGCGCGTCGAGCCGGGGATGGTCTTCCCGTCGGGCGTCCGGCAGTCCGGGACGGACACCATGAGGTCGCGCGGGACGCTGAGCACCGTCGCGTTGGTGCGGTCCTTGGCGACGTGGAACAGCAGGGTGGTGTCGGCGTGCCCGGCGCTGCCCTCGTCGCCGTACGAGCGGCCCAGCCCCTCCCGGCTGTCGGTGCCGATCACCAGGATGTTCATGGCGTCGCCGACCGGCTTGGGCCGCTCCGCCTCGTCGCCCAGCTGCACCTTGACGGCGGTGATGTTGTTGTTGAAGTGCTGGTACGCGTAGTACGCGCCGCCGCAGCCGGCCACCAGGACGAAGGCCCCGAGGCCGCCGGTCCACTTCAGCAGCCGCCGGCGGCGGTTGCGCCGTGCCGCGCCGCGCGCCCGGCGCCGGGCGGCCCGTCCGCCGCCGGCCGCGGTCTCGGCGGAGTGCTCGGCCAGGTGCTCGACCAGATGCTCGGAGGCGGCCTGGGGCACGGTCCCGGAGGCGGATCCGGCCTGGGCGCGCCGGCGCTGCACGGGGATGCCCCGGGCCGGGTCGGCCGGGGTCCGCCCGGCGTCCGGCGTGGCGCCATGAATGTCCTGCTGCACGGGTGTTCCCCTCCCTCCGACCGGTTCTCGGGCCGACGCGCCGATTGCACGACCGACTCGGACACCCTAGACGAGCCGGGTGGGGGAATTGTTCCTGGTGTGATCTCCGCCATGGTGTGCGACGGCAATTCCGCAGGTGAATGCGGTGCTGGGAATTTCCGGTGAGAACCTTTCAGGATCATGATCCGTGTACGGAATGGTGATCCGATGAGCAGCTGATCCGCTTCATTGAGCGTCAGTGCACCGCGCACGCGTCGACGTCGGCGGTCCGCCCCTCGAACGACGGCGGAGTGCTCACGCTCAGTGACGGACTGGGGGAGGGCGTCGCCGTCCGGGAGGCCAGCGGGGCCGCCTGCGCCGTCGGCGACGGGCCTGTTCCCGGCGGCCGCACGTCCACCGGCCGGTCGTCCCGCAGCGCCGCGAACAGCTGCGCGGTCAGCGGCTGCACGAACTCGTCCCGGTCCGAGTCGAACCGGTACGGCTGGCGGGGCGCCGTCAGGAAGGTCACGTCCGAGGAGGGGATCCCGCGCAGGTCCTGGGTCAGGTCGTACAGCGCGCCCAGCGAGGACAGCCCGCCGTCGGCCCGCACCGAGGAGGTGGCCGCGTCCAGCACCGGCCACAGCTTGGTCGGGTTGAGCAGCACGCCCTGCGACTGCACCTTGCGGATCAGCGCCGCCAGGAACTGCTGCTGACGTCCCATCCGCTGGGTGTCGCTGCCGTCGCCGAGGGTCTCCCGGGCCCGGACGTAGCCGAGCGCCTGCTCGCCGTGCAGGGTCTGCCGCCCGGCCGGCAGGTCCAGTTTGGCGTCCTTGTCGTGGATCGGCTGCGGGACGCACACCTCGACCCCGTCGACGGCGTCCACCATCCGCTTGAACCCGGTGAAGTCGACGATCACGTAGTGGTCGAGCCGGATGCCGCTGAGCTGCTCGACGGTCCGGATCGAACAGGCCGGGCCGCCGGTCTCGAAGGCCGCGTTGAACTGCATCAGCGCGGGCCGGCTGCGGGTGCCGTCGGGCTTCTCGCAGGCGGGCACGCTCACCATGACGTCGCGCGGGATGGAGACGGCGGTCGCGTGCAGCCGGTCGGCCGCCAGGTGGAGCAGGATCGTGGTGTCCGAACGCTGGCCGCCCGCCGAGCCGTAGGAGGCGTTGGCGCCGGTCCGGTCGTCGCTGCCGATCAGCAGCATGTTCTCCGCGCCCCGGGCGCCGGCGGTCCGGGCGGGGCGCTCGGCCTCCAGCCGGGCCAGCAGCTGGTCGGTGGTGGAGTCGGTGCGGATGTTGCCGTCGAGCTTGCGGTAGGCGATCCAGAGCAGCGCGCCGCAGGCGACCAGCAGGAACGCGAGGGCGCCCGCGGTGATGACCAGCCACCGACGGCGTCGCCGGCGGCCGCCGGAAGCCTCCGCAACGGCTTCCGGCGCCGCGTCGCCGGCCTTCCCGGTCGGGGGGCGTTCGGTCGGGGGGTGCTCGGTGTCGTCCTCGGCCATGGCAGGGATCCCTACCCGCCGGGCCGGGGCCGGGGGTTACCCGAGGCGCAGTGTCACCCGTTCGGATTCGACCCGCTTCTCCCACTGGTCGGCGTCCAGGCCGTCCGAGTTGCGGCAGAGCACCACCGAGGCGCCGGCCGCCAGCGGCGCCAGCAGGCCGGCCTCCAGACCCGCCCAGTCGTCGTAGGAGAGGGTGGACAGCACCCGGTCGCCCGGACCGACCCCGAGCCGGACGGCACCCTCGCGGGCCAGCTGCACGGTCTGCTCCCCGGTCAGCTTCAGCGGCAGGCCGTCGACCGAGGTCTCCAGCGCCGGGGCGTCCGGGGTGACGGGGGAGTAGGGGGCGAACCGGTCGCCCTGGCCGGGCACCTCGGCCGCGTAGTCCAGGAAGCCGTCCGGACGCTGCGGGAACCGGCCGCCGAGCGGGCGCAGCGCGAGCGCCACCCGCTCGCCCTCGCAGGCCTGGGCGGCCTCCAGGCCGTCCGGGCCGCTGACCACCAGGTCGGCGGCGGCCGGGTCGCCGCCCGGGACTGCCGCCACCCCGACCGACCAGCAGGCGAGCAGCCAGACGGCGCTCTGCCAGTGGGCCGGGAGGAGCAGCGCGGCGCGGTCGCCCGGGCCGGCGTTGAGCTCGTCCTGGAGCAGGTTGGCGGTCTTGGCCACCCAGTTGTCGAAGGTCCGGGCGGAGAGCTCGACGCGTTCGCCGCTGGCGTCGTCGTAGAAGGTGACCAGCGGGGCCGCGGGGTCGACTGAGGGAGTGCCACCTCGCAGGTAAGCGTGCAGCAGCTCGACGGGGGTGCGGGCATCGGCAGCGAAAGGCGAAGTCATGGTGCGCCCCAGCCTACGGCCTTCGGGTGGACGTCCGGGAGGGGTGGCGGACGCGGCGCCGGGTGGCGTGGCGAGCGGGTCGAAATCCCGTGAACATCCGGTTTATGCGCACCTCACGCCCGGCCCGCCGCGGCCGCCCGACCGTCCTCCGGCCCGCCGTCCCGCCCACCGCCCTGCTCGCCGTCTGCGCCGTCGTCCTGCCGCTGTGCCCGGCCGCCGCCGAGGCCGGCCCGCCACCCGCCGCGCCCCCGCCGCGGGCGGGGCTGCGCACCTCGGCGGGCGGCGGCTCCGTCGCCTCGCTCCCGCTGACGAGCGCGACGGCGCCGCGCGCCACCGGGCGGTTCGAACTGCTCGGGGTCACCTGGGACGGCCCGGCCCGCGCGCTCGCCGGCGGCGCCGTCCGGGTCCGCACCCGGGACGCGGTCACCGGGGCCTGGCACGACTGGCAGCGGCTGGACGCCGACGGCGAGGACGGCCCGGACGCCCCGGCCGCCGCCGGCGGTGCCCCGCGTGGCGGCACCGCCCCGCTGTGGACCGGCCCGAGCGACGGCGTGGCCGTCGAGGTGGCCGCGGGCCCGGCCGGACCGCCGCCCGGTCTGCGGGTCGAGCTGGTCGACCCGGGCCGCGGCGCCGAGTCCTCCGCCGCCCGGACCCTGCCGGCCGAACCGGAGGGCGCCGCGCGCCGGGCCGGCCACCGGGCCCCGCGCCCCGCGATCGTCACCCGGGCCGGCTGGGGCGCCGACGAGTCCCTCCGCGAGCCGGGCTTCGGCTACACCGGCCCGGTCCGGGCGGTCTTCGTCCACCACACCGCCACCGCCACCGCCTACGCGTGCACCGAGGCGCCCCGGGTGATCCGGGCGATCCACCAGTACCACGTGCGGGGCAACGGCTGGCGGGACATCGGCTACAACTTCCTGGTCGACCGCTGCGGCACCGTCTACGAGGGCCGGGCCGGCGGCGCCGACCTGCCGGTGCACGGCGCGCACACCCTCGGCTTCAACACGGACTCGGCCGGCGTCGCGGCGATCGGCGGCTACGTCGAGGACCCGCCCCCGCCGGCGCTGCTGACCGGCCTCGCCCGGGTCGCCGCCTGGAAGCTCGGCCTCACCGACCGGGACCCGGGCGGCCGCGCCCGGCTGGTCTCCACCTCCAGCGGCAGCCGCTACCCGGCGGGCACCGAGGTGGACCTCGACGCCGTCTCCGGCCACCGCGACGCCTTCGACACCGAGTGCCCCGGCAGCGCCCTCCACCCCCGGCTCCCGGGCATCCGCACCATGGCGGCCCGCCTCCAGGGCCGCGTCGACGTCCCCTTCGCCCCGTAGCCGGCCCGCTCAGCCCGGTCCCGGCCCGCGTCCGACCAGTGCCCGCAGCTCGGTCGTCAGCGCCAGGGCGACGTCGGGCCGCTGGTCGTACCGGGCCGGGGTGCTCTGCCACAGGGCGATCCGCCAGCCCGCCCCCGCGTTGACCGCGATCACCGTCTGCACCGCGTTCAGCGCGGGATCCACGTCCTGCGCGTCGTCCGGCACCAGGCCGGCGACCGCGTCCAGCTGCGCCACCCCGGGGGCCAGCGCCCGTACCCGCCGCACCTTGGCGACGTACTCCGGTGTCGCGTGGTCGGCGAAGATCCGTCCGAGCTCGGCGGCCATCACCGAGCGGCCGGAGTGCTTCGTCCCGTCGAAGCCGATCACCTCGCCGTCCGGGGTGAACGGCCCGGCGAAGGCCGCGCCGTCCCGCAGGTTCCAGCCTTCCAGTACCCGGTGGTAGAGGGCCCGCACGGCACTCTCGTCACCTGGGGACAACTCCGCCACCCGCGTATCGTTCATATCCCCATGGTCGGCGGACAGCGGAGGAGGCGCACGACGGTGAACGGGAGGAGCGTGCCCGCCCCGAGGGCCACCGGCAGCACCGGCGGCGGCACCGAGGCCGTGCGCCGCTGGCGGCCCGGCTTCCCGCTGGACGTGGCCCGTACCCTGCTCCCGCTGCGCCGCGGCCCGGGTGACCCGGCGTACCGGACCACCGCCGACGGCGCCGTCTGGCGCGCCTCCCGCACCCCGGCCGGCATCGGCACCCTGCGGGTGCTCGCCCGCCCCGCCGAGGGCGTGGTCGAGGCGGGCGCCTGGGGCCCCGGCGCGCAGTGGCTGCTCGACCGGCTGCCCGAGCTGCTCGGCGACGGCGACGACCCGGCGGGCCTGGTCCTGCCGCCCGGCCCGCTGCGCGAGGCCCAGCGCGAGACGGCCGGCGTGCGGCTGATCAGGACCGGCCTGGTCATGGAGTCGCTGGTCCCGGCGATCCTGGAGCAGAAGGTCACCACCAGCGAGGCCTACCGCGCCTGGCGCACCCTGCTGCGCGGCTACGGCACCCCGGCGCCCGGCCCAGTCGGGGACCTGCGGGTGACGCCCTCGGCCCGCGAGTGGTCGCAGGTGCCGAGCTGGGACTGGCACCGCGCGGGCGTGGACCCGAAGCGCTCGGCGACGGTGCAGCGCGCCGTCCGCCTGGCACCCCGCCTGGAGGAGGCCTCCGCGATGGACCACGAGGCGTCCTTCGCCCGCCTCACCGCCGTCCCGGGCATCGGCGTCTGGACGGCGGCCGAGGCCCTCCAGCGCAGCAACGGCGACGCCGACGCCGTCTCGGTCGGCGACTTCCACCTGCCCAACACCGTCGGCTGGGCCCTGGCCGGCCGTGTCCGCAGCGACGACGCCCAGATGCTGGCCCTCCTGGAGCCCTACCGCCCCCACCGCCACCGCCTCTGCCGGATCGTCCTCGCCACCGGCACCCACGCCCCCCGCTTCGGCCCCCGCCTCACCCCCAACGACCACCGCCACCGGTGACCAAAGGGGCTCCATGGTGTACACAGCCAGGTGTACGCTCGGTCCATGGCTGAGTCGTTGAGCATCCGTGAAGCCCGAGCCCACCTCGCCGAGGTCGTCACCAAGGCCGAATCCGGTGAGATCACCGTGATTACCCGCAAAGGCGAACGTGTCGGAGCGGTGGTGCCGATCGAAATCCTGGACGCCATAGAGGAAGCGGCGGACGAGCTGGCTGCCAGGGAAGCCGAGCTGCACCGCAACGACCCGACAGTCAGCATGGCGGAGCTGCTGGCCGATCTGTTCGACTCGCCCCCGGGCTCGGCGGGGAGCGCTGCGTGAAGTACGCCTTTCGGTTCACCGTGCACGCCCAACGCCAGTTGAGGGCGATCGGCCAGGTCGAGGCCATGCGGATCCTCTCGGCGCTGACGGCTCTCGGCGACGACCCGTTCGCCGAGGGCCTCGGCGTGAAGAAACTGACCGGACACGACGGCCTCTACCGCCTGCGGGTGGGTGCTTTCCGCGTGGTCTACGAGGTGCAGGGAGGCCGGCTGCTCATCCTCGTGGTCAACGTCGGCAATCGTCGGGACGTGTACCGCCGACTCTGATGCCTCCTACCGGACCTCGATGAAGGTGTCGGCGGGGCGGTCGGGGCGGGTGCGCGGGGGTTCGGCGGGGCGGCCGACGGCGATGGCGCCCATCGGGTCCCAGTGGGCGGGGAGGTCGAGGGCGGCGCGGACGGTGTCGCGGCAGAACATGGTGGAGGAGACCCAGGCCGAGCCGTAGCCCTCGCCGGCCAGGGTGACCAGGAGGTTCTGCACGGCGGCGCCGATCGCGACGGTGAACATCTCCCGCTCGGCGCCGGCGCGGCGCTCGTCGGGGTAGTCGTGCGAGCCGTCCATCACCAGGCAGGGCACCACCAGGTACGGGGCGGCCCGCAGGACGTCGCCGCGGGCGGTGCGGCGGGCGATCCGCTCCTCGTCCCAACCGTCCAGCTCGGCGAGGTCGCGGCGCCAGGCGGCGAGCATCGCGTCCAGCAGCCGGGTCCGCGCCTCGGGCGTCTCCAGCAGGACGAACCGCCACGGCGTGGTGTGGTGCGGCGCGGGCGCGGTGACCGCGGCGGCGACCGCGCGGCGGACCGCCGACGGGTCGACCGGCTCGGCGGTGAACGCCCGGATGGTGCGCCGCTGGGTGACCGCCAGCCGGATCGCCTCGGAGGTGCCGAGCCGGAACATGTCGTCGGCGGCGGGCCGGATCAGTGGCCGGGTGCCCTCGCCGTCCTCGGCGGTGACCAGGTGGCCGAGGCCGCGCACCACGGCGACCGGGGTGCCGGTGGCCTTGCCCTTCACCAGGTCGGCGGCGGCGGCGAGCTCGTCGGCGGTGGCGGTGACGGTCATGGCCAGCTCGTTGCCGTGCGAGTCGGTGCGGCCCCGGTGGTCCTCCAGGACGGCCAGCCCGGCGGCGCCGATGGCGACGTCGGTGAGCCCGTTGCGCCAGGGCCGGCCGAAGGTGTCGGTCACGACGACCGCGAGCCGGCGTCCGGTGAGCCGCTGCAGCCGGCCGCGCAGCGCGCGGGCCGAGGCGTCCGGGTCCTCGGGCAGCAGCAGCACGGTGCCGGGGGCGGTGTTCGAGGCGTCGACGCCGGCGGCGGCCATCACCAGGCCGTTGCGGTTCTCGACGATCCGGATGCTGCCGCGCCGGGCGACCACCCGGACGGTCTCCGCGTCGATCGCGGCCTCCCGGTCGGCGGCCCGCAGCACCCGGCCCTCGGCCTTGCTGACCACCTTGGAGGTGACCAGCAGGATGTCGCCGTCCCGGTACTCGGCGGCCTTGGCGATCAGCTCGGCGAGGTCGGAGCCGGCGTCGACCTCGGGCAGTCCGTCGACGGGGAGGACCTGGAAGGTCATCCGCGCACCTGCTCGGCGAGCGCCAGGGCGGCCCGGGCCATCTCGGCGGTGGCGGGGACGTCGGTCATCAGCAGCGGGACGGCCCGGCAGGCGATCCCGCCGGCCTCGACGGTGGCGACGGCCGCCTCGTCCGCGGTGTCCACCAGCCACCCGTCGATGAGGCCCTCCCGCCGCCCGCCACCACCCTCGCTCGTGCTGCTCCGCAGCGCTGCCCTACTGCCGTAGTTCAGCGCGACCGCCTCCGCCGTGGCTTCGACGCCGACGGCGGCGAGCACCTTGTCGGCCATGCCGCGCACCGGCGCCCCGCCGATGATCGGGGAGAGCCCGACCACCGGGGCGGACGCGGCGGCGACGGCGGCCCGGATGCCCGGCACGGCGAGGATGGTGCCGATCGAGACGACCGGGTTGGACGGCGGGAAGAGGATGACGTCGGCGGCGGCGATGGCCTCCAGCACGCCGGGTGCCGGCTTGGCGGTGTCGGCGCCGATCGGCACGATCGCCTCGGCGTCGACGGCGGCGTGCAGCTTGACCCAGTACTCCTGGAAGTGGATCGCCCGGGTGCCCTGGTCGTCGGTGATCCGCACATGGGTCTCGACCCGGTCGTCGCTCATCGGCAGCAGCCGCACCCCGGGCCGCCAGCGCACGCAGAGCGCCTCGGTGACCTGGCTGAGGGTGTAGCCGGCGGTGAGCATCTGGCTGCGCACGAGGTGGGTGGCGAAGTCGCGGTCGCCGAGCCCGAACCACTCGGGCCCGACACCGTACTCCTTCATCTCGGCCTTGATGGACCAGGTCTCGTCGGTCCGGCCCCAGCCCTGCTCCTCGTGGATGCCGCCGCCGAGGGTGTACATGACGGTGTCGAGGTCGGGGCAGACCTTCAGTCCGAAGAGGTGGATGTCGTCACCGGTGTTGCCGATGACGGTGATCTCGTCCTCGGGGCCGATGGCCTCCCGGAGTCCGCGCAGGAAACGCGCTCCGCCGATCCCGCCTGCCAGTGCCACGATGCGCATGCGCCCATCCTGCCACGGTCGACGGGTCGTCAGCCCGGTCCTCGACAACCCGCCGCCGTGCCCCGGCGGGCCTCAGCCGACCTCGGCGGACGCCTGCGGGTGCTGCTCGGGGACGGCCGTGCCGCCGCCGTACTGGTTCATCTCGGTCAGGCCGGGGCTGTAGAGGTGGATGGAGACGGCCGGCTCCAGCGAGCCGTTGACCACCTCGTGCAGGTACCCGGCGGAGAACACCCGCTGCCCGCCGGGGCGCAGCGTCCGGGCACCTTCCCCGGCGTGGGTGAGCGAGCGCTCGACGAGCTCGCCCCGGACCACGGCCATCACGCCGGAGGAGGCGCCGTGGTCGTGCAGGCCGCTGCTCTGGCCGGGCAGCCAGCTGAGCAGCCAGACCTCGTAGCCGGGGCCGGTCTCCAGCCGGGCGTACCAGCGGGTGAGCGCGTCGTAACGGACCAGCGGTTCCCAGCGGGAGCGGTCGGCGGCGATCTCGCGGACCAGCCGGGAGTGGTCGGCGACGGTGACGGGGTGCCCGGGCAGGTCGGTGCGGGCGAGGTGCGGGAAGGCCAGCGGGTCGCCGGCGATGGAGACGTCGCTGAGGCCGTCGGCCCAGGGGTGGTCGCCGGGGCGGGCGGCCGGGGTGGGGGCGACGGGGCGGGTGGCGGCCCGGAGGCCGTGGAGCTTGAGCTTGCTGCGGTCGCGGTTCCGCTTGCGGATGCGGATCATTCGCACGGGAGTCGTCCTCGGAAGGGCTGGGTCGTCAGGGGATCAGCCGGATCCGGGATGTCCTGGGGCGGGAATCGCGGGCGGCCTCTGTGCTTCCTGGGCGGCGCGCGGCGGGACGGCGGGCGCCTAGATACAGCGGCAGGAACAGAGGCGACAACAGGAGTTCACGGCACGGCGGAGGGCGGAACCGCTCCGGGGGCTGGCGAACTCTGACATAGGGGCAAGGAGACCGCATCCGCGGGGCCGGTGTCAACTCAGGGAGAGCGGACATTAGGGGGAGATGGGTGCTGAAGTACCCGATGGGGTGATAAATCACCCTCTATGTTTCGATGGGAAGATCGCCGGGAAGAGAGGCCGATGACCGGCCTGTGGCGGTGACTGCGCGTCACCCGGCCCCCGGTTGCGAAGGGTTCATCGGCCTTCGAGGGCAATCGGGCGGGAGGTCCGATGTGTCCGGTTATGTACACTATTCGTAACGGCTTGGTGCCGGGGAGTGAATCCTGGCCCCAATACCAGAGCTCGGCTTGACTGGGCCAGAGTGACGCAACTGTAATTTCACTCGTGTCGTCGGCCGCACGAGGCAACGGCAACCACGGGGACGCCAATAGGGGCAGAGGAGGCGCGCCACATGAGCGAGCTCTTTGAGCTGTTGATCGGTGACGGCATCGAGGAGGAAGAGGAACTCGGCTGGCAGGAGCGCGCGCTGTGCGCCCAGACCGACCCGGAATCCTTCTTCCCCGAGAAGGGCGGCTCCACGCGCGAGGCCAAGAAGGTCTGCCTCGCCTGCGAGGTCCGCTCCGAGTGCCTGGAGTACGCCCTCGCCAATGACGAGCGCTTCGGCATCTGGGGCGGCCTCTCCGAGCGCGAGCGCCGCCGGCTCAAGAAGAGCGCCGTCTGAACGGGGTGGACGCGTCCCCCGGATCCCCTGACCCCGGATCCTCGAACCACCGGCCGGCACGGGCGCCCGGCCACGAAGCGCCTCACCACCGCTGGTGAGGCGCTTTCGCGTTCCCGGACGGGGCCCGGGACGGACACCGCGGACGGAGCGGCCACCGGGAGCCGTTAGTGTGGTGCGCCATCCGGTTGCCGTTCACCGGCTGTGTCCACCGAGAACTGGGGCCCGCGCACGCGATGACCGTCTACAGCCACCAGAGCGGCCTCTCCTCCAGCAGGCCGCCCGCCTACCCGCGCCACCTGGTCACCGCCGTGATCGTCTCGCACGACGGCGCCCGCTGGCTGCCCCAGGCCCTCGCCGGCCTGCTCGGCCAGGACCGCCAGGTCCAGCGCGTCCTCGCCGTCGACACCGGCTCCACCGACGACTCCCCGCGGCTGCTCGCCGAGACCCTCGCCGACTGGCTGCCGGAGAGCGGCCCGACCGTGCTCGGCCGCCGGGCCGGCTTCGGCACCGCCGTCGCCGAGGCCGTCTTCAACAGCCCCCCGCTGCGCCCCGAGGACCTGCCCTACCGGCTCGACCCCTCCGGCTACGACCCGGTCACCGGCGGCTGGGACGACTTCGGCGACCCGCTCGGTGAACAGGACGACCTCGGCCGCGGCGGCCCCCGGGAGACCCGGCCGGTCGAATGGCTCTGGCTGCTGCACGACGACTGCGAACCGCAGACCGACGCACTGCGCCGGCTGCTCCAGGTCGCCGACTCCACCCCCAGCGCCGCCGTCGTCGGCCCCAAGCTGCGCAGTTGGTACGACCGCCGGCAGCTGCTCGAAGTCGGCGTCAGCATCGCCCGCTCCGGCCGCCGTTGGACCGGGCTCGACCGGCGCGAGCAGGACCAGGGCCAGCACGACCAGGTCCGCCCGGTGCTCGCCGTCTCCACCGCCGGCATGCTGGTGCGCCGCGACGTCTTCGAGGAACTCGGCGGCTTCGACCGGGCGCTGCCGCTGATGCGCGACGACACCGACTTCTGCTGGCGGGTCAACGCCGCCGGCCACCGCGTCGTGGTCGCCCCGGACGCCGTGCTCCGGCACGCCGAGGCCGCCAGCCGCGAGCGCCGCGCCATCGACTGCGGCCCCGCTCACCCGCACCGGGTGGACAAGGCCGGCGCCGTCTACACCCTGCTCGCCAACTCCAAGGGCGCGCTCTTCCCCTACGTCCTGCTGCGGCTGGTGCTCGGCACCCTGCTGCGGGTGGTCGCCAACCTGCTCGGCAAGGACCCCAAGCAGGCCTTCGACGAGATCGCCGGCCTCGGCCACGAACTCGTCCGGCTGCCCAGGCTGCTGGCCGCCCGCAAACGCCGGGCCCGCAGCCGCTCCGCCGACGCGGTGGACGACCGCACGCTCTTCCCCGCGCCCGGCGCCACCGCCCGGCTCGCGGTCGAGGGCGCCATCGGCTCGCTCGGCATAGGGGGTGGCGACGACGCCGGCTCCGGCCGGCACGGCACCGCCGAGGCCGGCGGCGACGAGGACGCCGAGGACCTGGTCGTCGAGCAGTTCGCGCTGGTCAAGAAGCTCGTCAGGCGCCCCGCCCCGGTGCTGTTCGCGGCCCTGCTGGTGTTCGCGCTGGTCGCCTGTCGCGGCCTGCTCGGCGCCGACGCCCTGTTCGGCGGCGCCCTGCTGCCCGCCACCGACGGCGCGGGCGGGCTCTGGTCGGCGTACGCCGACGCCTGGCACCCCGTCGGCACCGGCTCCACCGCCGCCGCGCCGCCCTACCTCGCGGTGCTGTCGATCCTCTCCTGGATGCTGTTCGACCACGCCGACCTCGCGGTCACCCTGCTGGTCGTGCTCGCCGTCCCGCTCTCCGCCGTCAGTGCCTACCTGGTCTCCCGGCCGCTGATCGACTCCAAGCTGGTCCGCGCCTGGGCCAGCGCCACCTACGCGCTGCTGCCCGCCGCCACCGGCGCGCTCGCCCAGGGCCGGATCGGCACCGCCGTGCTGGCCGTGCTGCTGCCGCCGCTGGCCCGCGCCGCCGCGATCACCGCCGGCCTCGGCATCCGCGACGAGAGCGCCGCCAAGGGCGCCCGCCCCGGCTGGCGCTCCGCCTGGATGACGGTCCTGCTGCTCACCCTGGCCACCGCCTTCGTCCCGCTGGTCTGGGCGCTGGCCGTACCGCTCTGCCTGGCCATGCTGGTCACCGCGGTGGTCCGCGGCGGTGCCTTCGGCTCCGGCGCCACCGCGCTGCGCCTGCTCGGCCTGCGCGTCCTGGTGATCCTCGCGGTGCCGGTCGGCGTGCTGGCGCCCTGGTCGCTCCAGGTGCTCGCGCACCCGCAGAGGCTGCTGCTCGAAGCCGGCCTGCCCGGCCTGCACGGCGCCGGGCCGACCGCCACCGGGCTGCTCCTGGTCAACCCGGGCGGCGCCGGCGTGCCGCCGGTCTGGCTCTCCGCCGGCGTGGTGCTCGCCGCGCTGGCCGCCCTGCTGCGCGCCGACCGCCGCCGCGCGGTGCTCGCCGCCTGGGGCGCCGCCGGCGCCGGACTGCTGTTCGCCGTCGCGGTGGCCGGCACCTCGGTCACCCCGGCCTCCGGCGGCCCGGCCGTGCCCGCCTGGTCCGGCCCCGCCACCCTGCTGGCCGGCGTCGCCCTGCTGGCCGCCGCCGCGATCGGCGCCGACGGCGCCAACGCCCGCGTGGCCGGCATCGCCTTCGGCTGGCGCCAGCCGGTCGCCGCCCTGGTGGTGGCCGCCGCCGTGCTCGCCCCGCTGGGCACCGGCCTCTGGTGGGCCGTCACCGGCGCCGACGGCCCGCTGCACCGCGGCCGCGGCGCCCAGGTGCCCGCGTTCATCGCCGAGCAGGCCGGCACCACCGACCGCTCCCGCACCCTGGTCGTCACCGGCGACCCGAAGGGCGGCTCGGTCAGCTACACCCTGGTCCGCGGCGCCGGCCTGACGCTCGGCCAGGCCGAGTCCACCGTCGACCCGGCCACCGGCACCACGACCGGCCTGGACCGCACGGTCGGCAGCCTGCTGGCCGGCTCCGGCGCCGACCAGGCGGGCGCGCTCTCCCGCTACGGCATCGCCTACGTGCTGGTCGACCAGCCGCTGATCGGCGCCTTCAAGGACGTCCTGGACACCACCCCCGGCCTGGTCAAGGCCAACCAGGACGGCGGCGCCGCGCTCTGGCAGGTCGACGGCACCCCCGCCACCCGCGCGCTGATCACCGCCCCGGGTACCGTCCCCGTGGTCGTCCCGTCCGGCGAGCGCGACCTCGACACCACCGTGCCGGCCGGCCCCGAGGGCCGGGTGCTGCGCCTCGCCGAGTCGGCCGCCCCGCAGTGGAAGGCCACCCTGGACGGCACCGCCCTGGAGCCGGTCACCGTCGACGGCTGGGCGCAGGGCTTCAAGCTCCCGGCCGGCGGCGGCACGCTGCAGGTCACCCGGGAGGACGGCCTGCTGCACACCGGCTGGATCTGGGCGCAGCTGCTGCTCGGCCTGACCGTCCTGGTGCTGGCCCTGCCCGGCCGGCGCAACCACAAGGACGACGACCTGCCCGAGGGCGTGGTCGAGGCCGCCGCGCTGGCCGCCGCCGCCCAGGCGCAGGCCCCGGCGCCCGGCAGCCGCCGGGCCCGCCGGATGGCCGAGCGCGGCGAGGGCGCCGAGGGCGAGGCCCCGGAGCGCGACGAGCCGGAGGCCGGCGTGTACGAGGGCCGGCCGGGCGCGATCCCGGCGCAGGCCGCCGGCGAACCGGTGGCCGGGGCGGTCCAGGCGGCCGCCGCCGCGCAGGAGGCCGAGCCGTACACCGACCCGTACCAGACGTACCAGCAGGCCGACCCGTACAGCTACGACCCCTACGCCGCGCAGCAGCCGGTGGGCGCGCCGTACGGCGGCCAGGGCTACGGCAGCCAGGACGGCTACCAGCAGCAGGGCTACCAGGCCTACCCGGCGGAGCAGCAGTACGGCTACGACCCCTACCAGCAGCCGGGTCAGCAGCCGGGCCAGCAGGCCTGGGTGCCGGGACAGCAGCAGGCCGAGCCCTACTACGACCAGCCGGACCCGAACGAGCCCCACGACCCGAACGGCCCGGGTCGGTACCCGCACCACCACGGATCGGGGAGCTGACCCGCGATGAAGAAGCCCGCCTTCAGGAAGAAGCCGGCCGCGCCGGACGCCGCCCCGGCGGCGGCGCCCGCCGGCGCCTTCGACGGCGCCCCCGCCCCCAGGGGTTCCGGCGCGGCGAAGACCACCCAGTCGCTGCTGGCCGCGGCGGTGGTGCTCGCGGCGGTGTTCGGCATCGCCGAGCTCCGCCCGCCGGCCGCCCCGGCCCGCACCGACGGGGCCACCGCCACCTCGGCGCAGGTCGAGCGGAGCACCGCGGTCTGCCCGCAGCCGCTCCAGGGCCTCACCGGCTCCACCACCCTCACCGCGTACACCCCGCCGGGCTCGGGTGAGGCCACCGGCGGCGCCGGCTGGCTCTCCGACGCGGCCGCGCCCGCCGCCCCGCCGGCCACCGCCGCCCCGAGCGGCGCGCCCGCGGCCCCCGGCACCGCACCCGCCGCCCCCACGGCCCCCGCCGCACCGGCGCCCGCCGCGGACAAGGACGCCGTGCCCACCGACGCCAGGCTCACCCTGGCCAAGCCCGGCACCCCGGTCAGCGCCCCCGCCGCCAACGGCGACCTCGCCCCCGGCGCCGGGGCCGTCGCCACCGGCGCGCTCGCCCCCGGCTTCACCGTCACCCAGACCACCACCGTCACCGAGCAGCGCGGCCTCGGCCTGTCCGGGATCACCTGCACGCCGTCCGGCACCGGCTTCTGGTTCGCCGGCGCCTCCACCGCCGAGGGCCGCACCGACTACATCAGCCTGGTCAACACCGAGTCCAGCGCCGCCGTGGTCGACCTCAAGCTCTACGGCGACAAGGGCCTGATCGAGAACGACGCCGCCAACGGCATCAGCATCGCCCCCGGCAGCTCGCAGTCGGTGCTGCTGCCCACCCTGAGCAAGGGCCAGGTCGCCGACCTCGCCGTGCACGTGGTCGCCCGCACCGGCCGGGTCGGCGCCGCCCTGCACGCCGCCGACGGCAGCAAGGGTGCCGACTGGGTGCCCGCCTCCGCCGACCCGGCGCCCGTCCAGGTGCTGCCCGGCCTGCCCGCCGACACCGCGGCCGCCCGCCTGGTCGTCTGGGCCCCGCCGGAGGACGACGCCGACCTGAAGATCGAGCTCTCCGGCAAGAACGGCTGGTTCACCCCGGCCGGCAACGAGTCCATCCACGTCAAGGCGGGCATGGTGGCCGCCGTCGACCTCGGCAAGGTCACCCGCGACGAGGTCGCCGGCCTGCGGGTGTCGCCGAGCGACGAGAAGCACCCCACCCCGGTGGTGGCCGGCCTGCGGATCGACCGCGCCGCGGCCAACGGCAAGTCCGACGCCGCCTGGCTGGCCGGCACCGTGCCGGTCGGCACCCGCGCCACCGTGGCCGACAACCGGGGCGGCGGCGCGTCCACGCTCTTCCTCACCTCCACCGGCGAGGCCGCCACCGTCCGGGTCACCGCCTCGGCCGGCACCGGCGGCGGCACCCCCGCCACCCAGGAGGTCCAGCTGCCCGCCGGCGGCACCGTCGCCCTCCCGGCGCCCGAGCCCAGCGGACTGAACGGCAGCTACGCGCTCACCGTGGAGACCGTCTCCGGCGGCCCGGTCGCCGCCGCCCGGATGCTCTCGGTCCCCACCAAGGACGTGCCGATGTTCACCGTCCAGGCGCTGCGCGACGACCGCTCCAGCGTCAAGGTCCCGCGGGCCGCCCAGGACCCGGGCGTGGTCCTGCGCTGACCGCGCGCTCCGTACGCCGGAGGGGCCGCACCCGAACCCGGGTGCGGCCCCTCCGGCGTACCGGGCCGGTCCTCGCCGGCTCAGTCCTCGTCGTAGCGCGGGTCGATGGCGTCGGGGGAGAGCCCCAGCAGCTCCGCCACCTGCTCGATCAGGATCTCGTGCACCAGCGCCGCGCGGTCCTCCCGCGACTTCGCCCGGATCTCCACCGGCCGCCGGTACACCACGATCTGGCTCTTGCGTCCCTGCCGCCCCGGCGAGACCCGGCCCAGCGGCACCCCGCCGTCCGGATCGGTGCCGTCCGGCTCGTGCAGCGGCACCTCCTGGACGGCGAACTCCACCTCGATCAGCTGAGGCCAGCGGCGCTCCAGCCGTTCCACCGACTCACGCACGTAGTCGTCGAACAACTCGGAGCGGGTGAGCGAGATCGGGACCTGCGGCGGCGCCAGCGGGCCGCGCAGGCCCCGGCCGTGCCGGTCGCGGTGCCGCGGGCGGCGCGAGGGACCCGTCGATGACTGCGGTGCGGAGCTGTCCATATCACTGCCGAGAGTAGTCCTTGGACGCCAGGAAGTGGACCACCCCGGCGGCTGTTCGCCCGGGGCGAGCGGAGCGCCGGGACGGCGCGCGGGCGGCGACACGGCACACCCTCCGGACAGGCGGTCTTCGCTCCCCGGCGGGGAGTGCTGTACCGTCCACCCTCGTGAGCTCTGTACGTCGTTGTTCGCGGACCGCGTGCGGCCGTCCGGCCGTCGCGACGCTGACGTACGTCTACGCGGACTCCACCGCCGTCCTCGGACCGCTCGCCACCTATGCCGAGCCGCACTGCTACGACCTGTGCGCCGAGCACGCCGAGCGCCTCACCGCCCCGCGCGGCTGGGAGGTGGTCCGGCTCGCCGCCGAGGCCGGACCGCTGCGCCGCAGCAGCGACGACCTGGAGGCGCTCGCCAACGCCGTCCGCGAGGCCGCCCGCCCGCAGACCCCGCGTCAGGGCCGCGCCCCCGAGGGCGAGTCCACCGAGGGAAGCCGCCGCGGCCACCTCCGGGTGCTCCGCTCGCCCGACAACTGAGCCGCCGCCCGGCCCGCGCCCCGCTCCCGCCCCCGCACGAACCCTTCCCCGCGCCCGGGTACGCTCCCCCCTACCGGGTAGCGGCCGCCGCCGTGCCCGGACGTATCCGTGACCACGGGGCGATCAGCCCGCCGGCCAGGCCGCCGGCGCGTTCGCCGGTCAGAGACAGAACCAGGGTGGAGCCGCAGTGCGCGACCTCAAGCAGCTCGTGAAGGCGTACGACGTACGGGGCGTCGTCCCGGACCAGTGGGACGAGGACCTCTCCCGCGCCTTCGGCGCCGCGTTCGTGCAGGTCACCGGCGCGACCGCGATCGTCGTCGGCCACGACATGCGCCCCTCCTCCCCGTCCCTGACCCGGGCCTTCGCCGAGGGCGCGGCCGGCTACGGCGCCGACGTCGTGCAGATCGGCCTCTGCTCGACCGACCAGCTGTACTACGCCAGCGGCGCGTTCGACCTGCCCGGCGCGATGTTCACCGCCAGCCACAACCCGGCCGAGTACAACGGCATCAAGCTCTGCCGGGCCGGCGCCGCCCCGGTCGGCCAGGACACCGGCCTCGCCGAGATCCGCGAGCTGGTCGAGTCCTGGACCGGCGAGGACGACACCGTCACCGTCCCGGCGCGCGACGTCCGCCCGGGCACCCTCTCCGAGCGGGAGACCCTGCGCGGCTACGCCGACCACCTGCTCGGCCTGGTCGACCTCGCCGCCATCCGCCCGCTCAAGGTCGCCGTCGACGCCGGCAACGGCATGGGCGGCCACACCGTGCCCACCGTCTTCGACGGCCTGCCGATCGAACTCGTCCCGATGTACTTCGAGCTGGACGGCACCTTCCCCAACCACGAGGCCAACCCGCTCGACCCGAAGAACCTGGTCGACCTGCAGGCCAAGGTCCGCGAGGTCGGAGCCGACCTCGGACTCGCCTTCGACGGCGACGCCGACCGCTGCTTCGTCGTCGACGAGCGCGGCGAGCCGGTCTCCCCGTCGGCCATCACCGCGCTGGTCGCCGCCCGCGAGATCGCCCGCGCCAAGGCCGCCGGCGAGGCCGAGCCGACCATCATCCACAACCTGATCACCTCCTGGACCGTCCCCGAGGTGGTCCGCGAGCTCGGCGGCGCCCCCGTGCGCACCCGCGTCGGCCACTCCTTCATCAAGCAGGAGATGGCCGTCACCGACGCCGTCTTCGGCGGCGAGCACTCCGCGCACTACTACTTCCGCGACTTCTGGCGCGCCGACACCGGCATGCTCGCCGCGCTGCACGTGCTGGCCGCCCTCGGCGGGCAGCCGGGCACCCTCTCCGAGCTCACCGCCGAGTACGACCGCTACGCCGCCTCCGGCGAGATCAACAGCACCGTCGCCGACCAGGCCGACCGCACCGCCGCCGTCCGCGCCGCCTTCGCCGTCGAGGGCACCACCGTCGACGAGCTGGACGGCCTCACCGTGGCCGGGCCGGACTGGTGGTTCAACCTGCGCGCCTCCAACACCGAGCCGCTGCTGCGCCTGAACGTCGAGGCCAAGGACCCGGCGAGGATGGCCGAGCTGCGCGACGGCGTGCTGGCCGTGGTCCGCGCCTGACGTACGGCCCCGGTGCCCCGGCCGGTAGGGTTTCCTCTCGGCCGGGGCACCGCCGTGCCGCCCCGCCGAAACCGCCGTACCGAGACCGGAGACCGAACGCCATGAAGCTCGAATCCTTCCTGCTGGAGATCCTGGTCTGCCCGCAGTGCCGGGCCGCGCTCACCGAGGGCGGCACCGAGGAGCAGCCGGAGCTGGTCTGCACCGGCGAGGGCTGCGGCCTGGTCTACCCGGTGCGCGACGGCATCCCGGTCCTGCTGGTGGACGAGGCCCGCCGCCCGGCCTGATCCTGGACGGGGCGGCCGCGCGTGCGCCGCCCCGCCGTCCCGCCGTCCTCAGCGCCCAGCCACCCGCCGGAGGCCCGCCGCATGCTCGACGACACCCTGCTCGACGACCCGGCCGCCCTCCAGCGCGCCGACCACGACCGCGCGCTGCTCGCCCTGGCCGGCTCCGGCGCCCGGGTCCGCACCGCCCTGCGGCTCGCCGACGCGGCCGGCCTGGACCGGCTGCGCCCCGACGGCCGCCCGCGCGCCGTCCTGGTCGCCGGGCACGGCAGCGCGCTGACCGCCGCCGAGATGCTGGCCGCGCTGGCCGGCACCGCGAGCCTGGTCGCCCCGCTGCCGCCCACCGACGCCGAGCCCGTTCCGCGCCCCGACCGGGCGACCGCCCCGGCCGCCTTCACCGCCGGCCTGGCCTGGCAGCTCCCCGGCTGGGCGGGCCCGCTCGACCTGCTGGTGATCAGCTCCGCCGGCGGCGGCGAGCGGGGCCTGGTGGCACTCGCCGAGCAGGCCTACGCGCGCGGCTGCGCGATCGTCGTCACCGCCCCCGGGGGCAGCCCGCTCGCCGAGGCCGCGCTGCAGGTCCGCGCGCTGCCGCTGCCCTTCGTGCCGTCCGCCGTCGAGCCCGCCGAACCCGGCCTGCCGGGCGGCCCCGGGCCCGCCGCCGAGCCGGACCTGCCCGCCGAGGACCCGGCCGCGCTCTGGGCCCACCTCGCGCCGCTGCTGGCGCTCACCCAGAAGCTCGGCGTCACCCAGCTGGCCTACGACGCGCTGCCGCTCACCGCCGACCTGCTGGACGCCGCCGCCGTGCGCTGCCGGCCGGACGCCGCCGCGTACACCAATCCGGCCAAGGGGCTGGCCGCCCGGCTGGCCGGGACCCTCCCGCTGCTCTGGGCCGAGGGCCCGGTGGCCGGCGCGGCCGCCGCCCGGTTCGCCGCCCAGCTCGCCGACCGGGCCGGGCGCCCCGCCCTGGCGGGCCTGCTGCCGCAGGTGCTCACCGCGCACCGGGGCATGTTCACCGGGCAGCTCGGCGCGGGCGCCGACCCCGACGACTTCTTCCGCGACCGGGTCGACGAGCCGGACCCGCTGCACCTCCAGGTGCTGCTGCTGCGGCACGTCCCCGGCGAGGCCGCGGGCGGGCCGTCCGGTTCCGGCGCGACGGGGGAGGACGACGGCGGCCCCGCCGAGGTGCCGGCCGACGACGCAGGCCCGCGCAGCTTCGGCGCCGTCCGGGCACACCGGCTCGCCGCCGCCCACGACGTCCGGCTCACCGAGTACGCCGCCCGCCGCCCCGACCCGCTGCACGCGCTGGTCGACCTGGTGGCGCTCACCGACTTCGCCGCCGTCTACCTGGGCCTCGCCGCCGCTCGGTCCTGAGCCCACGGCGGGCGGCCCGGTACCGTATGCGCTCGACGACCGGGACATCCGGTCCGGGCACGGGCCGCGCGGACGGCCCCCGACGGAGGGACCTTCCGAGCATGAGCACCGAAGGCGGTACCAAGGCGCTGGTCGCGGCGCTGACCGCGAACCTGGGCATCGCGGCGAGCAAGTTCGTGGCCTTCGCGTTCTCCGGCTCGTCGTCGATGCTCGCCGAGGGCGTCCACTCGCTGGCCGACTCCGGCAACCAGGTGCTGCTGCTGGTCGGCGGCAAGCGGGCGCAGCGCGCCGCCACCCCCGAGCACCCGTTCGGCTACGGGCGCGAGCGGTACATCTACGCCTTCCTGGTGTCGATCGTGCTGTTCAGCGTCGGCGGTATGTTCGCGGTCTACGAGGGCTACGAGAAGATCGTCCACCCGCACGAGCTGGACAACTGGTACTGGCCGGTGGGTGTGCTGGTGTTCGCCATCGCGCTGGAGGGCTGGTCCTTCTTCACCGCATTCCGCGAGGCCGTCAAGGACAAGGGGACGCACGGCTGGCCCGCGTACATCCGCCGGGCCAAGGCGCCGGAGCTGCCGGTCGTGCTGCTGGAGGACACCGGCGCGCTGATCGGTCTGGTGCTGGCGCTGTTCGGTGTGGGGCTGACCGTGATCACCGGTGACGGGATCTGGGACGGCATCGGCACGCTCTGCATCGGCCTGCTGCTGATCGCCATCGCGTTGGTGCTGGCGGTCGAGACCCGGTCGCTGCTGCTCGGCGAGTCGGCCCACCCCGAGACGGTGGGCCGGATCCGCGACGCGCTGGTCGACCACGACTCGGTCGACCGGGTCATCCACATGCGCACCCTGCACCTCGGTCCGGAGGAGCTGCTGGTCGCCGCCAAGATCGCCGTCCCGGCCGACTCGACGGCCGCCGAGGTCGCCGAGGCCATCGACGCCGCGGAGGTGCGGGTCCGCCGGGCGGTGCCGATCGCCCGGGCGATCTACCTGGAGCCGGACATCTACAGCGCCGAGAAGGAGGCGGCGGGCGAGGACCCGTACGCCACGCCCGGCGGGCCCGTCCCCGGCGGCGCGCACTGACGCTCCGCGGCTCGTCCCCGGCGGTCCGCGGGCCCGGTGCCGGAGGCCGAAAACGGCCGTAGCGGGCCGCCGTCGGGGGCCGTCGGTGTAGATTCGTTCCCAGTGCCAGAACGTCGCTGCTGATGGCGGTCGATCGGCGGCCCGCCCCCTCGGGGGTGTGCGCCGGTCGAGGGAGAGAGGTCCTCCGACGGTTTGTGCCGAGCAACAGGGCATCCGTGCCGCGCCGGTGAACCGTGCTGCGGGCCGGGCGTCCTGGCGTCGCCGCGCGCCCGCGCGGCCCGCCGCGTTGTGACGCACCCCAGGACCTTGGCCACGCCCCACCCGCCACACGAGGAGCAGACGCATGTCGACCGACATCACCGGTGACTTCAAGGTCGCCGACCTTTCCCTGGCCCCGTTCGGCCGCAAGGAGATCCAGCTCGCCGAGCACGAGATGCCCGGCCTGATGGCGATCCGCGCCGAGTACGCCGAGTCGAAGCCGCTGGCCGGCGCCCGGATCACCGGCTCGCTGCACATGACCGTGCAGACCGCCGTCCTCATCGAGACCCTCACCGCCCTCGGTGCCGAGGTCCGCTGGTGCTCCTGCAACATCTTCTCCACCCAGGACCACGCCGCCGCGGCCATCGCCGTCGGCCCGGAGGGCACCCCGGAGAACCCGCAGGGCGTGCCGGTCTTCGCCTGGAAGGGCGAGACCCTGGACGAGTACTGGTGGTGCACCGAGCAGGCGCTGACCTGGCCGAACGGCCAGACCCCGAACATGATCCTGGACGACGGCGGCGACGCCACCCTGCTGATCCACAAGGGCGTCGAGTTCGAGAAGCTCGGGGCCGCCCCGGACCCGTCCACCGCCGACAACGACGAGTTCCGCATCATCCTCGAGCTGCTCAACCGCACGCTCGTGGAGACCCCGAACAAGTGGACCGAGGTCGCCGCCACCATCAAGGGCGTCACCGAGGAGACCACCACCGGTGTCCACCGCCTGTACGAGATGCACCGCGACGGCAACCTGCTGTTCCCGGCGATCAACGTCAACGACTCGGTCACCAAGTCGAAGTTCGACAACAAGTACGGCTGCCGCCACTCGCTGATCGACGGCATCAACCGCGCCACCGACGTCCTGATCGGCGGCAAGGTCGCGGTCGTCTGCGGCTACGGCGACGTCGGCAAGGGCTGCGCCGAGTCGCTGCGCGGCCAGGGCGCCCGGGTCATCGTCACCGAGATCGACCCGATCTGCGCGCTGCAGGCCGCGATGGACGGTTACCAGGTCGCCACCCTTGAGGACGTCGTCGAGACCGCCGACATCTTCATCACCACGACCGGCAACAAGGACATCATCATGGCCTCCCACATGGAGCGGATGAAGCACCAGGCCATCGTGGGCAACATCGGCCACTTCGACAACGAGATCGACATGGCCGGCCTCGCCAAGCTCCCGGGCGTGGTGAAGACCGAGGTCAAGCCGCAGGTCCATGAGTGGCGCAAGGCCGACGGCCGCACCATCATCGTGCTCTCCGAGGGCCGCCTGCTGAACCTGGGCAACGCGACCGGCCACCCGTCGTTCGTGATGTCCAACTCCTTCGCCAACCAGACGATCGCCCAGATCGAGCTGTTCACGAAGACCGAGCAGTACCCGATCGGCGTCTACGTGCTGCCGAAGCACCTGGACGAGAAGGTCGCCCGCCTGCACCTCGACGCGCTGGGCGTGAAGCTGACCACCCTCACCCAGGAGCAGGCCGACTACATCGGCGTCGCGGTCGAGGGCCCGTACAAGTCGGAGCAGTACCGCTACTGATGCGGTGACGGTCCGGGAAAGCGGCACGGTGGCCGGCGCCCCCTCCCCTGTGGAGGGCGCCGGCCACCGTGGGTTCCGGGGCGGGACGGGTCAGCGGATGACGTCGGTGGTCCAGTCGGCCGGATCGGCGCCCAGCCCGGTCACACGGTCCAACCAGCCCTGAGGGCCACCGGTCGCGGCGAGCGCGTCGTCGCCCTGGGGCGATCCCACGCACAGGCGCAGCCCCCGTTGGCTCTTGCACGCGCCGGACGGCGTCACCTCCGCGCCCGGCTGCGGCGGGTTGGGGTCCTGCTTCGGGTCGCGCCCGGTGTCGGGCCTGGCGACGACGGTGACGTAGGTGTGGTCGAGGACGTAGGTGAGAGAGGCCATCCACGGGAAGCCCGCAGCGGATTCGAGGCCCACGTCGAAGTTCGCGCTGTTCAGCGCGTAGGCCGAGGGGAGATCGCGGAGGGTGAACGGCAGGGCCGCGGCCTGCCGGCTCGTGCGCACGTCGGCCGCGATCCGGGGCAGCATCTCCTCCAGGGGGGCGGACTCCAGGTTGCTCTCGGTCAGCTCGGCCCAGCGGCCGTCGGGGACCCGGAACCGGAGGAAGCGCTGACCGCCGAGGCCGACCGGGTTGTCCGGTCCGGTACCGCGCCAGTACGCCGGGTGCCCGTTCACCGGTGCGGTTTCGATCAGGTACCACTTGGTGCCGGTCGACGCCATCTCGGGCACGGGGGGCTCCTGGCCCGGCGGGTAGACGGCCAGGTTGATCCGCCCGCGGAGCAGGTCGCCGGCCCCCGTCTCCGGGCCGAGGGCCGTGATGCTCAGCTTCCCCGGGCTCACGTCGTACATGTACTGCTCGAAGCCGGGGGGCAGCCAGCCGAAGGTCGCGTTGATCGTCATCGGGTCGCGGCCGGTGTCCGGGCCGAAGCGGGGGAGCGCGGACGTGCCCCCGGTGAGGGGCGCGGTCGAGGCGTCCGGGTTCCCGAACGGCAGCACGGCGCCGGCGAGCGACGCGCCGAGAACGACCGCGGTCACCGCGCCGAGCAGCCCGGTCCGGCGCCGGCGCAGCCGGGACCGGCCGGTGTGGATCGCCCAGGCGGTGTCCAGCCGGCTCGCGGGCGCGGGCGCGTCGGCCAGCGCGGCGAGTCCGGAGGCCAGACGGGCCCTGTACTCGTTGTCGGTGCCGTGGTCGTGGGTGAAGTCGGTCATGACGTGGTTCCTTCTGTTTCTGCCGGCACCGGGATCCGGAAGGCGTGGGGCTCGGGGGACTCCTCCTGGACCCTCCTCCGGCCGAGGGACCGGCGCAGGGCGTCGAGGCCACGGGAGGACTGGCTCTTGACGTTGCCCGCGGAGCAGTCCAGCGCGGCGGCGGTCTGTTCGACCGTGAGGTCGCAGTAGTAGCGGAGCACCACCGTGGCCCGTTGTCGGGGCGGCAGAGCGGCCAGCGCGCGATGCAGGTCGATCGAGGCGTCCACGTCCAGCGCGGAGACGGTTCCCTCCGGGACCGTCTCCGGGCCGCGCCGGGCGGTCCACCGCCACCACGGGGAGCGCTGCTCGGCAAGGAAGGTGTTCAGCAGGACGGTCCGGGCGTAGCCGTCCAGGTTCTCCACGCCGGAGAGCCGGGCCCAGCGGACGTACAGCTTGGTGACGGCCTCCTGGACCAGGTCGTCCGCGCGGTGCCAGTCGCCGCAGAGCAGGTAGGCCACCTTGCGGAGCCACGGCGCCCGAGCCGCGACGTACTCCGTGAACTCGGCGTCGCGGTTCTGCTTCGCCATGGATGAACGCTCCCTCCTTCGACGGCGCCGCGTGTGCGGCGTCCGACTCCCTGATGCGGCCCGCGCTCAGGAGGTTGCACGGCCGTTCGACATCGCCGGTCCGGCCCCGACGTAGGCTTTCGGGCATGCCCAACGGCCGGTACTCGCTCCATGACACCCACGACCACGTCCTGCTCGGCGAGGAGCGGTTCAGCTGCGCGCCCGGCCCGGCCGGCTGGCGGTACGTCTCCAAGACGTACGCGCCGGACGGCAGCGTCCTCGGCACGGTGGACCTCACCCTGGACTCGCGCGCCCGGCCGCTGCGGATGGAGCTGCGGGCCGGCGGCTGGCAGGTCCGCGGCGGCGCCGTCGACGGGGTCGCCTGGGTGCGGGCGGACGCGGCCGACCCGGCCGGCGAGCTGGCGGTGGAGGGGCACGACCGGGCGCACGGTTTCACCGGGCGCTCGCCCGGGTTCCTGGTCGCCACCGCGCGGCTGCTGCGGCTGCGGGAGGGGGCGAGCGCGCGGGTGCGGCTGGTCGCGTTCACCGAGCCGGTGCTGGCGCCGCGCACCCTCGACCAGGGCTGGCTGCTGGAGGGCGTCGACACGCACGCCACGGACTCGGGGCCGCTGCTCGTCGAGCGGTACCAGGTGGCGGACCTGGAGACGGGCGAGCAGCAGGTGGTGCACCTGGCCGGGGACGTGGTGCTGGCGGCGGGCGGGGTCGAGCTGGAGGAGCTGGAGTCGCCGCCGAACCCGTGGCCGGCCGAGTTCGGCTACGACGGGGGCCTCGGCTAGGCGGGGCCTGGCCGGGGCGGACGGGTCAGGCGGACGGGTCAGGCGGGCGGGGCGAAGCCGGTGCCGGCGGCCGGAGGCGCCGGCGGGGCCGGGGGAGCGGACGGGGTGCTCGGCGGGGCCGGCGCCCAGGGCGACGGCTGGGCCTGCTGTTGGGCCTGGGCCTGGGCCTGCTGCTGGGCCTGCTGGAACGCGTACCCCTGTGCCCGGTTCCACTCGCGCCGCTGGCGCTCGGTCAGCACGGCGCCCAGGTACGCCGCCGGGTGCACCCCGTACGGCACCGGGTGGCCGGTGCGGGCCACCAGATCGTCCGCGAGCCGGGCCGACATCTGGTGGGCGACGGTCTGGTCCAGCTCGCCGATCCGCCCGAGGAACTGCCGGACGGCCAGCCAGAGCGGCTCCGGCACGGCGGAGAGGTCCAGCGCCACCAGTTCGCCGCCGATCGCCTGCAGCAGCTGCGGGTTCACCGGCGGCAGCGCGATCGCCGCCCCGCTCCCTCCGGGCACCCGCTCGCGGACCACCAGCGTCCCCGCGAAGACGTCGCCCAGCCGCTTGCCGTCCGAGGACACCACCGAGCAGACCACCGCCGGCACCCCGAACAGCATGATGATCTCCAGGAAGCCGACCAGCCCGCGCACCAGCGTGTGCCGGAACCGCACCGGCCCGCCGTCGCTGCGCACCACCCGCAGGCCCATCGCGGCCTTCCCCAGGGAACGGCCCCGGGTCAGGGTCTCGATCATGACCGGCAGCGCCACCAGGAAGAAGACGGTCAGCCCGATGGTCACGGCGGCGACCGCCGCGCCGTCCAGGTCGACCAGGACCAGGCTCAGCAGCAGGGTCGTCGCCACCAGCCCGGCGATCTGCACGGTGAGGTCCAGTGCGATCGCCAGCCCCCGGCTCGGAAGCTTCGCCGCGCGCAGGCCGAGGACGACCGCCTCACCCGTCACCAGGTCGCTCAAGACACCTGTCCGTTCCCGTCGGTGGTCAGCGGTCCGTGGGCTGGGCAATCCGGCGGATCGGCCCCCACGATCCCGCGATCTGTTGCCGTCAACATACGGGGCCGTGAAGCCCGCCGGGAAGGGAGGTCCCGGCGGCCGCGACGCCGTCCGGCCCTGGCATGCTGGGCCCACCTGTCCGCACCGCCCGACCGCGCGCCCCGCGCCGACCATGGAGCCGCCGCATGGACCTGGACGTCTTCGTCGCCACCCACCAGGGGGAGTGGGCCCGGCTGGACGCCCTCGCCAGGAAGCGGCGCCCCAGCGGCGAGGAGGCCGACGAACTCGTCGCGCTCTACCAGCGCGTCACCGGGCACCTGGCCAAGGTCCAGGCCGCCGCGCCCGACCCGACCCTCGAAGGCCGGCTCACCAGCCTGGTATCGCGGGCCCGCGACGCGGTCACCGGCAGCCGGACCAGCGGCTGGCGGGACGTCGCCCGCTATTACACGGTGAGCTTCCCCGCCGCGCTCTACCGCTCGCGCCGCTGGTGGATCCCGGTCGCCGTGCTCTCGCTGTTCGCCACCGCTCTGGTCGCCTGGTGGGTGGCCGCCCACCCCGAGGTCCGCGACAGCCTGGCCGCGCCGGACGAGCTCCGCGAGATGACCAGGCCCGGCGGCGCCTACGAGACCTATTACTCCGACCGCCCGGCGAGTTCGTTCGCCGCCCAGGTCTGGACGAACAACGCCTGGATCGCCGTGCAGTGCCTGCTCTACGGCGTGGTGCTCGGCCTCCCGGTGCTGTGGGTGCTGGTGAGCAACGTCCTCAACCTCGGCCTCGGCGTCGGGCTGATGGCGTCCGCCGGCCGGCTCGACACCTTCCTCGGTCTGCTCATCCCGCACGGCCTGCTGGAGCTGACCGCCGTCTTCGTGGCCGGCGGCCTGGGACTGCGTCTGGGCTGGACGATCGTCGACCCCGGTCCGCGCACCCGCGCCACCGCCCTCGCCGAACAGGGCCGCTCGATCATCGGCATGGGCATCGGCCTGGCGACGGTGCTGGCCGTGTCAGGCGTCCTGGAGGCGTTCGTGACCCCGTCCGGCCTGCCGACCTGGGCCCGGATCACCATCGGCGCGCTCGCGGAGGTCGCGTTCCTCTTCTACGCGCTGGTACTGGGCCGAAAGGCCGCCGCGGCCGGGGAAACCGGCGACCTGGACGCGGCCGACCGGGCGGACCTGCAGCCGGTCGCGGCCTGAGCCGATGTGATCAACAGGCCTCCGACCTGCTACTCTTCTCGAACCCCAGCTAAACCATTGACGTGGTAAGGGTGGGCTAGTAGGTTTGAACGGTTGGGACCGACTGGACACCAGTCAGGCTCAGGCGTTAGTGTCTACGACACCGCCGAGTCGAGGTGAGTGTGCTTCATCGAATGCACGCCCTCTCCGACAAGGTAAATCCCGGAACTGAGCACACCGAAAGCTTTGATAAGCTTCGGAGCGAAGTTGAAGGAAATCCCCCCAGCGGGAATCGGATGAATGAAACTCCGGAAAACGGAGCGGAAAACATCTGGTAAGCTGGAAACACGAAAGAACGAAGCGCCCGGAGGGCCGGTGTGAAAGCCGCCTGATGGAAGCGTCCGTTCCTTGAGAACTCAACAGCGTGCCA
>NZ_JBEOSF010000051.1:0-59831 GCF_040302725.1 Kitasatospora sp. NPDC097605 | reverse complement strand
TTATCAGATGTTTTCCGCTCCGTTTTCCGGAGTTTCATTCAACCGACTTCGCTTTCCGCTTGTCCCCGCTCTCTCGCGGCGACTCCGGAACTGTACGGGGACGGGGCCGCCACATGCAAATCGCCCCCGCCCGGTGGTGCGGGCGGGGGCGATCGACGTGCTCGGGCGGTGTGCTCAGCGGACCTCGGTGATCTCCGGGCCGCGAGCGAACGGGTCCAGCGCGGTGTTGCCGAAGCGGCTGTCGCCCTCGCCGGCGGCCGCGACCGCGCCGCCGCCGTCGGCGACCATCTGCGCGTCCTCGGGGAGCTTCAGCACGATCGGGTCGCGGGGCGCCATCGGGGTCTCACCGCGGACGACGACCGTCTGCCGGAAGACCTGCTCCAGCACCCCGCCCATTTCGGGCTGCACGGCGGCCTGCCCGGAGATCACGCCGCGGAGGAACCAGCGCGGGCCGTCGCAGCCGACGAACCGCACCAGCTGCACGCCCTGCGTGCCGTCCGGCAGCTGCACCGGGACCTGGGCGCGGAGGTGCCAGCCCAGCGGACCCTCCTCCTCCTCGACGAGGCCGCCCTGCGAGGTGATGCCGGTGGCGATCTCCTCGCGGACCTCGCCCCAGATGCCCTCCGACTTGGGGGCCGCGAAGGCCTGCAGCTGGATGGCGCTGTTGCCGAGGACCAGGGTGGCGGCCACGATCGAGTCGCCGGCCACCTCGACCCGGAGCTCCATGCCCTCGACACCGGGGACCAGCAGGCCCCCGAGGTCCACGCGGCCCTCCTCCGGGTTCTCCAGCTCGGAGTGGTCCCACGGACCGTCCGGACGCGGGGCCGGCGGCAGGCCGACCCGGTCCGCCGGGTCCAGCTCGGTCACGTTCTCGCTCTCGGCGGAACCTTCGACGTCATCGGCCGTCTCGTCGGCGCTGATGGCGTCGTCGGCGAGCTGCTCGACAGCGTCCTCGCTCTTCTGGCGACGACGGAACACGGTCACTGTCCTTCCCGGTCCAAGACCGATGCGAATACCTGCTCGGCTTCCTGCGAGGCCGCGGGCAGCCTAGACCGCGGCGTGGCCGCCGGTCGACCCGAACCCGCCCTCGGCGCGTGCCGACCCCGGCAGCTCCGCCACCTCGTGGAAGCGGGCCTTCTCGACCTGCTGGATCACCAGCTGGGCGATCCGGTCCCCTCGGCGGAAGCTGACGCCCTCGCGCGGGTCCAGATTGACGACGATCACCTTGATCTCTCCACGGTACCCGGCATCGACCGTCCCTGGGGCGTTCACCAGAGCAACTCCGCAACGAGCTGCCAGTCCCGAGCGCGGGTGGACGAACGCGGCGTAGCCGTCGGGCAACGCGATGGCGATCCCGGTGGGCAGCACCGCCCGCTCCCCGGGGGCCAGCTCGGCGTCGACGGTGGTCCGCAGGTCGGCGCCCGCGTCGCCGGGCTGCGCGTACGCGGGCAGCGGCAGCTCGGGGTCGATCCGCCGGATCAGGACGTCGAGGGGCTCACGGGGGGGGGTGCTCAAGGGTTCACCTCAAAGGCTCGGGCGCGCTTCATCAGGTCGGGGTCGTCGAGGACCTTCTCGATGTCCTCGGGACGACCGTGCTTGGTGAAGTGTTCCAGCTTCACCTGGATGAAGAGTGCCTGCGCACGCACCGCGAGCGGGCCGTCGGGGCCGCCGATCCGCGCCTCGGCGGCGCTGTAGATCTTCCGCCCGTGCACACCGGTGACCCAGGCGCGCAGGTGCAGAAGGGAGCCGACCGGCACCGGGGAGAGGAAGTCGGTCTCCAGCCGGCCGGTGACGGCGGGGGCGTGCAGCAGCCAGTTCAGCGTGCCGAGGGTCTCGTCCATCGCGGTGGTCAGCAGGCCGCCGTGGGCCAGGCCGGGACCGCCCTGGTGCTCCGGGCGGACGGTGAACTCGGCGGTGACGTCGAGGCCCTCGCCGGCCACCGCGTCGATCCGCAGGCCGCCGGGGTGCTGCGGGCCGCAGCCGAAGCAGTGCTCGTAGTGGGAGCCGAGCCGGGTGCCGGGGGCGGGGGCCTCGGGGGCGCGCGGCGGGAGGACGGCCTCCGGCGGCGGCGTGGTGGGGGTCGTGGGGACGGCGGGCGCGGTGGGGGCTGTCGAACCGGTCACGCCGCCCCACCCTACCGACCGGTAGCCGAGCCCGGGACGGGGGTTGCGTCCGGCCCCCACCGTCATGGCGCCCACAATGGAGGGCATGTACGACGAACGCCTCACCGTGCCGCGCTCCTGGTGGCTGTTCCCGGTCGTGATCGGCCTCACCCTCGCGCTGATCCTGCTGCGCCTCAGCGCGGTGGGCGCGCTGGTCGGGCTGGTGGTCGGCATCGCCGCCGGCGCCGCCGCGATCAGCAGTTACGGCTCGGCCCGGATCCGGGTGGTCCAGGGCTCGCTGGTGGCCGGCCCGGCCCGGATCCCGGTGGACGCCCTCGGCTCCGCCCAGGCGCTCGGCCCGGCGGACGCCGCCGCCTGGCGCGGGCCCAAGGCCGACCCGCGGGCCTTCATGCTGCTGCGCAGCTACGTGCCGACCGCGCTGCGGGTCGAGGTGAGCGACCCGACGGACCCGACGCCGTACCTCTATCTGTCGACCCGCTCGCCGATGAAGCTGGCGGAGGCCCTGGACGAGGCACGCCGCAACGCCCGCACCTGAGGGCGCCCGACCACAAGGAAGAGGGACGGTACCGCCTGGGCGGTACCGTCCCTCCGCGTTTCTGGGAAACGCATTCCATCCGACCGTATGACTGGTGCGTCCGTCATGACGGACGCCGGAGCTGCCGTCCGGCCCCGCTGCCCGGGGCCGGAAGGGGCGTTGCACCGGTCTCGCGGACACCGCGAAACCCGAGTCATGACCGCCCTGGTCCTCAGGCGCCGCAGTCCCGGCAGATCGGGTTGCCGTTCTTCTCGCTGTACAGCTGGCTGCGGTGGTGGACCAGGAAGCAGCTCATGCAGGTGAACTCGTCGGCCTGCCGCGGCAGCACCCGGACGGAGAGCTCCTCGTTCGAGAGGTCAGCGCCGGGAAGCTCCATGCCCTCGGCGGCCTCGAACTCGTCGACGTCGACCGAGCTGCCGCCCTTGTCGTTCCTGCGGGCCTTGAGCTCCTCGATGCTGTCCTCGTTGAGCTCATCGTCGGTCTTGCGTGGGGTGTCGTAGTCGGTAGCCATTTTTCGCTCTCCCCCTCCGGGTTGTGCGGTGTGTGCGGTATCTCCAGCGCACGTAACGCATGGGGGGTCGGTCTTGTGCCCGACCCGAGGCGGAGATTTTGCCTTACTTCAAGCCCCGTTACTCAATCGACACTCAGCCAGGGGTCCGTTGGGGTGATCCACTCGGGCGTTCGGGGCCTCACGCAGGGCCATCACCGCAACGCGCGAACGACCGAATAGTGGACACGCTCCGTAAGCGAAGCGCCGTGTCGGGCTCGCCAATTCCCTTGCCCACCAGGGAGGGGAGCCAATCCTCCGATCCCGCTCCGATCGCCGCCCCACTCACGGACGGCGATCGGGGGGATCGGCCGGGCGATCACTCTCCGGCGTCGTCCGATCCCATGGAGCGACACGGTGTGAGCTTGGTCACGTTAGTCGCCACCCCGGGCAAACCGTGGAAAATCCGCCCAAGCCCTACGCCTGCTGCCGGGCCGCGCGACGGGCCAGCAGCGCCGCCTGCCGCTCCTCGAACTTGGTCGCCTGGGCGTCCAGCCCGTCGAGGAAGACACCGAGCTCCTGCTGGGCCTGCGCGCCGACCGGACCGAGGCCGTCGAGGTCCATGATCCTGAGGTGGCGCAGCACCGGCTGCAGCACGTCGTCGTGGTGGATGCGCAGGTTGTAGACCCCGCCGAGGGCGATCTGGGCGGCGGCCCGCTCGAAGCCGGGGATGCCGTGGCCGGGCATCCGGAAGTTGGTCACCACGTCGGCGACGGCGCGCATCGCCTGGTCCGGGGCAATCTCCAGGGCGGCCTTCAGCAGGTTCCGGTAGAAGACCATGTGCAGGTTCTCGTCGTTGGCGATCTTCGCGAGGAGCTGGTCCGCGAGCGGGCAGCCGGCGAAGTGGCCGGTGTTGCGGTGCGCGATGCGGGTGGCGAGCTCCTGGAAGGCCACGTAGGCGACCGACTGCAGCATGCTGTTCGCGTTGTCGGACTCGAAGCCGTCCGACATGTGGGCCATCCGCGCCCGCTCCAGCTCGTTGGGGTCGACGGCCCGGGTGGTGAGCAGGTAGTCGCGGATGGCTATGCCGTGGCGCCCCTCCTCGGCGGTCCAGCGGTGGACCCACTCCCCCCAGGCGCCCTCGCGGCCGAACATGGTCGCGATCTCGTGGTGGTAGCTCGGGAGGTTGTCCTCGGTGAGCAGGTTGACCACCAGCGAGACCCGGCCGAGCGGGGTCACCTTCGACTGTCCGAGCTCCCAGGCCTCGCCGCCCAGGACGCCGTCGAAGTCGCGGCCCTGGCTCCACGGGACGAACTCGTGCGGCATCCACTCCTTGGCGACCTTGAGGTGCCGGTTGAGCTCCTTCTCGACGACCTCTTCGAGGGCCAGGATCAGCCGCGTGTCGGTCCAGGCGCTCGAACCGAGCGAGGTGCTGTGCTGCGCGGGGGCGATGGTCACGGGTCTGGCTCCTGGGGGACGGGCACGCGCGGGACGGGCGCGGGGACGGGTACGCCGGAGTCCGTACGGACCGCACTTACGGTCGCGTAGGTTACGACACCGTAAGTTGCTCGGACCGGAAATGACAAGCCGCCCCCGCCAGGCCTTATGTCGTCTTGACAGGCCTGGCGGGGGCGGCTGGGAATGGTCCGCGCACGGACGTGGCTCACCCGGACGGCGCAACGGCCCCGTCGCGGCCCCTGGAAGGGCCGTGACGGGGCCGTGGGGGCCCGGAGGGCGCCCTGCCCGGAGGGGAAGGGTGCCCGGCGCGTCAGGGGGCCGTCACCCGCCCGGAATGCGCACGCGCATGGTGAGGCCGCCGCCGGCGCGCGGGGTGGCCTCGATGGTGCCGTTGTGCGCCCGGACCACCGAGCGGACGATCGAGAGGCCGAGGCCGACCCCCTTGTCGCTGCGGGTCCGGTCGGCGCCCTTGACCCGGCGGAACGGCTCGAAGATGTGCTCCAGCTCGTACCCGGGCACGACCGGGCCGGTGTTGGAGACCACCAGCTCGCCGCCGCCGGGCACCGGGGCGGTGGTGATCTCGACCCAGCCGTCCGGGGCGTTGTAGCGGACGGCGTTCTGCAGCAGGTTGAGCGCGATCCGCTCCAGCAGGACGCCGTTGCCGGCGACCGTCGCCGGGTGCAGCGAGGCGCGCAGGTCGACCTCGCGCTTGGCGGCCTCCGCCCTGGTCTGTTCCAGCGCCCGGGTGGCCACCTCGGAGAGCTCCAGCGGGCGGCGGTCGGTCAGCTCGTTGTCGCTGCGGGCGAGCAGCAGCAGGCCCTCGACGAGCTGCTCGCTGCGCTCGTTGGTGGCCAGCAGGGTCTTGCCGAGCTGCTGGAGGTCGGGCGAGGCCTGCGGGTCGGAGAGCTGGACCTCCAGCAGGGTGCGGTTGATCGCCAGCGGGGTGCGCAGCTCGTGCGAGGCGTTGGCGACGAAGCGGCGCTGGGAGTCGAAGGAGCGGTCGAGGCGCTCCAGCATGTCGTCGAAGGTGTCGGCCAGCTCCTTGAGCTCGTCGTCCGGGCCGTCCAGCTCGATCCGCCGGTGCAGGTCGGAGGAGGCCACCTCGCGGGCGGTGCGGGTGATCCGGCCGAGCGGGCGCAGCACCCGGCCGGCCATCGCGTAGCCGGCCGCGAAGGCGATCACGGCGAGGCAGACCAGCATGGTGAGCGACTTGCGCAGCAGGGTGTTGAGCGCGCTGTCCGACTTCACGGTGTGCATGTTGGCCAGGTACTGGTTGAACTGCTCGGTGCTCATCCAGACGCCGTTGACCCGGGCGCCGGTCGGCCCGAAGTCGAAGGGCGGCGGCTGGACGTCGCGCAGGGCCTGCTTGACGAAGACGTACATCAGCAGCAGCAGCACCACGCCGGCCATCAGGAACATCCCGCCGTAGAGCAGGGTGAGCCGGATCCGGATGGTGGGGCGGAACGGCAGCCAGGCGAGCATGCCGTCGCCGGGCACGTAGGTGTCGTTCGAGGAGTGCAGGCGGGGGGCGCGCGGCGGGTGGGCCGGCTTGGGCGGTACGGGCCGGTCGGGCACGGCGCGCCCGCCGGAGGGCGCGCCGGAGGGCCCGCCGGCCGGGGGCGGGGTGGTCATGATGGTCCTCTCGGGACGTCCGCCGGGGCGGGCGCGTGGTGGGAGCTGGGATCCGGGACCGCGGGTTCCGGTCGGAGCCGCGTCCGGTCAGATCCGGTAGCCGGAACCCGGGACGGTGACGATCACCGGCGGGTCGCCGAGCTTGCGGCGCAGGGTCATCACGGTGACGCGCACGACGTTGGTGAACGGATCGGTGTGCTCGTCCCAGGCCTTCTCCAGCAGCTGCTCGGCGGAGACGACGGCGCCGCCGGCCCGCATCAGCACCTCGAGGACGGCGAACTCCTTGGGGGCGAGCTGGACGGTGCGGCCGTCGCGGATGACCTCGCGGCGGCCGGGGTCGAGCGAGATGCCGGCCCGCTCCAGGACGGGGGGCAGCGGGACGGTCGCGCGGCGGCCCAGGGCGCGGACCCGGGCGACGAGTTCGCTGAAGGCGAACGGCTTCGGAAGGTAGTCGTCCGCGCCGATCTCCAGGCCCTCGACCCGGTCGCTGATGTCGCCGGAGGCGGTCAGCATGATCACCCGGGTGGCCAGGCCCTGGTCCACCACGCTGCGGCAGACGTCGTCACCGTGGACCAGCGGCAGGTCGCGGTCGAGCACCACCACGTCGTAGTCGTTGACCGCGATGCGCTGGAGCGCGGCCTCCCCGTCGTAGACCACGTCGACGGCCATCGCCTCGCGGCGCAGACCGGTGGCCACTGCCTCGGCGAGCAGCTGCTCGTCCTCGACGACGAGAACCCGCACGGTGGTTGTCCCTTCTTCAGGCCGGCCCCGGATGCGGACGCGCGGCTCCGACGCTGCCTCCATCCTGCCTGGTCGGGCGGTAAGGCAGCGATAAGCTGCCCCGGAGGCAGGGCTGCCCGCGGCCGGCGCCGGTCGCCCGCGGCCGCGGTTCGTGGCGGAAGCAGTCCGATTGGACTGTGACGCGGGCAACTTTCTTCCACCGGGAGGTTTCCGCGCCCCGGGGGTGGGGAGGACAGCTGCACACCCGCGATCCGGTTTCTGAGCCGATCGCACCCACCCGCCGTGCGTTCATCCGCGCCGGCCCTGGGGCTGGGGCGTCACCGGGAGCGGCCGAGGGCCGTCTCCGCGCCCGTCCGGAGATCTTCACGGCCCGGACCGGACGCTTCCGCTGGCTACCGTCACCCCGGGGCGGGGGGCGCACGACCGTGCACGTCCGACACAGTAAGGGGGCCCGTATGGACGCCTTCACCGCCGGAATCCTGCAGCGCATCGCCAATGCCGAGCAGGACCTGCACCGCGCGATCGAGGCCGGGGACGAGTTCCTCGCCGAGGTGGAACAGTCCGAGCTGGACGATCTGCGCCGTCTCGCCGCCGAGCACGGCGTGGACACGGTGCTGGAGCGCCACCGCACCGCCGCCTGAGCCCAGCCCAGCCCGACCCGTCGCCGGACCTCCGGCACCAGCGGCCCTGTGGGGGCCGCGCGAAACACCAGGCCCTGGCATCCCCCGTATGTCAGGGCTCTTCGTCGCCCGGAAGGCCCGTCCTCCCGACCGCTGCGGCGGCGGGGAGGGCGGGCCCTTCGCGTGCTCAGTCCGCCCAGGCGTTCAGCGCGGCCAGCCGCTCCTGGAGCGGCTCGTAGACGCCGGGGGCGGCGGCCACGGTCAGCTCGCCGTCCGCGCCGCGGCCGGGGCGGCCGCCGACCAGGGCGCCGGCCTCGGCCGCGACCAGGCAGCCCGCCGCCCGGTCCCAGGGGGCCAGCCCGCGCTCGTAGTAGCCGTCCAGCCGGCCGGCCGCGACGTCGCAGAGGTCCACGGCGGCGGCGCCGCCCCGGCGGATGTCGCGCACCTCGGGCATCAGCCCGAGCACCACCTCGGCCTGCCGGACCCGCACCTCGCGGACGTAGGCGAAGCCCGTGCCGATCAGCGCCTGGCCCCACGGCGGGGCCGGGCGGGCGGCGAGCGGGCGGTCGTCCAGCCGGGCGCCGCGGCCGAGCACCGCGTGGAACAGCTCGCCGCGCGCCGGGGCGTACACGACGCCGACCACCGCGCGCCCGTCCAGCTCGGCGGCCACGCTGACCGCCCAGGAGGGCAGGCCGTACAGGTAGTTGACGGTGCCGTCGAGCGGGTCGACGACCCAGCGCACGCCGCTGGTGCCGGGCCGCTCGGCGCCCTCCTCGCCCAGGTAGCCGTCCTCGGGCCGGCGGGTGGTGATCAGTTCCAGGACGAGCTTCTCGGAGGCCAGGTCCATCTCGGTGACCACGTCGACCGGGCTGCTCTTGGTGCCGGCGACACCGAGGTCGGCGGGCCGGCCCTCCAGCAGCAGGGTGCCGGCCCGGCGGGCGGCGTCCAGGGCGACGTCGAGCAGCTCGTCGAGCAGGGCGGGATCGGGCACGGCGGGGCTGGACACGGGGTTCTCCTCGGGAGGCGGAACGGGTCAGCGCTCGGCGGCGGCCGGGCGGGGGGCGCGCGGGTTGGGGCAACAGGCCACGGCGCAGACGTCGTGGCTGGGGCCGAGCGTGCCGAGGGCGCAGCGGGTCACCGGCTCGCCCCGCTCGGCGGCGGCCCGCTCCAGGACGAGTTCGCGGACGGCGGCGGTGAACCGGGGGTCGGTGCCGACGGTGGCGGCCCGGGCGACCGGCAGGCCGAGCTCGGCGGCCTTGGCCACCGCCTCGGTGTCCAGGTCGTACTTGACCTCCATGTGGTCGGAGACGAAGCCGATCGGGACCATCACCACGGCCGGGGCGCCGGCGGTCTGCTGCGCCTCCAGGTGGTCGCAGATGTCGGGCTCCAGCCAGGGGATGTGCGGGGCCCCGCTGCGGCTCTGGTAGACCAGTTCCCAGGGGCGGTCGGCGACCCCGGTGCGCTCGGCGACGGCGGCGGCGACCAGCCGGGCCACGTCCAGGTGCTGGGCGACGTAGGCGCCGCCGGGGCGGCCGCGGGCCGGGTCGTCGGGGGCGCCGGAGGTCTCGGCCATGGTGTCCGGGATCGAGTGGGTGGTGAACGCCAGCCGGGCGCCGGCCCGGACCTCCTCGGGCAGCCGGCCCAGGGCGGCCACGGTGGCGTCGATCATCGGCTCGACGAAGCCGGGGTGGTTGTAGAAGTGCCGCAGCTTGTCGACCGTCAGCTCCGGCAGGCCCTCGGCGGCCAGCGCGGCCAGCGCGTCGGCGAGGTTCTCCCGGTACTGGCGGCAGCCGGAGTAGCCGGCGTAGGCGCTGGTGGCGAGGACGGCGATCCGGCGGTGCCCGTCGGCGGCGATCTCGCGCAGGGTGTCGATCAGGTAGGGCGCCCAGTTCCGGTTGCCCCAGTAGACCGGCAGGTCGAGGCCGTGCTCGGCGAAGTCCTTGCGCAGCGCGGCCAGCAGCTCGCGGTTCTGTCCGTTGATCGGGCTGACGCCGCCGAACAGGAAGTAGTGCTTGCCGACCTCCTGGAGCCGCTCCTTGGGGATGCCGCGGCCGCGGGTGACGTTCTCCAGGAACGGGACGACGTCCTCGGGGGCCTCGGGCCCGCCGAAGGAGAGCAGCAGCAGGGCGTCGTAGGGAGTGGCGCCGGTGACGGTTGTGTTGCGCGCGTCGGACATGGAACCGATCCTGCCACTGTGAACAGGGGGGCCGGTGCCGGGGCCGCACCCGGTGCCCGGAAAATAACGTTTGCCAAGGTTCGTAAGCTGTCTTTGCCAGCGACGTTCCTTACCCCCGCGGAGCCCTTGTGCTGTCCAGCTACCGCCAGATCTTCGCCGCCCCCGGCAGTCTGGCCTTCTCGTCCACCGGGTTCATATCCCGGCTGCCGATCTCCATGACGGGGATCGGCATCGTCACGATGCTCTCCGAGCTGCGCGGCTCGTTCGGCGTGGCCGGTCTGGTCTCGGCGACGATGGCGGTGTCCGCCGCGATCCTGGGACCCCAGGTCTCCCGGCTGGTGGACCGGCACGGGCAGCGCCGGATCGTCCTGCCGGCCACCGCGCTCGCCGTGGTCGCCGCGATCGGCCTGCTGCTGTCCGCCCGGTTCGAGGCGCCGGACTGGACGCTGTTCGTGTTCGCGGCCGGGCTGGGCGTGATGCCGAGCACCGGCGCGATGGTGCGGGCCCGCTGGGCGCACCTGTACCGGGACGAGGGACCGAAGCTGCACACCGCGTACTCCTTCGAGGCGGTGGTCGACGAGATCTGCTTCATCGTCGGCCCGATCCTCTCGGTGACGCTGGCCACCGCGGTCTTCCCGGAGGCGGGCGTGCTGCTCGCCGGCGTCTTCCTGGCGGTGGGCGTGGCCCTGTTCGCCGCCCAGCGCTCCACCGAGCCGCCGGTCCATCCGGCCGCCCGGCACACCGGCAGCCCGGTGATCCTCAACCAGGGGCTCCAGGTGCTGATCATGACCTTCGTGGCCACCGGCACGATCTTCGGCTCGGTCGAGGTGGTCACCGTCGCCTTCGCCAAGGCGCAGGGACACGGCGCCACCTCCGGTCCGATCCTGGCGCTCTGGGCGCTCGGCTCCTGTGTGGCCGGCATGGTCTTCGGCGCGCTGAAGCCGGCCGGGTCGATGGCCGTGCGCTTCCTCGCCGGCGTGGTGCTCATGGCCGTCAGCATGGTGCCGCTGCTGCTGCTGGCCGAGACGGTGAACGGGGTCGGCGGCCTGATGGCGGTCGGCGGCGCGCTGCTGATCGCGGGCATCGCCATCTCCCCCACGCTGATCACCGCGATGGCCCTGGTCGAGCGGCTGGTGCCGGCCGCCCAGCTGACCGAGGGCATGACGTGGACGACCACCGGCCTGGCACTGGGCGTCGCGCTCGGCTCCTCGGCCGGCGGCTGGGTGGTCGACGCGGGCGGGGCCGCGGCGGGCTACTGGGTGCCGCTGACCGCCGGGGTCTTCGGCGTGGTGGCCGCGCTCGGCGGGCTCGGCCGGCTCCGGGCCGGGGTGACCACCGGGGAGAGCGCGCCGGCCGCGGCCGAAACCGTGGACCTCGAACGGTGACCTGACTTACCCTCCTCCCTACCCGTGGCCTACCCACGGGTAGGGACCGAGGTGAGCCGACGCCGTTCGGCCACGGAGCAGGAGGCGCCGCAATGCCCCAGGCCAGTACCGCGACCCGCACCCGCTGGACCAACTGGGCGGGCAACCAGAGCACCGTGCCCGCCCGGGTGATCACCCCCGGCACCGCGGAGGAGCTGGCCAAGGAGATCCTGCGCGCCGGCGACCAGGGCCGGACCGTCAAGCCCATCGGGTCCGGCCACTCGTTCACCGCGATCGCCTCCGCCGGGGACGGCGTGCTGGTGCGGCCGCACGCGCTGACCGCCGTGCGGGAGATCGACCGGGAGAACGGCACGATCACCGTCGAGGCCGGGCTGCCGCTGCACCGGCTCAACCGGGTGCTCGCCGCCGCCGGCCTCTCGCTCACCAACATGGGCGACATCGAGGTGCAGACCGTGGCCGGCGCCACCAGCACCGGCACCCACGGCACCGGCCGGGACTCCGGCTCGCTCGCCGCCCAGATCCGCGGCCTGGAGATCGTGCTCGCCGACGGCAGCGTCCGGCGCTGCTCCCCCACCGAGGACCCGCGGCTCTTCGAGGCCGCCCGGCTGGGCCTCGGCGCGCTCGGCGTGATCACCGCGCTCACCCTCGCCGTCGAGCCGTCCTTCCTGCTCACCGCGCACGAGCAGCCGATGCGCTTCGACGAGGTGCTGGAGCGGCTGGACGACCTGACCGCCGTCAACGAGCACTTCGAGTTCTACTGGTTCCCGCACACCGACCGCTGCTCCACCAAGCGGAACAACCGCAGCCAGGGCCCGGCCGCGCCGCTGCCCCGGTTCAAGGAGTGGCTGGAGGACGACTTCCTCTCCAACACCGTCTGGGAGGGCGCCTGCCGGGTCGGCCGCCGCTTCCCCGGCTCGGTGCCGGCCATCGCCGCGCTGGCCAGCCGCGCCTGGTCGGACCGCAGCTACACCGACACCGCGTACAAGGTGTTCACCAGCCCCCGCAGGGTGCGCTTCATCGAGATGGAGTACGCGGTGCCGCGCGCCGCGGCCGGCGAGGTGCTGCGCGAGCTGCGGGCGATGGTCGAGCGCTCCGGCTGGCGGATCAGCTTCCCGGTCGAGGTGCGGTTCGCGCCGGCCGACGAGGTCTGGCTCTCCACCGCGCACGGCCGGGACACCGCCTACATCGCCGTCCACCTCTACCGGGGCACCGCCGAGCAGGGGTACTTCACGGCGGTCGAGCGGCTGATGACCGAGCACGGGGGCCGCCCGCACTGGGGCAAGCTGCACACCCGGGACGCCGAGTACCTGGCCGGCGTCTACCCGCGCTTCGCGGACTTCACCGCGCTGCGCGACGAGCTGGACCCGGACCGCCGCTTCGGCAACGACTACCTGCGCCGGGTGCTGGGGGCCTAGCCCTGCTCCGATGCCGAGCCCGCCGAGCCCGCCGAGCCGGCCGGAGCCTCCGGGGCGGCCGGGGCCGGGGGCTTGGGCGGCTCGACGGCGGTGCTCGGGGCCGGGGGCCTGGGGGTCGCGGCGCCGGACGGCTTCGTGGAGGCGGCCCCGTCGCCGGACGGCGCGGAGGGCTTGCCGGACGCGGACGGCGCGGGAGGCGCGGACGGCTCGCCGCCGGGGCGCTCGGAAGGTGTCGCGGACGGCGCCGTGCTCGCCCCCGCGCCGGACCCGGCCGACGGGGAGGACGACGGCTCGTCGCCCCCGGAACCCGGACGGGTGCCGGGGCTCGGCCGCCCGGAGGCCCCGCCGTCCCCGCCGGCCGACGGCGAGGGCACCGAGGCGGGTCCGGAGGACGGCGCGTCACCCGGTGGGACGGTCGGTTTCCGGTCGACCCGGCCGCCGATCGAGGTGCCGGTGCCCGACTCGCCCTTGACCGTCGCCGACACCGGCTGCCCGGTCGCCAGCTCGAAGGCGAGGATCGGCACCATCGCGAGGGTGAACACCAGCGCCGAGACCGCCGCGTACGACTTCCAGGTCCACCGCCGCCGCGCCCGGACCACCCGCGGGGTGCTCCACTGCGCCGGGACCGGCGGGTCCGCCGCCGGGGCCGGCTCCGGCGCCTGCCGCAGCCCGTTCGCCAGCTGCCCCGGCCCGGCGGTCCGGTCGACGGCGCCGCGCAGTTGCTCGCCGGTGCGCTTGAAGAGGTGCTGGAACACCGCGCCGCCGGTGGTCGCGCCGATGCTCACCACCGCCGCGCCGAGAATGGTGCCGTACACCCCGAGTTCGGACGCGAGCACCGCCCCCACCACGGTCGCCAGTGCGCTGGCGGCGACCTGAGCCACACTCAGATCAATTCGCCTGCGACCTTCCTCGGCTCCGTCCTGGTCGGGCTTCACCTGCGGCATCAACATCCCTCGCGTCAGTACGACTGTCCTTCGAACAAGTCACTCCATCTTGCCCAAAGAAGGACACAAGGGTCGAAAATGCGGTTCTTCTCGGAAGATATATGTGAAGATGATCACCGTTCATCGGCCGATCCTCGGCCATTGGGGTCGCGTGCTCTTGAGATTCCCGTGAATCGCGGGAGACTTGAGCGGCGAGCCGCCGCTCTGGATGCCACGAATGGAGTACTGTTCGTAAAGCCTGAGGCCCGGGTCGACTTGTCGACTGCCCATCAACCGGCAGCTTGACGAAGAGCTATGGCGCAGGCACGCACGGCGACGCCCGTCCCGGACCGTCGCGTTCACTGCGCGTGCGAGGACGGCCGGGACACCCAGGCGCGACGTCGACGGATGACGTGGCAAAAAGGCAACCGTGCCACAGCGGCGTGGCCGGGCGTGAGCCCGACACGCCGGGGAACTCAGCAAGGTTGTGGCCAGTCGCGAGCGGGCAGGCCACACTCAGTACGGGAGCAGCGACGCAGGTGACGTCGGCAGGCACCACCCGGGAGGTAACCGTGCCCGAACTGCGGGTTGTGGCCGTCAGCAACGACGGCACACGGCTGGTGCTCAAGGCTGCCGACAGCACGGAGTACACCCTTCCCATCGATGAGCGGCTGCGTGCCGCCATCCGTGGTGACCGGCCGCGCCTCGGCCAGATCGAGATCGAGGTCGAGAGCCACCTCCGCCCCCGTGACATCCAGGCGCGGATACGAGCCGGTGCCTCCGCCGAGGAGGTCGCGCAGGCGGCCGGCATCTCCGTCGACCGGGTCCGCCGCTTCGAGGGTCCGGTGCTGGCCGAGCGCGCCTTCATGGCCGAGCGGGCCCGCAAGACCGCGATCCGCCGGCACGGCGAGGCCCCCGGCCCGCAGCTGGGCGAGGCGGTGGCCGAACGGCTGGCGCTGCGCGGCGCGGAGAAGGAGACCGAGCGCTGGGACTCCTGGCGGCGCGACGACGGCACCTGGGAGGTCATCCTCTCCTACCGGGCCGACGGCGAGGGCCGCAGCGCCTGCTGGACGTACGACCCGCCCCGGCGGCTGGTCCAGCCGAACGACGACGAGGCCCGCGCGCTGATCGGAGAAACGGTCGAGCGCGAGGAGGAGTCGGTCTTCCCGTTCATCCCGCGGATCGCCCGGCTCCCCCAGGAGCGGCCGCCGCGTCCGATGATCGACCGACCCTCCGCGGACCGGATCATGTCGGCGCGTGAGGTGCGGGAGTCCCGTGAGGCGACGGCCGAGTCCCGCGACTCGCTGACCAGTCTGCTGGACGTGGTGCCCGCCTTCCGCGGCGACCTCGCGGTCGGCGCGCCGCCGCCGATCGAGCCGGTGCCCGCCGAGGTGGCCGAGGAGGCGGAGGAGCCGGCGGCCGCCGCCCCGGCGGTCGGCGCGGGCTCGGCGTACGCGGACATCCTGATGCCGCGCGCGGTCGCGCCGCACCGGGAGCGACTGGTCGGCACCACCGACCGGCAGGCCGAGGCGGACGGCGTCCGGCCCGGGCGCCGGGCCACCGTGCCGAGCTGGGACGAGATCGTCTTCGGCAGCCGGCGCAAGAAGCAGGAGTAGCGGGAGCGACCCGCGAAGAGGGGCGGACGGCTACGGCCGTCCGCCCCTTCGCCGTGTGCGGGCTCAGCCCGGCTGCTCGGTGACGGCGACCGCGCGGGTCGTGTCGCCGGACCACTCGCTCCAGGAGCCCGGGTAGAGGGTGGCCGGCAGGCCGGCGACCGCGAGGGCCAGGATCTGGTGGGCGGCCGTCACCCCGGAGCCGCAGTAGACCGCGGTCTCCCGCTCGCCCGCGCCCAGCGCCCGGAAGCGGGCGGCGAGTTCCGGGGCGGGCCGGAAGCGGCCGTCGGGGCCGACGTTCTCGGTGGTCGGCGCGGAGAGCGCGCCGGGGATATGGCCGGCCCGCGGGTCGATCGGCTCGGTCTCGCCCCGGTACCGCTCCCCCGCCCGGGCGTCCAGCAGCAGCGCCTCGCGCGCCCAGGCCGCGGCGCCGTCCGCGTCGGTCACCGGCAGTTGGCCGGGCACCGGCTTGAAGTCGCCCTCCCCGGCGGGCGGCACCTCGGTGGTGACCGGCCCTCCGGCCTCCCGCCAGGCCGCGTACCCGCCGTCCAGCACCCGGACGTCCGGGTGGCCGGCCCAGCGCAGCAGCCACCAGGCGCGGGCGGCGGCCAGCGCGGTGGCGCCGTCGTAGACCACCACCGGGCGGTCGGCCGAGACCCCGAAGCGGCGCAGCGCGGCCCCGAACTCCTCCGGGTCGGGCAGCGGGTGGCGGCCGCCGCGGCCGGGCGGGCCGGCGGGGGCGGCGAGGTCGGTGTCGAGGGAGACGAAATGGGCGCCGGGCAGGTGGCCGGCGGTGTAGTCCTCGATGCCGGGCGGGCCGCCGAGCTGCCAGCGCACGTCGAGCAGGACCGGCGGGTTCGCGGAGGCGAGCGCCTCCCGGAGTCCGGCCGCCGACACCAGCGGGGAGTCATCGTGAAGGGTGGTCATGGCGGTCATTCTGGCGCAGTGCCACCGCACCGGTGCTCTTTGTGCGGTCTTTGCCGGACTTTCCGCGCGGCCCGAGGGTTCGACGCGCGCCACGGTGGAAGCATCACCCTCACTGCGCCGTTTCGTGCGCCCGTCCGCCCCCGAGGAGACCTGTCATGTCCGCGCTGACACTTAGGCTGGCCCAGGGCACCCCGTGCTGGGTCAGCCTGATGACCGACGATCTGCCCGGTGCCCGGGCGTTCTACGGCGAACTGCTCGGCTGGACGTTCACCCAGGGGCCCACACAGCTCGGCGCGTACGTCCGGGCCCGGCTCGGCGAGGCGCCGGTGGCCGGGCTCGGAGTGTCCTCGGTGACCGGCTTCCCGGTGCAGTGGACCACCTATTTCGCGGTGGACAGCGCGGACCGCTCGGCCCAGCTGGTGCGGGAGTGCGGCGGGACGGTCGCGGTCGGACCGCTGCAGGCGGAGCGGGCCGGGCGGCTGGCGATCGCCGCGGACGTCTCGGGGGCGGTCTTCGGGCTCTGGCAGGGCGAGGAGCACCTCGGGCGGGAGGCCGGCCCCGAGCCGGGCGGACCGGCCTGGGCGGAGCTGCTCACCCCGGACGCGGACGGCGCGGCGGTGTTCTACCGCGCGGTGCTCGGGGTGCCGGTGGCGGAGGACGAGGGCGGGTCGGCGCTGCTGGTCGGCGGCCGGCCGGTGGCCGGGATCCGGCGCGGCGCCGAGCTGCGCGGCCACCCGCCCCGCTGGCGCACCCACTTCGCGGTCGCCGACGCGGAACTGACGGCCCGCCGGGCGGTGGAGCTGGGCGGCCGGGTGCTGGTCGGACCGCACCCGACGCCGCGCGGCCGCGCGGTCCGGCTGGCGGACCCGCGCGGCGGGCACTTCTCGGTGCTGGAGACGGTCTAGGCCTGCTGCTCCTCGAAGGGGAGGACGTCCGGGGAGAGGACGGCGGCGCGGGCGGTGGCGGCGGTCAGCCGGCGGCGGTGGTGGCGGCGGCAGAGCACCTCGTAGCCGACCTCGTCCTCGCGGACCGAGATGTCGCCGATCACCACCTGCGCGCCCTCGACCACCATCACCCCGCCGACGGTGCGGGCGTTGTGGGTGGCCCGGGCGCCGCACCAGCAGAGCGCCTCGACCTGGAGCACCTCGACCCGGTCGGCGAGCTCGATCAGCCGCTGCGAGCCGGGGAAGAGCCGGGTGCGGAAGTCGGTGGTGATGCCGAAGGTGTAGACGTCGATGTCGAGTTCGTCCACGACCCGGGCGAGCTGGTCGATCTGGCCGGGGGTGAAGAACTGGGCCTCGTCGCAGATCAGGTAGTCGACCCGGCCGCCGGCCGAGAGCCGGTGCACCACATGGGCGTGGAAGTCGAAGTCGTCGGCCACCTCGACCGCGTCGGCGCGCAGGCCGAGGCGGCTGGAGATGGTGGCCGCGCCGGCCCGGTCGTTGCGGGTGAGGATGATCCCCTGCCGGCCGCGGGCGGCGTGGTTGTGGTCCATCTGGAGCGCGAGCGTCGACTTCCCGCAGTCCATCGTGCCGGAGAAGAACACCAGTTCAGCCATGGGTGGTGCAAAGGCCTTTCGCATCAAGGGAATTCAGCGGCGGAATTCGAGCAGCGGCACGAACTGCTCGACCGGGGTCATCGAACCGTGCAGGCCGATCATCGCGGACTCGCCGGGCTCGTTGCGGGAGGCGGTGATCGCGATGTCGTCGCGGGCGGCGGCGACCACGTCGCCGATCCGGTGGTAGACCCGCTCGTCCACGGTGGGACCGAACCAGCCGGCCGCGATCGCCTGGTCGCGGGTGGCCACCCACATCCGGTCGCCGAGCACCTCGCTCCACACCGCGTGCACGTCGGCGGCGGCGCCGGGCACGGCGTAGACGTGGCGGGCCCGGCCCTCGCCACCGAGCAGGGCGACGCCGGCGCCGAGCTCCCAGTCCTCGTCGAAGTCGATCCGGTCCTCGGGGGCGATGTCGATCATGCCGTGGTCGGCGGTGACGTACATCACCGAGCGCGGGGGCAGCTGTTCGGCGAGCCGGCGGGCCAGCCGGTCGACCGCGTCCAGGGTCATCCGCCACTCGTCGGAGTCCACGCCGAAGCGGTGGCCCGCGCCGTCCAGCTCGCTGACGTAGGTGTAGACGAGCGCGCGGTCGTGCTCGGCCAGCCAGGCGGCGGCCCGGTCCATCCGCTCCTCGCCGGTGGTGCGGCCGAGGAAGGTGCCGCCGGAGAGCGCCACCCGGGTGAGCGGGGTCTGGGCGAACAGCGGGGAGGAGACCTGGGCGGTGGCCACCCCGGCGGCGTCGACCCGCTGGAAGACGGTCGGGTACGGCTGCCAGGTGCCCGGGTCGGTGTGCGGCTGCCAGCGGAGCTGGTTCATCAGGTGGCCGGCGCCGGGCACCGCCACCGTGTAGCCGGCCAGGCCGTGCAGACCGGGCGGGGTGCCGGTGCCGACCGAGGCCAGCGAGGTGGCGGTGGTGGACGGGAAGCCGGCGGTCAGCGGGCGGCCCGTGCCGCCGAGCGAGCCGGCCGTCAGCGAGGAGAGGAACGGCGCGTACTCGGGGTGGCGCAGCAGCAGTTCCCAGCCGAGGCCGTCGACGAGGAAGACCACCGCGCGGTCGGCCGGCGCCAGCGGCAGCGCCGCCTCGAAGCCGGGGACGCCGAGGCCGGCCGCCACCGAGGGCAGCAGGTCGCAGAGCGAGCCGGTGCCGTAGGGGGGCGCGGGCGCGGCGGCGGGGTCGAGGAGCTCGAAGGCGTCGTGACCGTCGGGGGCGAAGGGCATGGTGGCGGAGGTGGCTTCCTGGCTGGCCGGTACGGTCCGGGCGATTGGGGGCGGCGTCCGGACGGCGCGGGTCGGTGCGTGGCGGCGGCGACGGCGGCGGGCGTGACGGCGGTACGGGTCGGCGGGCGGGAGGCGGGCGGGACGGTGGGCGGCCGGCGCGCGGGGCGGCCGGCGGCGCCGCGGATCAGACCCGGGGGCCGTCGGTGATGGTCGCCTCGGACAGGGCGCGGGCGAAGACCAGGGCCTGGGCGACCGTCTCCGGGCCGTCGCCGGCCTCGCTGACCCGCAGGGAGAGGTCGTCGGCGGTGGCCGAGCCGGTGTAGCCGTGGTCCGCCTCGCAGTTGGGGTCGGAGCAGCCGGCCGGTTCGAGGTCGAGACGCTGGACGGCGCCCCAGCCGATGGTCAGCACGACCTCGCGGGGCAGGGTGCCCGGGGTGTAGGTCTCCGGGTTGGCGACCATCCGGCTCACCACGACGGAGTTGATCCGGTCCAGGCGGACGCTCTCGGTGGAGGTGGTGGCCAGCGGGACGGCGGGGCTGCTGGCGTCGCCGGTCTGCTCGTCGGTGTGGCTCACCACGAAGCGGGTCGGGGTCAGCACCAGCACGGTGACGTGCCGGCGGACCTCGTTGGCGTCGAAGGTGGTCTCCTGGTGCACCAGGTAGGAGGTGATCGGCTCGGGACCCACCGCGGACTCCACCGCCTCGGACACCAGGGCCGGGTAGTAGCCGCTGCGCTCGATCGCGGAACGCAGGTCCTGCGTGGTGGTGGTACCGGTCTTCGCCATAACTCCATCCTGGCATGGTCCGCCGACGAAGCGGGCGGCGCGGCGCCGAGCTTCGGACAACGGCGCCCGCGGTCCGGACGCAACCAAGGAAGGTTACAGCGTGCTCATGGCGCGCGGGCCCAGATCACTGCGGACCGGCAGGGGTGCGATGCGTACGCGCGCCCCCAGGATCGCCAGTCCGTGCGGGGCGACGACCACCGGTTCGAGATCCACCGAGGCCACCTCTGGCAGGTCGTCGACCAGCCGGGACACCCGCAGCAGCAGTTCCTCCAGGGCGTCGGTGTCGACCGCCTCGGCACCGCGCCAGCCGAACAGCAGGGGCGCCGCCCGGACCTCGCGGACCAGCGAGGCGACGTCCTGGTCGGTGGCCGGAACCAGCCGGTGGGCGACGTCGCCGAGCAGTTCGGCGGGGGCGCCGGCCAGGCCGAAGGAGAGGATCGCGCCGACCGCCGGGTCGACGGTGGCACCGATCACGGTGTCCACCCCGCGCGGGGCGAGCCGCTGGACCACCAGCTGGGCCTGGGCGGCGCCGCCGAGCAGGGCGTCCAGCTCGCGGTGGGCGCGGCGCAGGCCCGGCTCGCCGGTCAGGTCCAGCCGGACGCTGCCGAGGTCGGGGCGGTGGCGCAGGTGGGGGGCGGTGGCCTTGAGCGCGACGGGGTAGCCGAGGGTGGCGGCGGCGCGCACCGCGCTCTCCTCGTCGGGGGCGGGCAGGGTCGGCGAGACGTCGACGCCGTAGCGGGCGAGCAGCGCGGCCGCGTCGGCGTCGGGCAGGGTGATCCGGGCGCCGCCGGGCTGGGTGCGGGCGGCGATCGCGGTGCGGGTGGAGAGCGCGGCCTCGACCAGGGTGCGGGCGCCGGCCTCGTCGATCCGGTCGAGTTCGGGGACCCGGGCGGTCTCCTCGGCGGCGGCCATCCGGTGGCGCCAGTCGGCGTAGTGGACGGCGTGGGCGAGGGCGCGCACGGCCCGCTCGGGCGCCGGGTAGGCGGGGATGCCGCCGGGGCGCAGCCGGCCGGGCAGGTCGGTGAGTGCCAGGTGGGCGAGGACCAGCGGCTTGCCGGCGGCGCGGGCGCGCTCGCCGGCGTCGAGCAGGGCGGCGGCGATCTCCGGGTCGTCGGAGCCGAGCTCGGGGTCGTCCGGGGCGGTGAGCCGGCCGCCCATGAAGGCATGGGCGGAGGTGCCGATCGGCGGGATGGCGACGGCGATCACCGCGTCCACCCCGGGGTCGCTCAGCGCGGTGTCCAGCGCGATCCGGAAGTTCTCGCCGGTGGCGGCGGTGGTGAGGTCGACGGGGGTGCGCGGGCGCAGGCCGGCCGAGAGGCAGGCGTCGTGGGTGAGCAGGCCGAGCGAGTCGGAGTTGCCGATCACGGCGACCCGGTCACCGGGCGGCAGCGGCTGGAGGGCGAGCAGTTCGCCGGTGTCGTACAGCTCGGTGATGGTCTCCACCCGGGTGACGCCGGCCTGCTGGAAGAGGGCGTCGACGGTGGCGTCCCTGAGGCCGGTGGCGGTGGCGGGGACGGCGTGGCCGGGCGGCAGGCTGCCGGTGTGACGGGCGCCCTTGACCACGACGACCGGCTTGGCCTGGGCGAGCCGGCGGGCGATCCGGGTGAACTTGCGGGGGTTGCCGAAGGACTCCAGGTAGAGCAGCACGACGTCGGTAGCCGGGTCCTCCTCCCAGTACTGGAGGAGGTCGTTGCCGGAGACGTCGGCCCGGTTGCCGACCGAGGCGAAGGAGGAGATGCCGAGGCCGCGCCGGTGGGCGGCCTCCAGCAGGGCGACGCCGATCGCGCCGGACTGGCAGAAGACGCCGAAGCCGCCGCGCGCGGGCAGCACGGGGGCGAGCGAGGCGTTGAGCGGCCGCCCGGGGTCGGTGGAGATCAGGCCGAAGGCGTTGGGGCCGATCACCCGCATGCCGGCGGCGCGGGCCTGGCGGACCAGGGCGCGCTGGCGGTCGCGGCCCTCGGGGCCGGTCTCGGCGTAGCCGGCGGTGACCACGACCAGGCCCTGGACGCCGTGCGCGCCGCACTCGGCGACCGCCTCGGGGACGGCGGAGGCGGGGACGGCGATCACCGCGAGGTCGACCGGGCCGGGGATGTCCAGGATCGAGCGGTGCACCGGGACGCCGTCCAGCTCGGTGCCGGGCGCCGCGTTGCGGTTGACCGCGTGGACGGGGCGGTCGTCGCCGGCGAACCCGGCGAGCAGGTCGCGCAGCAGGGCCCGGCCGACGGTCTGCGGGCGGCGGGAGGCGCCGATCACCGCCACCGAGCGCGGGGTGAGCAGCCGCTGGACGGAGCGGGCCTCGGCGCGGTGCTCGCGGGCCCGCATCACGGCGAGCGAGGCGGCGGTGGGTTCGAGGTCGAACTCCAGGTGGACCACGCCGTCGGCGAAGCTGCGGCGCTGGACGTAGCCGGCGTCGGTGAAGACCTTCACCATCTTGCGGTTCTCCGGCAGCACCTCGGCCTGGAAGCGGCGGATGCCGCGCTCCTGGGCGACGGCGGCGATGTGCTCCAGCAGCGCGGAGGCGACGCCGCGGCCCTGGTGGGCGTCCTGGACCAGGAAGGCGACCTCGGCGTCGGTGCCGGTCTCGGAGGGGCGGCCGTCGTGGTCGATCCGGTCGTAGCGGACGGTGGCGATGAAGCGGTCGCGCACGACGACGGCGAGGCCGACCCGGTGGACGAAGTCGTGGTGGGTGAAGCGGCGGACGTCCTTGTCGGAGAGCCGGGGGTAGGGCGCGAAGAAGCGGAAGTACTTGGACTGGTCCGAGACCTGTTCGTAGAACTCGACCAGGCGGCCGGCGTCGGCGGGGGTGATCGGCCTGATCCGGGCCGTACCGCCGTCGCGCAGGAGGATGTCGGCCTCCCAGTGCTGGGGGTACTCCGGCTCGGGTCGCGGTACCGCAGAGTCGTCCACGACCGTCAGATTATCCGGCGGCGAGCCGAATGGCGCCGGACGTGCGTTCACGGCAGGGTGGACAGGGCCGCTGAACGGGGATTATGCGCCGTTTATGGCCCTGAAAGAAACAATCACAAGTCCCGAACGCGACGGCTCCGAGGGGTCGCCTGCGTGCAACACTGGTCTAGACAACACGTCCGTCTTCCCCATCACGGCCGTGACCAGCTTTACCGGAAAGGCACGTCTCATGGCTGAGCGCCGCGTCACCATCGGTTGGCCCGAGGGCCTGCACGCCCGTCCCGCCTCCGTCTTCGTCAAGGCCGTCGCGGCCACCGGCGTGCCGATCACCATCGCCAAGCCCGGCGGCAACCCGGTCAACGCCGGCTCCATGCTCGGCCTGCTCGCGCTCGGCGCGCAGGGCGGTGACGAGGTCGTGCTGGCCTCCGACGCCGAGGGCGCCGACCAGGCCCTGGACCGCCTGGCCAAGCTGGTCGCCGAGGGCCTGGACGAGCTGCCCGCCGCGGCCTGAGGCCGCACCGCCGCCGCAGACGTCCGGAGCCCGGGCCCCGTTGGTCGGGGGGCCCGGGCTCCGGTGCGTCCGGTGCGGGTCCGGCGCGTCCGCGCGTCCGTACGTCCGCGCGTCCGCGGCGGCTCAGCCGGAGGCGATCGCCCGCAGGATGTCCAGCCGGGCCGCCCGGTTGGCCGGCCGCAGCCCGGCCACCGCGCCCGCGACCAGTCCGGCCACCAGCACCACGGTCAGCTGCAGCGGCGGGACGGCGAAGCTGCCGGTCCCCTCGGTGTCGGCCGCCCGTACCAGCGCCCAGCCCAGGAACGCCCCCAGGCCCAGGCCGCCGACCGTGCCGAACATCGCCACCAGCACCGACTCCCAGCGCACCATCGCCCGCAGCTGGCCGCGGGTCTGGCCGACCGCGCGCAGCAGCCCCAGCTCCCTGGTCCGCTCGTGCACCGCCAGGGTCAGCGTGTTGGCGATCCCCAGCAGCGCGATCAGCACCGCCAGCGCCAGCAGCGCGTAGACCACCGAGAGCATGATGTCGACCACCGAGGCGGCGCTCTTCGCGTACTCCGACCGGGTCTGCACCTTCGGGTCGCCGAACGGCGCCACCGCCGCCGTCACCGCCGCCTTGCCGGCCGACAGCGACACCCCGTCCTTCAGCGCGACCGCCACCAGCGAGTCGGCGTCCTGGCCCCGGTGCGGCGCCCAGGCCTCCCGGGTGACCAGGTAGTCGCCGGCCAGCTCGCCGCCCTGGTAGAGCGCCTTCACCGTGAACGGCGCCTCGGCGCCGTCGCTGAACCGCACCGGCACCGTCGTGCCGACCCGCCAGCCCTGCTTCTCGGCCTCGGTGCGGGACACCGCCAGGCCGTCGGTGCCCAGCTCCAGCGAACCGTCCACCCGGCCGAGGTCGACGATGCCGGCCAGCCGGGCCGGATCGGTGACGTCCAGGGTCCGGCCGTGGCCGTCCACCCGGGCCACGCCCCGGCCCAGGCCCACGCTCTGGCGCACCTCCGGCAGCGCGCCGACCGCGTCCGCCAGCTTCGGGCTCAGCCCGCCGCCGCGGAAGCCCCCGGTGGAGACCGCGAGGTCGCCGGCGAAGGTCCGGCTCACCGTGTCGTCCATGGTCGCCTTGATCGACGCGCCGAAGACGGTGAACAGCGAGACCACCGTGACCCCGACCATCAGCGCGCTGGCCGTCGCCGCCGTCCGCTTCGGGTTGCGCGCCGCGTTGCGCTCCGCCAGCACGCCCGGCATGCCGCGCAGCCTCGGCAGCGGGGCGCCCAGCAGCCGCACCACGAAGGTCGCGAACACCGGGCCGAGCACCACCACGCCGAGCAGCGTGGTCACGGCGCCGCCCGCGGTCAGCCCCACCGACGGGCCGTCGGTCGCGCCGACCACCGTGCCGGCCACCCCGGCCGCCACCAGCAGCGCGCCGGCGATCCAGCGGACCCGGCCCGCCCGGCCGGCCGCCGCGCCGTCCACCGCCACCGCCCGCATCGCGGCCAGCGGCGCCGTCCGGCCCGCCCGCACCGCCGGGGCGACGGCCGAGGCGACCGCCGTGACCGTGCCCACCAGCAGCGGCAGCGCCACCGAGACCGCGCCGATCACCAGGCCGCCGGTCGGCAGGTTGAAGCCGATCACCTTGAACAGCGACTTCAGCCCCGCCGCCACGCCGATCCCGCCGAGCAGGCCGGCCACCGAGGCGGCCACCCCGACCACCACGGCCTCCGCCAGGGTCGCCGCCAGCACCTGGCCGCGCGCCGCGCCCAGCGCCCGCAGCAGCGCGTTCTCCCTGGTCCGCTGGGCCACCACGATGGCGAAGGTGTTGTGGATGGTGAAGGTCGCCACCAGCAGGGCGATGCCCGCGAACACCAGCAGCAGGGTGGTGAACATGGTCAGGAAGCGACTGGACACCTGCTTGGTGGCCTCCTCGCTGACCTTCGTCCCGGTCACCGCCTCCAGCCCGGCCGGCAACTTCGCCGACAGCGCCGTCACCAGCTCCTGCTGGGAGACCCCGCCGGCGGCCCGGAACTGGATCGAGGTGGCCTGACCCTGCCCCTTCGGGGTCAGATAGCGCTCGGCGTCCTCCAGGGTCAGCCCGGTCCAGGTGTTCTGGCCCATGCCGTCGGCCTTGGCGCCGAAGGTCGCGATGCCGACGATCGTCACCGTCACCGGGTCGGGGGCGCGCAGGATCGTCGTGTCGCCGATCTTCAGCTCGCCGGCCTTGGCCGCGCCCCGGTTGATCACCGCCTCCCCCGGCCGCTGCGGCGCCCGGCCCTCGGCCAGCCGGTACGGGTTGAGCCCGCTGTCCGTCTGCCAGTAGCCGGCCAGGGTGGGCGGCCCCTGGCCGCCCACCGCCTTGCCGTTCTTGCCGATCAGCTGGCCGGAGCCCTGGATCGCCGGCTCGGCCGCCGCCACCCCGGGCACCTGGCGCAGCTGGTCGGCCAGCGCCAGGTCCACCGGGGCCCGGACGCCGCCGAAGGTGTTCTCGGTGTCCATCACGTCGGCGCTGCGCACCACGGCGTCGGTGCCGCGGTTGGCGTCGGCGAACAGGGTGTCGAAGCTGCCGCGCAGGGTGTCGCCGAGCACCAGCGTGCCGGACAGGAAGGCCACCCCGAGCAGGATCGCGGTGAACGTCCCGGCCAGCCGCCGCTTGTGCGCGGCCAGCGAGCGCAGGCTGATCCGCAGGGTGGCGGTGGCGCTGCTGCTCATGACCGGACGCCTCCCTGCCCGGCCGCGGGGACGTGGTCGAAGGCCTTCATCCGGTCCAGCACCCCGGCCGGGGTGGGCCGCTCCATGCGGTCCACCAGCCGGCCGTCGGCGAGGAAGAGCACCTCGTCCGCGTAGCCGGCGGCGGTCGGGTCGTGGGTGACCATGACCACGGTCTGGCCCATCTCGTCCACCGCCCGGCGCATCAACTCCAGCACCTCGGCGCCGGTGCGGGAGTCCAGGTTGCCGGTCGGCTCGTCGGCGAAGACCACCTCGGGGCGGCCGGCCAGCGCCCGGGCCAGCGCGACCCGCTGCTGCTGGCCGCCGGAGAGCTCGCTCGGCCGGTGGTCGAGCCGCTCGCGCAGCCCGACCGCGTCGATCAGGGTCTCCACCCACTGGCGGTCCACCTCGCCGCCGGCCAGGTCGACCGGCAGCGTGATGTTCTCCCGGGCGGTGAGCACCGGCACCAGGTTGAAGGACTGGAAGACGAAGCCGATCCGCTCCCGGCGCAGCAGGGTCAGCCGGCGGTCGCTGAGGTTCTCCAGCTCGGTGTCGCCGATCATCGCGGTGCCGGCGGTCAGCCGGTCCAGTCCCGCCGCGCAGTGCAGCAGGGTGGACTTGCCGGAGCCGGACGGCCCCATGATCGCGGTGAGCCGGCCGGCCGGGAAGCCGACGGTCACGTGGTCCAGGGCGCGCACCTCGGTGCGGCCGACGCCGTAGACCTTCACCGCCTCGGTGACCCGGGCGGCCATCCGGTCGGTGTCGACCAGTTCGAGTAGCGGGAAGGTGGTCACTTGGCGCCGCCCTGGCCCGGCTTGGTGTCGTCCGGGCCCTGCAGGTGCTCCAGCAGGGTGTCCCGGCGGGTGCGGTACTCCTCCTCGCCGATCTCACCCTCGGCGTACCGGCGGGCCAGGTTCGCCAGCGGGCCCTCGGGACCGCCCGGCCAACCGCCGCGCCAGCCCGGTCCGCCGCCGTTCCACGGACCGCCCCACTGGCCGGCCCACGGCGGGCCCCACGGCCCGCGACGGCCCCAGCCGCGGCGGCGCAGCACGGTGAACAGGGTGATCAGGACGAGCAGCCAGAACAGCGGGAAGAGCAGGAACCACGGGCCCGGGCCCCCGTTCCACGGCCCCCAGCCGTCCCGGCAGATCGTGTCCGCGAGTAGTGCGGTGCTCTGCATGTCGGTCAACTCCTCGATGAGCCCCGCGGGTTCGGACGGGGGGCCGCGCGCCGGCCCCGGACGCTTCCCGAGGCCACCACGAGCGTCCCGCCGAGGAGGGGTCCGGCGCGTCCTCCGGGGAGCGGCACCGGGGGTACGACGCGGGGAGTACGGAGTGGGGGCCGTCCTGCTCCTCCCCCGCCGACCGCTCTGCTCCTATCCCAGCCAGCCGGGGCGGACCAGGCCGGACTCGTAGGCGAGGACGACCAGTTGGGCCCGGTCGCGGACGCCGAGCTTCACCATGGCGCGGCTGACGTGGGTCTTCGCGGTGAGCGGGCTGACCACCAGGCGGCGGGCGATGTCGTCGTTGCTCAGGCCCATGCCCACCAGGGTCAGCACCTCGCGCTCCCGGTCGGTGAGCGAGGCCAACCGCCGTCCGCCCGCGGACGGTTCCCGGGAGCGGCTGGCGAACTCGTCGATCAGCCGGCGGGTCACGCCCGGGGAGAGCAGCGAGTCGCCGACGGCGGCGACCCGCACCGCCCGCAGCAGGTCGGCCGGTTCGGTGTCCTTGGCCAGGAAACCGGCCGCGCCCAGCCGCAGCGCCTCGAAGATGTACTCGTCCAGCTCGAAGGTGGTCAGCACGACCACCCGGACCCCGGCCAGCTCGGGCCGGGCGCAGATCCGCCGGGTGGCCTCCAGGCCGTCGGTGCCGGGCATCCGGATGTCCATCAGCACGACGTCCGGCCGCAGCTCCTCCACCAGCCGGACGGCCGCCTCGCCGTCGTCGGCCTCGCCGACCACCTCGATGTCAGGCTGGGCGTCGAGCAGGGCCCGGAAGCCCGCCCGGACCAGGACCTGGTCGTCCGCCAGCAGTACTCGGATCATCCCGACCGCCCCTTCTCGCCCACCGTGCCCGACCCCGCCGGGTCGGGCAGCCATGCCCGGACCCGGAAGCCGCCGCCGTGCGGTCCGGCGGTCAGCTCGCCGGCGAAGGCCGCGGCCCGCTCGCGCATGCCGATCAGGCCGTTGCCGGAGCCGCCGCCGTCGCCGCCGGCGGCCGGGCCCGGGTCGTCCACCCGGAGCAGCAGCCCGTCCGGGGAGGACCAGTCCATCAGAACCGTGGCGGTGCGCGCGGCCGAATGGCGGATGACGTTGGTGAGCGCCTCCTGGACGATCCGGAAGGCGGCCAGCTCCACCTGGGCGGACAGCGGCCGGGCCGGGCCCGCCGTCTCCAGGGTGACGGTGAGCCCGGCGTGGCCGGCCTGGGTGACCAGTTCGGGCAGCCGGGCGAGGCCGGGGGCGGGGGTGCGCGGGGCCTGGCCGTCCGGGCCGCGCAGGGTGCCGAGCACCTGGCGGACCTCGCCCAGCGCCTCCTTGCTGGTGGCCTTGATGACGGTCAGCGCGGCGCGCACCTGGTCGGGGTGCTCGTCGATGAGCTCTAGGGCGACCCCGGCCTGGAGGTGGATCACCGAGATCGAGTGGGCCAGGATGTCGTGCAGTTCGCGGGCCATCCGCAGCCGCTCCTCGGCGGCCCGGTTCTCCTCGGCCTGCCGCCGGGCGATCCGGCGGGCGGCGAGCTGTTCGCCGCGGGCGCGCATGATCTCGGCGCCGGCCAGGATCAGCAGCAGCCAGGCCGCCGCGCCGGCCTCCTGCCACCAGCTGGGGCCGGGCCCGGGCGCGCGCTGCCAGGAGTGCGGCAGCAGGTGGGAGCTGGACAGGTGGACCAGGTAGCCGACGCCGAGCGAGATCCAGGCCCACCGGCGGCGGCCCCGGGCGAGTGCGCCGTAGACGGCGACGCCGAGGCTGAAGAACACCGGGCCGTAGGGGTAGCCGGCCAGCAGGTAGCCGGTGGTGACGGCGGTGACGGCGGCCACCACCGGGCCGGGGTAGCGGTCGCGCAGCAGCAGCAGGGCCGGGCCGAGCAGCAGCAGGGCGTACCCGGCGGCGTCCAGCGCGGCCCGGTCCGGCTGCTGGTGGGCGGCGGCGGTGGAGCCGACCAGCTGGACCAGGGCGACCAGGAGCGCGGAGAACCGCGTCCAGGCCGGCCTGGTCCAGGGCGGGCCGCCGTACGGGTCGTGATCGGTGCTCATGGACAGGGGAGGGTCACCGCCCCGGCGCCGGGGCGGCGGCCCGGCCGGTGCGGGCGGCGCGGGCCTCGGCGGCCAGGCGCCGGCCGCGCTTGGTCATCCCCCAGGGCTTGACCACGGAGAGCACGGTGGCGGTCAGGTAGATCAGCAGCGCCACCGAGGGGGCGATGACCAGGACGTGCGGGGCGCGGCCGTCCGGCGGGACGGTGCCGGCGGCGACCTGGCCGGCCGCGTCGTGGATGAAGGCGCGCAGCGCGAAGATCGAGGCCAGGGTGGCGGCCAGGGTCAGCCAGAACTTGGCGGCGACCCAGTAGTGGCGCAGCAGGCCCCAGGTGGTGCCGAGCGACAGCAGCACGCCGGAGAGCAGCGAGAGCAGGCTGATCGGGATCAGCAGCCAGTCGGCGAAGATCCGCTGGGCCAGGTAGGCGGCGCGCACGGTGTCGGGGTCGTCGGAGAAGCGGCCGGCGATGCCGAGGGCGAGCACGCCCGCGGTCAGGCCGAGCCAGCCGACCGAGCAGGCGACGTGCACGACCAGCCAGACCCGGCGGGCGTGCCGGGGCAGCCGCAGGCGCCCGGCGCGGTCGGCCGGGGGCCCGTCGGGAGCCGTCGGGGCCGCGGACGGGGGCGCCGGGGTGCCGGCGGCGGGCGGACCAGGAGGTGTGGGCATCGGCTGTGCTCCGGAGGGGCGAGGGGCGACGCGGGCCACGGGCCGGCGGCCACCGGGGTGGATGGTGTGCGGCCGCCGGCCCACGGCTTGGGTGATCCGCGGGATCACCCCCCACTCTGCCCGGTCCGCGGGGGCCGGGCATCGCACCGCGGGAGTAGCCGGCCGTACCCCTCGTTGAGTACGGACGGCGGGCGGTGGCGGTCGGCGGTCGGTGGACGAGCGGTCAGTACGCGATCTCGACGACCGCGCGACGGGCGGCCGGGTCGTCGAGCGCGCCGAGCAGGTAGTGCGCGAGGTCGGCCCGGGAGATCGACCAGGCCCCGGGCAGCCGCCGCCCGGCCGCGGTGCGGTAGCGGCCGCGGGCCCGGCCGCCGGTGAGCCGGGCGGCCCGGACCAGCGTCCAGTCCAGCTCGGTGTCGGCCAGCACCAGGCGCTCCATCCGCGCCATGTCGGCGTACGGCCGGCGGAGCATCGGGTGCAGCACCCAGGACGTGAGCGCCCGCTGGAACGGGGCGGCGTGCCAGGGCGCCGGGCTCATGCTGGTGGTGGAGACGCAGACCACCCGGGCCACCCCGGCCGCGTGCATGGCCTTGAGGATGTGGCCGGTGCCGGCCGAGTAGACGGTGGTGGCGGCCCGGCTGTAGCCGATGCCGAGCGCGGAGACCACCGCGTCCGCGCCCTCGACGGCGCGGGCCACCGCCTCCGGGTCGAGGACGTCGCCCTGCCGGATGGTGGTCGGCCGGGCGTCGACCAGGGCCAGCGGGTCGCGGGCGAAGGCGACGGTGGAGTGTCCGGCCGCGCCGGCCAGCTCCAGGAAGTGGCGGCCGGTGCCGCCGGTCGCGCCGAAGACGACGATGTTCACGGTGCGTTTCCCCCTCGATCAGCGGCGGCGGTGGCCTTCCGGCGCGCGGCCGGCCCGCGCCGCGGACGTGCCGCGGGCGGGCCGGCCTCCGCCGGGGGTCATCAGTTGGCCACCTCGACGCGCCGGCCGTAGGTGGCCGTGTCATCCAGATGGGTGACGATGTAGTCGGCGACGTTCGCCCGGGCGATGCGCGACGCCTTGGCGATGTGACCGCCCACCACCGCCTGGTAGTTGGGCGTCGCCGGGCCGTCGGTGAGCATCGGTACCCGGACGATCGTCCAGTCCAGCGGGCTGGCCTCGACCTCGTCCTCCATCCGGCCGAGGTCGAGGTGGATGTTGCGGTAGACCCGGTCCACCACGAACTCGGCGACGAAGCGCTGCATCGCCGGCAGGTGCTTGGTCTCCAGGCCCGCCGAGGACATCGTGACCAGTCGGCGCACCCCGCCCGCCCGGGCGGCCGCGATGACGTTGCGCACGCCCTCGGAGAACACCGTCGTGGTGGTGCGGCTGGTCACGCCCAGCGCCACCACCACGGCGTCCTTCCCCTCCAGCGGGCCGGTCAGCGAGTCGACGTCGAACACGTCGCCGCGCACCTTGGCCAGCCGCTCGTGCTCCACCGGCAGCTTGGCCGGGTCGCGCAGCAGGGCGGTGACGCCGTGCTTGTTCTCCAGGGCCTTCTCGACCAGCAGCCGACCGGTCCGGCCGGCCGCTCCCACCACGACGATCTCCATGACTTTCCTCCTTGCCGGGGCCGGCGGCAACTGAGCGCCGCCGGCCATGAGTTGACCTTCGCTTACGCCGACGGGTCCTACCGTAGGGAAAAGGCGAGCAATGCGCCGCCCGATGCGCTCGGGTACTGCGGGTAGTACGCCGCCTGGACGTAGAGCATGCCGTCGGCGACCACCGCGCCACCGCCGCCGGACAGGGCCGTGCCGTGCGCCGGCACGCCGTTGACCGTGGTGAAGTCGCGGACCACGTCGTACTGCCAGAGCACCGCGCCGGTGCTCGCCGAGAAGACCCGCATCTTGCCGTCCGCGCCGCCCTCGTAGACCAGGCCGCGGCTGGCGCTCACCGCGGGGGTGAAGGCGCGCTGGCAGAGCTCCGGGTTGGCCGCCGCGCCGCCCCACTGGCAGCCGTCGGCCGGGCTCTCGGTCTGCCAGAGGATCGCGCCGGTCGCCGGGTCCAGCGCGTACAGGGTGCCGGGGTTGGCGAACCAGGTGGCGACGTAGAGCCGGTTGCCGTCGTAGCTGGTGCCCCACTGGATGCCGGAGCTGCCGCCCTTGGTGTTGGGGTCGGCGACCACCGCGCGGTCCCACACCTTGGCGCCGGTCAGCGCGTCGTAGACGTGGTAGACGCCGTTCTTCTGGCCGATGCCGACCACCCGGCGGTTGCCGATGCTGAAGACGTTGGCGCTGGCGCCGAAGTCCCAGTCGTGGTCGGTGCCGTTGGCCTTGCTGGGGCAGTACGCGTCGGCGCCGGGGATGCCGCAGGCGACGGTGAAGGTGTCCGGGAAGACCTCCTGGGAGCGCCAGCGCACGGCGCCGGTGGCGGCGTTCAGGGCGAGCACCGAGTCGGTGTCGCCGGCCGCGCCGGTGTAGTTCTGGCCGGTGCCGACGAAGATGGTGCCGGTCTCCCGGTCGACCACCGGCGAGCTCCAGACCGCGACGCCGGAGGGCTCGTAGCGGTTGGCGCCGTTCGGCCAGGTGCCGGCCGGCTGCGGCTCGGGCGTGGTCCAGTGCCGCCAGGTCAGCTGCCCGGTGGCCGCGTTGACGGCGACGACCGAGCCGCGGAAGGTACAGCAGGGGTAGGTCAGGTCGAAGGTGGCGCCCGACTCCTTGCTGGATATGCCGATGTAGACCTGGCCGTTGTAGACCAGCGGCGAGCTGGTGATCTGGGCCTGCGGGTGGGTGTCGAGCTTCAGCGACCAGCGCAGCGCGCCGCTCCAGCGGTCGAGGGCGTACAGGTAGCCGCGGTTGTCGCCGAAGTAGACGGTGTTGCCCTCGACGGCCGGGCTGCTGCGCACCGGGTCGGGGCTGGTGGTGGAGTGGGCGCCGGCCACCGGGGCGACGTCGAAGGTCCAGCGGGCCGCGCCGGTCCGGGCGTCCAGGGCGTGGAAGGTGCCCTCGGCGCCGCCGACGTACAGGACGCCGTCCGCGACGGCGGGCTGGCTGCCGAGGTAGACGCCGGGGACCTTGGCGTGGCCGAAGGCCCACTTCAGGTCGAGGTTGCCGACGGTGGCCGGGGTGATCCGGTGCTCCTGGCCGTTGAACCGGCTGCCGGCCGGATCGGCCTGCCAGCTGGTCCAGTTGCCGGAGCGCGGGCGGGCCTCGGTGTCCTCGGCGCCGGCGCCGTTGGTGGCGGCGAGCAGCACGAGAGCGGTGAGCAGGGCCACCAGGCCGGTGCCGAAACCGGCTGCCCGGGGCCGTCTGGGCTGGGACACGTGGATCAACTCCTCGATGAGGTCGAGTGGTTCACGTACGGTCCGGGGTGCCGGCCAGGCCGGCGGCGGCCTCCGCGTGGGAGAGCACGGCGGCGCAGTCCAGCTCGCCGAGGCCGGCCTCGGCAGCGGCGACGAGCGTCTCGTGGGTGGCGTCGCAGACGGGGGTGGCGACGCCCAGGCGGCCGGCCTCGGCGGTGGCCAGCCGGAGGTCCTTGCGCATCAGGTCGAGCCGGAACTGCGGCTCGCCGTAGGCCCGGCGGCGCATCACACCGGCCTTGTAGCGCATCACCGGCGAGCTGAAGCCGCTCTCGCTGATCATCGACAGGGCGAGCTCGCGGTCGATGCCGGCCCGCTGGGCCAGCGTCACGGACTCGGCGAGCACCTGCATCTCGACGCCCATCAGCACATTGAGCATGACCTTGGCGGTGGCGCCGAGGCCGCTCGGGCCGAGGTGGCGGATCTCCTTGGCGAGCGGCTCCAGCACCGGGCCCAGGCGATCGAAGGCCTCGGCGGATCCGCCGACCATGAAGCGCAGTTCGCCGTCCTTGGCGTGCTGGCCGTTGCCGATGATGCAGGCGTCGACGGAGCTGCGGCCGCGCCCGGCGACCCGTTCGGCCACCGAGCGGGCGAAGTCCGGGGAGACGGTGCTGGTGTCCATCACGATGCCGTGCGCGGGCAGGGTCTCCAACACCCCGCCGGCGCCGAACAACTGCTCCTCGACGGCCGCCTCGGAGGCCAGGCTGAGCAGCACCACGTCCACGCTCGCGGCCAGTTCGGCCGGGGTGGCGGCGACCTCCGCGCCGCGGGCGGCGAACGGGGCGGTGCGCTCGGGGGTGCGGTTGTGGACCACGATCCGGTGGCCCTGGTCGAGCAGCCGGGAGGCCATCCCGCCGCCCATCACGCCGAGACCGATGACACCGATCCTGGTCGCCGGGGGTATGCCGGGGGCGGCGGCGGGCGGGAGGTCCCGGGAGAGTGCACGCCGCTGGCTGGGTATGTCGGCCATGGAGTCGACCCGCTTCCTGGTGGCTGGTCGCGCCGGGGATCCCGGCGCTCGGAGTGCGGCGGGGAAGGCCGTGCCAGACACCCCGCCCCACCGCGGCCGGGGTGCCGACTGCGCGTCCAGCCTAGCGGGTGAACACTCACTCCGCGATGGCTTCCGGCGTCCGTTTCGAGCCGTTCCGGTCGTTGATGTTGCGTCAGCCCCTGGTCCGGAAAGGCCTCCTCCCCCATCGCCGGGGGTAACGATGGGGGAGGAGGAGTCGAGGGGGCGACGCCTGCCCGAGGACCGGGCGGCCCGGCGGCCCGTCAGCCGGCCGCGGGACCGGCGTGTCCGGGCTGGGCTCCCGGGGCACCCGGGGCGCCCTGCCCCTGCCACTGGCCGCCGCCCGGGGCGCCCTGACCCTGGCCCTGGCCGCCCTGGCCGTCCTGGCCGCCCTGGCCACCCTGGCCCTGCCACTGGCCGCCGCCGGGGCCGCCCTGGCCCTGCTGGCCGCCGGGGCCACCGGGTCCCTTGCCGCCGGGCGCGCCCATCGGCGCCCGCATCGGCCGCTCCTGGAGGAAGACCACCACCAGGGCACCGATCACCGCGATGACCATGCCGATCAGGTAGACCACGTGCAGCGACTCGGCCAGCGCGGCGGAGACGCCGTCGCGCACCGCCGGCGGCTGCGCCCGGACCTTGGCCGGAGCGGTCAGCAGGCCGTCCGTGCCGAGCCGCGCCAGGGCGTCGGCCGGCACCTTCTTCGGCAGCCACTCGCGCAGCTGCGAGTTGAGGATGGCGCCGAAGATGGTCACACCCATGGCGCCGCCGAGCGAGCGGAAGAAGTTGGCCGCCGCCGTGGCCACGCCCAGCTGCCGCATCTCGACGGAGTTCTGCACCGCCACGATGAGCACCTGGGTGACCAGACCGAAGCCGATACCGAAGACCGCCAGGAAGACACCTGCGGCGACCTGCGAGGAGTCCGCCTTGAGCGTCGACATCAGGTAGAGGCCGACCGCCATGATCAGCAGGCCGACGATCGGGAAGAGCTTGTACTTGCCGGTCTTCTCGACCACCTTGCCGGACAGGGTCAGGCTGGCCACGGTGGCGAGCATCATCGGGACCAGCAGCAGGCCGGACTCGGTGGCGCTGTCGCCGTTGGCGACCTGGAGGAAGAGCGGGGTGTAGACGGTCGCCACGAAGAGCGAGACCGAGGTGAGGAAGAGGCCGAGGGTGGCCACCAGGACCACCGGGTCCTTGAACAGCGCCAGCGGGACGACCGGCTCGCTGGCCCGGTTCTCCTGCCAGACGAAGCCCGCGAGCAGCACGGCCGCGAGCACCAGCAGGCCGATGATCTGCACCGAGCCCCAGGAGTACTGGTCACCGGCCCAGACCGAGACCAGCAGCACGGAGACGATGGCGCCGCTGAGCAGCGCCGAGCCGAGGTAGTCCAGCTGCTTCTTCTGCTTGTTGACCGGCAGCTTCAGCACCGAGCTCACGATCAGCAGCGCGACCACGCCGATCGGCAGGTTGATGTAGAAGATCCACGGCCAGGACAGGTGGTCCACGAAGGCGCCGCCGATCAGCGGGCCGACCACACCGGCGAGCACGAAGCAGGACTGCGCGTAGCCCTGCCACTTGCCGCGCTCGCGCGGCGGGACCAGCTCCGCGATGAGCGCCATGGCCAGCGCCATCAGACCGCCCGCGCCGAGGCCCTGGAGGGTGCGGAAGCCGATCAGCTGGCCGATGTTGCCGGAGATCCCGGACAGCGCCGAGCCGAGCAGGAAGATCGTGATGGCCGACTGGAACATCAGCTTGCGGCCGTAGAGGTCGCCCAGCTTGCCCCAGAGCGGCGTGGCCGCGGTGGCGGCCAGCATGTAGGCGGTGACGACCCAGGCCAGATGGGTCACGCCGCCGAGGTCACCGGCGATGGTCGGCAGGGCCGTCGCCACGATCGTCTGGTCCAGGGCCGCCAGGAACATGGCAAGGACCAGGGCGGCGAAGATCGTCAAGAAGGTTTTACGTGGCACTTCCGGGGCGGGTGCAGCGTACGGGGCGCTCATGGGGTACTCCTCGAGGAGGCGCTCGCCGGCTCGGAGTCCTTGCTCCGAGCTTGAATTCGTATAGACTATACAATCAAAATAAGCCGTCAAGAGCCAACGTCAAGGGTGGCCACCGGCCGCCCGGAAGGGCAGCTAACGATGAGTCAACTCCAGGGGAAGATCGCACTCGTGACCGGTTCGACGTCGGGCATGGGCGCGGCCGCGGCGGCCGCGCTGGCCGCGGCGGGAGCGCACGTGGTGGTCTCCGGCCGGCGCGCTGAGCTGGGCAACGCCGTCGTGGAGCGGATCCGCGAGAAGGGCGGGCAGGCGGAGTTCATCGCCGCCGACGTCACCGTCGAGGATGACGTCGCCCGGCTGGTGGGTACCACGGTCGAGCGACACGGCCGGCTGGACATCGCCTTCAACAACGCGGGCGGCGGCGGGGCGTTCGGCCCGCTGGACCGGGTCCCGGCCGAGGCCTTCGGCCAGGTGATCGCCGTCAACCTGATCGGCACCTACCACTCGCTCAAGCACGAGATCGCCGCGATGCGGGCGAACGGCGGCGGCAGCATCATCAACAACGCCTCCACCGCCGGCGTCCAGGGCACCGCCTTCGGCCTGGGCGCGTACACCGCGGCCAAGCACGGGGTGGTCGGCCTGACCCGGGCCACCGCGCTGGAGGCCGGCCCGGCCGGCATCCGGGTGAACGCGCTGATCACCGGGCCGGTGGACACCGAGGACTTCCGCCAGCGGGTCGGCGGCCAGCCGGGCGCGCTGGAGCGGGCCGGGGCGGCCACCGCGCTGGGGCGGATCGCCACCGAGGAGGAGGTCGCCAACGCGGTGGTCTTCCTCGGCAGCGACGCGGCCAGCTTCGTCACCGGCTCGCTGTTCGGGCTGGAGGGCGGCATGACGGCCGGCGTCACGGCCGGGACGATGGGACGCCCCGGCGGCGCCCCGGGTCAGGGCGGCGGTCCGGGCCAGGGCGGTCCCGGCGCGGGCGGCCCCGGCCGTCCGGGTGCGGGCGGCCCGGGCGCTCCGGGTGCGGGCCGGCCCGGCGCGAACTGACCGGAACATCGCCCCGGCCGGGCGCGCACCATTGCCAGCGAACCACCCCCGGGATACTTTTTCGACATGCTCGTAAAAACCACGAGAAACACCGAAGAGTTCGTCTCGGAAACCGGTGAGTGGATTGCCGGCAACCCCGTCGAGAATTCCATCCTGCTGACGATGATGGCGGGGGCGAAGTTCCGCCCGCCGACCGCCCCGCCGATCGCCTGGAGCCGGGTCGAGGATCCTGACTCCGGCACGGCGCCGGTGGTCGGCGTGGCGGCCTTCACGGCGCCGCATCTGGTCGTGCTGAGCGGGATGCCGGACGCCGCGGCGGCCGCCCTCGGCGCCGAACTGGGCGCCGGACCGGACCTTCTGCCCGGCGTGATCGGGCCGGACACGGCGGCCGCGGCCTTCGCCGCCGCCTGGTCCGAGGCCACCGGCCGGCCCGCCCGCCCGGGCCGGTGCGAGCAGGTGCTCAGGCTGGACGGCGCCCCGCTGCCGCTCGGCCGCCCGGTGCCGTCCGGGCAGACCAGGGCCGCCGCGGCCGACGAGTCCGAGCTGTTCACCGACTGGTGCCTGGAGGCCGCGCACGGCGCCGGGCTCAGCCGGGAGACCGCCGCACGATCGGTCCAGGGGCAGATCACCGGCGGTCTGCTGCGGGTCTGGGAGGACGACGGCCGCCCGGTCGCCATCCTCGGCCGGACCGCCACCGTCGCCGGCGTCGTCCGGTACAACCCGATGTACGTCCGGCCCGAGAACCGCCGGGGCGGCTACGGCCGGGCGCTGCTCGCCGAGGTGCTGGCCGAGGTGCACGGAGGGGAGCGGCCGCCGGTCGGCCTGGCCGTCACCGCCGACGGGAACAGCGCCATTCGGAACCTCTTCGAGTCGTTCGGGTTCCGGCCGTCCGGCGGCCTCGCGGAATTCCGCTTCGAATGACCGGCACCGCCCCCGGGGGAAATCCCCGGGGGCGGCCCGGGGAAAATCCGAAAAGGTCCCGGATCCGTGAGGGATCCGGGCCCTTTTCCGTGCTTCTCCGGAATTCCGCCGGAGCGGTTCCGGAGCAGGACCCCGGAACCGGCCGCGCTCAGTCCAGCGGGTCCGGGTCCGGCACGGCCTCCAGCAGCGAGAAGGCCGTCCCGGTCGGGACCACCCGGTTCAGCCGGAAGCCGCCGCGCCGGAAGACCTCGGCGAACTGCTCCTCGGTGCGCACCTCGCCGCTCATGGTGACCAGCATGACCAGGTCGAAGTTCTTCACGAACCGCGGCACGCCCTCGCGGTGCACCAGCTCGGCCGCGACGAAGCGGGCGCCCGGCGAGGCCTCGCGGCACCGGCGCAGCAGCCGGACCAGCGCCTCGTCCGGCCAGGAGTGCCAGACCTGCTTGGTGACGTACGCGCCGATCCCGGCCGGGACCCCGGCGAAGAAGTCGACCGGCTGGAAGTCCAGCCGGCCCTGCTCGGCCAGCTTGGCGACGTCGGGCTGGGTGCGGGCCTGCTCGATCACGCTCGGCAGGTCGGCCAGCACGCCGCGGGTGACGGCGTCGTAGGCGTGCAGGATCGCGGCCAGGTAGGTGCCCTGGCCGCCGCCGAGGTCGCAGACCGTGCCGGCCCGGGCGAACTCGGGGTACGCCGAGACCAGGGCGTCGGCGAGCGCGTCGGTGAAGTCGGTCATCGCCTGGTTGAAGGTCGCGGCGGCGGCCGGGTTGCGCTGCAGCCAGGGCCAGAGCGCGGTGCCGTGCACCTTCTCGAAGCCGGGCTTGCCGGTCTCCAGGCTGTGGTCCAGCGCGCCCCAGGAGGACCAGAGCCACTCGGCGCCGACCATCCGGGCCATCGCGTCCATCGACCCGGGCACACCGGGGCGGAGCAGTTCGGACAGCTCGGTGTTGGCGAAGACGCCGGGCTCGGTCTCCTCGAAGACGCCGTCCTCGGCGAGCAGCGCGAGCACCTTGGCCAGCGGGCCGGCGGCCACGTTGGCGCGCTCGGCCAGCTCGGCGGCCGGCAGCGGGCCCTCGGCGAGCAGCTCGGCGATCCTGAACTCGGCGGCCAGCGCCAGGCAGCGCGGGGTGGACGGGAACATCAATTCGGAGAGGAACACCGCGCCGGCCGAGGCAGGGGCGGTCTGGGGAACGGCGGTCATTGGGGTGAGGCCTCCCTGCGGGGACCGGGCCGGGGGCGGACGGCGCCCCGGCCCGAGGTCAGCGGTCATGGGTGGGCGGGCCGGACGGGCCCGCGCCGGGCGGCCCTGGACGGGCCGGGGCCGCCCGGCGTTCGCACGGGGCCGGGTCTCAGCCCAGCAGGGCGAAGCCGAAGCCGCCGCCCGGGTTGGCCATGAACTTGTTGGTCGGCGGGATCTCGCCGCCGGCGGCGACGCCCACCGCCGGGCCGGTCAGCGCGATCCGGGTCGGGGTCGGGACGATCTGGACCTGCCCGGCGGCCAGCTGGCCCCAGTTGTTCCAGCCCCAGCCCTGCACCGAGCCGTCGGCCAGCAGCGCCAGCGCGTGCCCGCCGTTGCCGGGGGCCGCGTCGGTGCCGCCGCCGCCGGCCGCGATCGCCTTGACACCGGTCAGGCCGGGCACCGGGGCCGGCACCGCGCGGTCGACGGTGGTGCCGTCGCCGAGCTGGCCGCCGTCGTTGAGGCCCCAGGCCCAGACGGTGCCGTCGGCCAGCAGCGCCACCGTGTGGTGGTAGGCGCCGACCAGCTGGGCGACCGCGTGCAGGCCGGTGAGCTTCTGCGGGGCCGCGCGGTCGACGGTGGTGCCGTCGCCGAGCTGGCCGCGGTCGTTGAAGCCCCAGACCGAGGCGGTGCCGTCGGCGTGCACGACCAGGCTGTGGCCGCCGCCGGCGCTCATCCGGACGGCCGGCTCCAGGTTCTCGACCACGGCCGGGCGCGGCCGGCAGTCGAAGGAGGCGGTCATGTAGGAGCGGACGATCCGGCCCTCGCGCATCGAGCCGGGGCCGTCGCCGAGCTGGCCGCGGTCGTCGCGGCCCCAGGACCAGACGGTGCCGTCGGCCTTGAGCGCCAGGTTGTGGGCGCCGCCGACCGCCAGGTCCACGACGTCCTCCAGGCCCTCGACCCGGACCGGGACGGGCTGCACGCCGAAGTTGGCCTCGCCGAGCGCGCAGAAGAAGCCGGCGCCCCAGGCCCAGACGGTGCCGTCCTCCAGCAGCGCGGCGCTGTGGCCGCCGCCGGCGCCGGCGGTGCGGACCCGGCCGGGCAGGCCGACGGTCCGCACCGGGGTCGCCTGGTTCTCGGTGGAGCCGTCGCCGAGCTGGCCGAAGGCGTTGCGGCCGAAGCCCCAGAGCTCGCCGTCGCCGGTGACGGCCAGCGCGTGGCCGCTGCCGGCCGCGACCCGGACGACGTTCTCCAGGCCCTTGATCTCCTGCGCGGTGGCCCGGTTGACGGTGCCGCCGTCGCCGAGCTGGCCGTTGGTGTTGTCACCCCAACTGCTGATGATGCCTGCCATGGTGATGCGACCTCTCAATCGTCGGGGGCGGTCAGGCCCAGAACTGGTCGACGGCGTACTGGTCCTCGGGGTAGGTCCAGAACTCGGCGATCAGGCCGTCCTGGATGCGCGCCACGTTGACGAAGGGCATCTCCAGGCTCTTGCCCTCGCGCTCGTAGCGGGTGAACACGGTGGCGAAGGCGAACGAGTCGCTGGCGCCGATCTCGTGGATCTCCATCTGGATGCGGCCCTGGCAGATCTCGAACATCCGGCCGGCGAAGGCCAGCGCGGACTCGATGCCCTCGTGCGCGCCGGACAGCTCGCTGGTGCCCGGGTAGTAGTGCACGCAGTCCTTGGTCCAGTAGCTGGCCGCCTTCTGCACGTCGCCCACGGTGAACGCGGCGTAGACCGCTTCCATGAGCTTGGCGTTCGGGTGGTCGACGACCTTCATGACTGTCCTCCTGTGGCTGATGCGGGGCGGGGCGGAACGGTGATGACGGAGCGTCAGGTCATTCAGACCGCGGCGCGGCGGACGATGTCGACCAGGGTGGCCCGGTCCGGCGCGGGGAACGGCGGCGGCGAGCCGGCGACCGCCTGCTTGACCCGCAGCCGGATCTCCTCGTCCTCGTACAGGCCGGCCGGGTTGTCGAGCGACATCATGGTGCGGACCAGCCGGCGCCAGACCACCTCGTCGGTGGCGGCCGCCTCGGCGACCGTCCCGAAGGTGAGCACGTCCGGCGGCAGCGGCGGCAGCTGCTGGCCGGCCACCGTGGCCCGCCAGAGCCGGGCGCGGCCCGCGTCGTTGCGGACGGCGTCCTCGAACCACGGGCGGAAGGTCCGCCCGGCCAGGCCGGCCGCCAGCGCGGCCTGCTCGGCGTCCGGCTCCGGGTGCTCGCGCACCAGGTCGGCCAGCCCGAGCACGTGCGCGATGGCGAGCGAGACACCCCGGCCGAACGCCGGGTTGGTGGTGCAGACCGCGTCGGCGACCGGCAGGAAGCCGGGCACCGGCTGCGCGTCCTGGGCGTACAGCTTCAGCGAGTTGTCCAGGCCGCCCATCGCGTGCACCGGCGAGATCGGCACGGAGGCCTCCGGCGCCACCCAGGGGGCGAGCAGCGGGGTGGCCCGGACCACCGCGGTGAAGACGTCCTCGGCGCGCATCTGCTTCAGCTCGGCGTCGTCCGGCAGGATGCCGAAGGAGATGGCGAAGGTGTTGTTGTCGCCGAGGAACATCACGCCGGTGTAGTGGTCCCAGAGCCCGCCGGCGCCGAAGCCGCGGTTGAGCGGGCCCACCGGGCGCGGGCCGAGCGCCCGGTAGTAGCGGGTGTAGTAGGTGATGTCGGCGCTGTGCGCGACCAGTTCGGGCTCGGCCAGGCCGTGCTCGCGCAGCCACTCGTGGCCCTGCGAGCGCCGGCCGCCGGCGTCGATCACCAGGTCGGCCTCGACGGTGCGGCCGTCCTTGGTGACCACGCCGGTCACCCGGGCCGGGCCGCGCTCGGCGACGGTCAGACCGCGCACCGTCTCGCCCCGGCGCAGCGAGATGCCCGGCTTGCGCAGCGCCTCCTGGCGCAGGATCAGCTCGAAGGTGGTCCGCCGGCAGCCGAGCATCCGCAGCTCGGCGTCGGCCGGGTGCGGCGTCTTGTCGGCCAGGGTCGGCGGCATCGCCTTGCCCAGCTCGATCTCCCGGGCGCCGGCCGCGACCAGCGCCTGGTAGACCGACGGCAGCCGGTCGCGCAGCAGGTTGGTGCCGAGCGAGCCGAACGCGTGCGAGTGGTGCAGCTGCGGCACGGTCGGCCGCTGCCAGTCGCCGTGCGCGTCGTCGACGGTGTCCGGCGCCTCGTTGGCGTCCCGTTCCAGCACCGTGACGTCGTGTCCCAGGTCGGCGAACGCCAGCGCGGCCACCAGGCCGGCGACGCTGCCACCGATGATCACTGTCCGTGTCATGACCTCACCCCGCGGTGGTAGGAGTGGAAAGGCCCGCCCGCGGGGTGTCCCGCGAGGTCTCGGCCTTGATGTGGAAACGGATGGACTTGGCGTCGCTGAAGCACTCGCGCATCGGGCGCACCAGGTCCCGGTGCTCCTCGGTCCGCTCCCAGGCGACGAAGTCGTCCAGCGAGCGCCACTCACTGGTGATCAGCCACTGCTCCGGGTCGGTGGAGGACTGGCAGACCTGGTCGCGCAGGTGACCGGGGACGCCCTCGGCGACCAGGTGGCGGATCTGCTCGTACGCCGTGAGGAAGTCCTCCCGGCGCTCCTCCTTCACGGTGATGAGGAAGAGCACGCGGCCCTGTGCCGCGCCCTCGACGACCGGCATGGCGGTCTCCTTCCGGGTCGGTGGGTGATCGGGATCAGGCGTGGGCGCGCAGCAGGACGGCGCTGTTGAAGCCGTCGAAGCCGCGGGCGCCGATCAGCGCGGTGCGCACCTCGGCGGCCTGCTCCTCGCGGACGAAGGGCAGGTCGCAGCCGTCCGCCGGACGGGCCGGGCCCGCCGACGGCGGGATCAGGCCGTAGTCCATGGCGAGCACGGCGGTGGCCGCGTCCAGGGCGCTGCCGCCCTGGTAGAGCCGGCCGGTGAGCGGCTTCTGGGTGGTGACGGCGGCCGGTCCGTCCGGGCCGAAGACCGCGCGCAGCGCCTCGGCCTCGGTGCGGTCGTAGCCGGGCACGCCCACCGCGTCCGGGAAGGCGACGTCGACGTCCCCCGGAGTGAGGCCGGCCCGTTCGACCGCGGTGCCGAGCGCGCGGGCGTACTGGCGGACCGAGCCGGTGGCGGTGCGGCCGGCGGCGACGGCGTCCTGGGTGGCGGCCCAGCCGGCGATCTCGGCGCGGATCCGGGCGCCGCGGGCGAGCGCGTGCTCCAGGTCCTCGACGACGAACACCGCGCCGCCCTCGCCGGGCACGTAGCCGCCGGCCCGCTCGTCGAACGGCAGGTAGGCGGCGGCCGGGTCGGTGCCGGTGTACAGCCGGCCGCTGCGCTGCTGGCAGGCGAGCGCGTACGGGCCGAGCGGTGCCTCGGTGCCGCCGGCGAGCACCACGTCGGCGCCCCGGCGGACCAGCCGGGCGGCGTGCGCCAGCGAGTCCAGGCCGCCGGCGCCCTCCGAGACGAGGACGCTGGACGGGCCCTTGGCCTGGTGCCGGATGGCCAGCTGCCCGACGGTCGCGGCGTAGAACCAGGCGATGGACTGGTAGGCGCCGACGGTCCGCGAGGTGTCCGGCTGCCAGAGCCGCTGGAGCTCGCGCTGGCCGAACTGGTTGCCGCCGGAGGAGCTGGCCAGGGCCACCGAGAACTTGTAGGGCTCGACCGTGGACGGGTCCAACTCCGCTTCACCGAGGGCCAGTTCGGCCGCCGCGTAGGCGAGGTGGGTCCAGCGGTCGGTCTGCACCTGGAGCCGGCGCTCGACGTACCGGTTGACGTCGAAGTCCGGGACCTCGCCGGCCAGCGTGGTCTCGTACGGGGTGGCGTCGAAGAGCGTGATCGGACCGATCCGGCTCTCGCCGCCGCAGACCGTCTTCCAGTGCGCCTCGCTGCCGATGCCGCTCGGCGCGACCACGCCGATGCCGGTGATGACGGCGCGCCGTGCGCTCATCGGCCCCTCCCCAGCTTGGCGAAGAGCATCGCGGACTGGAATCCGCCGAAGCCGCTGCCGACCGAGAGCGCCGCCTCCACCCGCACCTCGCGGGCGGTGTTGGGCGTGTAGTCGAGGTCGCACTCCGGGTCGCGGTTCTGCCAGTTGGCGGTCGGCGGGACGACGCCGCGCTCGACGGCCAGCGCGCAGGCGGCCATCTCGATCGCGCCGATCGCGCCCAGCGAGTGGCCGACCATCGACTTGATCGAGCTGATCGGCACCCCGTAGGCGGCGTGGCCGAGCGAGCGCTTGAAGGCGCCGGTCTCGTGCCGGTCGTTCTGCCGGGTCCCGGAGCCGTGGGCGCTGATGTAGCGGACGTCCTCGGGGTTGAACCGGGCCTGGCGCAGGGTGTCGTTGATGGCCTCGGACATCTCCAGGCCGTCCGGGCGCAGACCGGTCATGTGGAAGGCGTTGCCGCGGTTGGCGTAGCCGACCACCTCGCAGTAGATCCGGGCGCCGCGCCGGCGGGCGTGCTCCAGCTCCTCCAGGACGAGCACCGCGCAGCCCTCGCCGAGCACGAAGCCGTGCCGGTCCCGGTCGAACGGCCGGGAGGCGTGCTCCGGGTCGTCGTTGTCCGGGGTGGTGGCCTTGATGGCGTCGAAGGAGGCGACGGTGACCGGCGAGATCGGCGAGTCCGAGGCCCCGGTGATCATCACCTCGGCCTCGCCGTCCAGCAGCAGCTGGTAGGCGTGGCCGATGGCGTCGATGCCGGAGGTGCAGCCGGTGGAGACGACCACCGCCGGGCCGTGCGCCCCGTGCCGCACCGCCACGTCGGCGGCCAGGCTGCTGGGGATCAGGCCCTGGTAGAGGAACGGGCTGGTGACGTCCGGGTCGACCAGCCAGTTGCGGCCGGAGTCGCTGGCGACGACGAACTCGTCCTCCAGCACGATGGTGCCGCCGACCGCCGAGCCGAGCACCACGCCGGTGGCCTCCCGGGTGCGCTCGTCGAGCTCCAGGCCGGCGTCCAGCACGGCCTCCTGGGAGGCGGCGAGCGCGAACTGCACATAGCGGTCGGCGCGGCGCAGCTCCAGCGGGGTGAGCCCGGCGGCGGCGCCGTCGAAGTCGGCCTCGGCGGCGATCTGCGAGCGGAACGCCGAGGCGTCGAAGGCGGAGATCCGGCGGGTCGCGGTGCGGCCCGAGGTGATCAGGTCCCAGAAGGTCTCCCGGGTGGTGCCGCCGGGCGCCACCACGCCGATCCCGGTGACCACCACCCGGCGGGCGCCCGTGGCGGGGAAGGCGGTCATCGCTCCCCCAGCACGATGTGGGCGTCCGCCGTGGTCCCCGGGCCGTCCTCGGTGTCGACGTGGCCGAGCTCGGGGGACGGCGCCAGCGGGCCGAGGTGGAAGACCGCGAAGGCCTCCTCGGAGCCGGTGTTGCGCAGCCGGTGCCGGACGTCCTTGGGGATGACCAGGCCCTGGCCGGCGAACAGCTCGAAGGGCTTGTCGTCGAGGTCGAGGGTCAGCTCACCGCGGATGAGGAGCAGGAACTCCTCGCTGTACGGGTGGTAGTGCTCGCTGATCCGCTCCCCCGGCTGGAGCCGGGCGATCCCCATGAAGCCGGAGGTCGAGCCGACCGTGCCGGGCGACAGCACCGCGCGGGTCTCGCCGCCGCGCTTGCGGTTGGCGGGGACGTCGTCGACGGCGATGATGCGGATGTTCCTGGCGGCCACGGCGCTCACTCCTTCTCGGCGGTGCTGGGGTCGGCGGCGTCGGGGCCGGCGGCGAGGGCCTCGACCTTGCTCTTGATGACCTCCAGCTGAATGGGCGAGTTGGTGTTCAGCCGGTCGGTCATGCCCTGGTCGTCGACCGGGGCGGTGGGCTTCATCGCGAAGTCCTGGATCCAGGTCATCCGGGTGCCGCCGCCGGGCAGCTCCTCGTAGCGCCAGTGGATCTGCATGTAGGCGAAGGGCCCGGTCTCCACCCGGTGGGCGTGGACGGTGCGGTCGGCGGCGTTGACGGTGCGGTCGCTGACCCAGCTCCAGATCCGGCCCTCCTCGTCCGGGTGCATGGTGAGCCGGAACCGGACGGTCTCGCCGCGCCGCTCGACGATCTCGGCGGAGGCGTACTCGGTGAACAGCTCCGGCCAGCCGGCGACGTCGTTGGTGACGTCCCAGACGAGCTTGAGCGGGGCCTGGATGACGATGCTGTTCTCGGTGTGCCCGGCCATCGCTCAGCCCACCGCCCCGGCGGACTGCAGCTCGGCGACGATCTGGTCGACGCTGAGGGCGACGGCGCCGTCCGGGACCTTCAGGCCGTAGCGGTCGGCGATCACCGCCTCCAGCTCCAGCACGGCCAGCGAGTCGAGGCCGAGCTCCTCCAGGGGGACGTGCCGGGAGCCGTCGAAGACGTCCGGCGCCGCGCCGGCGCTGGTGATGAGGACGCTCTCGATCTCCTCCGCGGTGACGACGGTGGTCGTCCCGCCGGCCTGGTGGTCGGTCATGGTGCTGCCTCTTTTCTCCGGTGTTGGGGACTGCTCCTGGGCCGCACGGCCGGCCGGGGTGAACGGGCCCCGGGTCGGCCGTGGCCGGCGGCGGAGGGCGGGCTCACCGACCGCCGGCGCCGGGCTCCCAGCTGTAGAAGCACCGGGCGACCGCGTCCTGCGGCGAACGCCAGGTGGGCAGGTAGGGGGAGATGAACGGGGTGAGCCGTTCGCTGACCCGGGCGAACTCCGGGTGCCGGCGGGCGGCCTCGACCGCCGCCGGGCCCGGGTCGTCGGTCTCCAGCAGGTGGACGTAGGCGTCGCCGAGCAGGTACAGCGAGCGGTGCGTGACGCCGGCGAGCCGGGGCAGTTCGGTCTCGTCCGACTCGCCGAAGACGCGGGCGACGTCGCCCTCCGCGCCGGGCAGCATCCGGGCGATGATCAGGGTGCGGTGCATGCGGGCTCCCCTCGGGCTGGTTCGGGTGGCTGGACTGCTCAGTGCCGCGGGCGGCCGACCGGCTGGATGGCGCCGATGTCGAGCAGGATCCGGGGCACGTTGTCGCCGATCCAGGACTCGACGACCCGGCCGTCGACGACCCGGTGGCACGACATCTCGTGCACGGTGACCGGCTTGCCGGTGGGCGGGATGTCGAACAGCTGCCCCTGGTGGGTGCCGCGGGTGGTGAAGCGGGCGTAGACGCGGTCGCCGTCGCCGGCCACGTCCTCGACGGTCACGTGGACGTCCGGGAAGGCGTTGCGCCACAGCAGCACGGCCTGGCGGAAGGAGTCCGGGCCGGGCGGCATCGGGGGCAGGCCGGGGGCGTGCACCACGTAGTCCTCGGCGAAGCGGTCGCCGATGGCGGAGAGGTCGCCGTCGTTGAAGGCCCGCTCGGTCAGGTCGCGGATGAGGGCCTTGTTGGCCTCCACCGCGCTCTCGATGGACGAGGTCATGACAGTCCTTTGCTCGGCGGACGGCCCGGCCGGCACACGGCCGGGGCGGGTCCGGGGACGGACGGAGGAGAGGCGGGGGCGCGGCTCAGAGCAGCGAGGCGAGCACGAAACAGGCCGCGGCGCCGATCGCGCCCATGGTCCGGGTCTCGTGCGCCAGGTGCCAGCGGCGGCGCTTGCCGCGCCACGCGGCGTCGCTGTCCCGGTACGGGCTCCAGCGCTCGATCTGGCGCCAGATCGGGCGGTTGACGCCCTCGGAGGCGACCGCGACGGTCGCCATGCCGACGGTGCCGGCCGCGTACAGCACCTTGGCCACCTTGCTCTCCGTCCGGACGGCCTTGGTGGCGCCGACGGCGGCGGTGGCGAGGCCGTTCCAGAAGGCGATCGGGTGGAACACGTGCATGTCGATGAGCTGGCAGGTGTTGACGTACCGGTCGTAGGGCAGCGAGTTCAGCATCGGCAGGATCGAGGTCTTCATGATCCACAGCGTGCCGAGCTGAACGCTGGACGACGTCACCAGCCAGACGTCCGAGTTGCTCTTCAAGTCCTTCATATCGATTCCTCGAATCGATCCGGGATCGCGGGACGTCCGCCGCGACGGAACGCGGCGGACCGGGGCGGGGTCGCCCGATGCGGAAGGGCGGGACCCCGGGGGCCGGGGCATCTCGGCCCCCGGGGCGGCCCCGCGGCCTCATCCTTGCCGCCGGGCGGTCCCAGTGTCAGGAGGCATCCGTCTCCACCGGGCTGGGACGTCGCCCGGGCACCCACGGACCGCGTCCCGGCCGTCCCGGGCCGTTCTCCCAGCCCGTTCGTTGCACCAACCCGGCGTTCCTCATGCCGTGTTGACGCGCCCACCGGACGCGCCCTACGGTGCGAGCGGGCACTCACTCACCGAGCGTCCGAGGCCCGTGACCACCCCGCCGCGCCACCGGCCGGCGGCCGTCCCAGGAGGTGCCGAGCCGATGACGATCGATGTGCACGGCCACATCACGTCGCCCGAACTCTTCCGCCGCTTCCCCATGCCGCCGAGCCTCGCCGACGTCGACGGCATGGTGGAGCTCAAGGCGGCGGCCGGGATCACCATGTCCCTGGTCGGCAGTCCCGTCGGCGCGGGCACCATGGTGCGCACGCCCGGCCTGGACAACTACCGCCAGCCGCTGGACACCCTCGAACGGTTCCACGACTGGCTCGGCGAGCAGGTCCGCGCCCGGCCCGCCGCGCTGCGCGGCTACGTCTACACCAACCCGCTCGGCTCCGACGCCGAACTCGCCGCCGCCGCCAAGCGGTTGGAGCAGGAAGAATTCGTCGGGCTGATGGTCAACTCCAGCATCGCCGGCCGGTTCCTGGACACCCTGCGGGCCGACGCCTTCTTCGCGATGGCCGCGCAGTACCGCACCCCGGTGATGCTGCACCCGCCGGCCGAGCCGGCCGGGGCCGGCGAGCTGGACGACCTGCGGCTGGTCGAGCAGATCGCCCGGCCGTGCGACGTCACGCTCGGGACGGCGGCGGTGCTGTTCGCCGGGTGGCTGGAGAAGTACCCGGAGCTGCGGATCGTCGCCCCGGTCTGCGGCGGCGGGCTGCCGCTGCTGCTGGAGCGGCTGGAGCTGGCCCGGCGGATGCCGGTCACCTTCGGGCGGCCGGGCGGCGCCCCCGGCGGCGCTCCCGGCGGCGCTCCGGGCGGCGCTCCGGGCGGGCCGCCGCCGGGGGTCGGCGGACCCGGTGCGGGCGGTCCCGGCCGACCGGGGACGGCCGGGCCCCAGGGCCCCGCCGTCCCGCCGCTCGCCGAGGCGCTGCGCCGGGTGTACGTCGACACCGCGACCCCGAGCCTGCGGGCCGTGGCCGCCGCCGTCGACGCCTTCGGGGCCGGCAACGTCATGTTCGGCACCGACTCCCCGCCGATGAGCGCACCGCTGGACGCCTCGCTGGCCCGGCTGGACGGCCTCGGCCTGGACGCCGCCACCGTCGCCCGGATCCGGCACGGCAACGCCGCCGAGCTGTTCGGCCTGCCCGCCGCCTGAGCGGTCCCGACCGCCATCAGAACGTCCGCATACACCGACACGCGACAGGGAGGTGCTGCCATGACGGCAGCCGCACCGACCCAACCGCCCGGCCCGCCCGGCGGACGCCCGGGCGCCGGCCCGCCCCCCGGGGTCGCCGGTCCGCCCCAGGGCTTCGGCGGACCGCCTCCGGGCCTCGGCGGCCCGCCCCCGGGGATCGGCGGCCCGCCCGGCGCCGGCGCCCCGCCCCGGCCCGCGCCCGAACGCGTCCCCGCCGAACGGGAGTTCCTCGGCAGCCGGGTCCTGCTGGTCGGCGGCTACGGCAGCATCGGCGCCGCCGTCGCCGAGGACCTCGCCGCGCAGGGCGCCAAGGTCGCCGTCGCCGGCCGCTCGCTGAAGAAGGCCGAGGAGGCCGCCGAACGGCTGGCCCCGCTGGCCGCCCGCGGCGGCACCGTCGCGCCGTACGCCGTGGACGTCGCCGACCGCGCCGACGTCGAGCGGCTGGTGGACGCGGTGACGGCCGACTGGGGCGGCGTCGACGTCCTGGTGAACTGCGCCAGCGCGCTGGTCACCGTCGGCGCCGAGACCATCTCCGAGGAGGACTGGCGCACCATCGTCGACACCAACCTGCTGGGCGCCTTCTGGCTCTCCCAGTCGGTCGGCCGGGCGATGATCGCGGCCGGCGGCGGCCGGATCGTCCACCTCTCCTCGGTGCGCGGCAAGTTCGGCGCCCGGCGCGGCTTCAGCGCGTACGGCGCCAGCAAGGCCGGCCTGGACCTGCTGGTCAAGCAGCTGGCCGCCGAATGGGGCCGGCACGGGATCGCGGTGAACGCGGTCGCCCCCGGCTTCGTGCGCACCGACTTCGTCCAGGAGAACGCCGCCAACCCGGAGTTCATGCGGATGGTGCTCGGCCGGATCCCGCTGGGCCGCACCGCCGAGCTGCACGAGGTGGCGGACGCCGTCACCTTCCTCGCCTCGCCGCGGGCCGGCTTCATCAGCGGCCAGGTGCTGTACGTCGACGGCGGCGTCACCGCCAGCCAGTGACGGCACCCGCCCCGCGGTCCCCCGCACCCACCGACGGGCCGAGCCCGGCCCCGAACCGTCAGGAGACGACCATGAGCACGTGGCACGCGCTGTACTACCCGCTGCTGCCGGGCAGCGAGGACATCGTCAAGGAGCTGTTCCGCAAGAGCGGCCGCCCGGACTTCGACGTCAAGACGCCCGACGGCACGGTGGTCGGCAAGCTCCTCGGCACCCAGGCCTTCGTGGGCAAGGAGCTGGCCGTCCGGGTGATCGAGATCGAGGGCCCGCTGCCGCTGGTGGCCGCGCACATGAGCCAGCAGCCCGCCGTCCGCGACTTCGAGCGGGAGCTGGAGAAGCACCTCGCCGTTCCGCGCGACATGACCAGCCGGGAGGGCGCGCAGGCCTTCTTCCGGCTGGCCTCGATGGAGAACGTGCTCTCCCGCCGTCACGACCAGCCGATCGAGGGTGAGTGAGATGAAGGTCGGAATCGGACTGCCGACCTCGCTGGCCGGCGCGGCCGGCGCCGACGTGGTCGCCTGGGCCCGGCTCGCCGAGGAGGCCGGGTTCTCCACGCTCGGCACCATCGACCGCCTGGTGCACACCAGCTGGGAGCCGCTCACCACGCTCGCCGCGGCCGCGGCGGTGACCGAGCGGATCGGTCTGGCGACCAGCATCCTGATCTCGCCGCTGCGCAGCAACACCGCGCTGCTCGCCAAGCAGGCGGCCACCGTGGACCGGCTCTCCGGCGGTCGGCTGACCCTCGGCCTGGCGGTCGGCTCGCGCCAGGACGACTTCGAGGTCGGCCAGGTCGAGAAGACCGGCCGGGGCGCCCGGACGGGCACCCAGGTGGTCGAGCTGCGCCGGCACTGGGCCGACGCGCAGTCCGGCCGGGAGCCGGCGGTCGGCCCGGCCCCGGTCCGGACGGACGGGCCGGAGCTGATCCTGGGCGGGCACTCGCCGGCCGCGCTGCGGCGGGCGGCCCGGCTGGCCGACGGCTGGATCGGCGGCGGCACCGGGCCGGTGATGTTCGCCCAGGGCGCCCAGGCGCTGCGCGAGCAGTGGGCGGCGGAGGGGCGGACGGAGGCGCCCCGGCTGGTGGCGCTGGCCTACTTCGCGCTCGGCGAGGACGCCGGCAAGCACACCGAGGGCTACCTGCGGTCGTACTACCGGGACGCCGGGCCGTTCGTCGACCACATCCTGCGCGGCGCGGCCGACAACCCGGGCAAGCTGCGCGGGCTGGTCGGCAAGTACACCGAGGCGGGCTGCGACGAGCTGCTGCTGATGCCGTGCGCCGGGGACCTCGGCCAGGTCACGGCGGCGGCCCAGGTCCTGCGCCTCCAGGGCTGAACCGGGGCACCAAGGGGGGCGGACGGCCGCACAGGCCGTCCGCCCCCTGCCATTCGCCCCGCTCGCCTCCCGCGCGGGGCTCGGGGCGGGACGCGAGAGCCCGCCGCCCGGTACTGCTCACCGGGCGGCGGGCTGGTCCTTCGCCCGCTCAGCGGGCCTTGGCGCGGCTCCTCGCGGGCGTCGCCGGCCGGTCGGCCGGAGCCAGCGTCCGCCAGAGCTGCCGGACGAAGGCCTCGGCCTCGCGCAGCGCCTCCGACCCGCCCGACGGGGCGGCGAAGACGCCCCCGTACGCGGCCAGGTAGCAGGCTCCGAGCAGGAGTTGGGCCGCCGCCACCGGGTCGGCGTCCCGGCTGACCAGATCGGCCCGCTGAGCCCGCCGCAGGTAGTCGGCCAGCAGCTCGGCGGCCCGGTGCGGCCCCGCGTTGTTGGCCCGCATCCACTCGCGGTGGCGGTCGAGCAGCTTGGGCTCGGCGAAGACCGACAGCAGCATCGGCATCGACTCGCGGTAGAACGCGAGCGCCTCCTCGGCCACCTGCTGCAGGGCCGCCCGCACCTCGCCCTCGCTGGTGACCTCCTCCGGCAGCGCCCGCAGCACCGGCAGCAGGCCGGGCAGCCGCTCGGCGAGGACCGCCAGGAAGACGTCCTCCTTGCTGCGGAAGTGCCGGTAGATGGTGCCCTCGGAGCAGCCCGCCACCTCGGCGATCTCCTTGGTGGTGCAGCGGGCCAGGCCGAGGTCCCGGATCACCCGCTCTGCGGCGTCGACGATCTGCTCGCGCATACTCATGAAGGCTCCGAGGGGACGGGGCGGCCGGTTCCTGACCGGACCGCGGCTGCGGAGGGGTACCCGAAGAATAGCGTGCAGGTGAGTGCCCGCTCACCGGTTTCGACCAGCACGCCGGCCCCACCGCCCGCGGAGGGCGGCGGGGCCGGCGAAGGGATCAGCGGCACCGGTCAGCGCGGCGGCCCGGCGGGCCCGCCCAGCCCGGGCGGCGGCCCGACCAGCTGCACGCCGAGCGGCTCCAGCGCGCCGAGCAGGCGGGCGAAGTCCGGCGGGCCCTGGAGCGGCGGCGGCAGTTCCAGGCTGGTGGCCGGCTCGCCGGTCTGGAAGAACCACTCCTCGAACCCGGCCGGGGTGCCCAGCACCAGGAACCGGGTCCCCTCGGTCTCCACGCGGTACTGGTGGGCGATGCCGCGCGGGGCGAAGACGGTCGCGCCGGGGCCGACCTTGTGCTCGTCGTCGCCGATCCGCAGCACCATCTCACCCTCCTGGACGATGAAGAACTCGTCCTCGCGGGTGTGCAGGTGGACCGGCGAGGCGTAGCCCGCCGGGGACAGCTGCTCGGCGAGCCAGAACTGCCCGTTGGTCTCGGCGCCGGTCGCCTTGAACTTGAGCAGCGCGCCCACGTGCCAGATGGCGCGGCCCTCGTCGGGCTGCTTCACGAACGGTTGGGACGTCACTCGGTTCCTCCTCGGTCGGCGGGCCCGCACCCGGGCCCGGCAGCACAGCGGTACGGAAACTGATCGGTCGTCGGTCGGATGCTCAGGCGGTGCTCCGCACCAGCCCGGTGGCGCGCACGGCGGCCGCCACCTGGTACGGTCCGGGGGCGAAGGCGTCCTCCAGCTCGGGGCTGAACGGCACCGGCGCGTGCGGCCCGGTGACCATCCTGACCGGTCCGCGCAGCGCGGCGAAACGGTCCTGCGCGACCTGGGCGGCGATGTCGGTGGCCAGGCTGCAGCGGGGGTGGGCCTCGTCCACCACGACCAGCCGCCCGGTCCGCTCCACGCTGCCGTAGATGGTCGAGGTGTCCAGCGGGGACAGCGTCCGCGGGTCGATCACCTCGATCTGCACGCCCTCGGCGGCGAGCTGCTCGGCGGCGGCGAGCGCGACCGAGACCATCCGGCCGATCGCGACCACCGTGCAGTCCGTGCCGGGCCGGACCACCTTGGCCGAGCCGAACGGGATCGCGTACGGCTCCTCGGGAACGCCGCCGGGCACGAAGTAGAGCATCTTGTGCTCCAGGAACAGCACCGGGTCGTCGTCCACCAGGGCCTGCGCCATCAGCCCCTTGGCGTCGTACGGGCTGGACGGCGCGACCACCTTGAGGCCGGGCAGGTGCACGAAGAGCGGGTGCAGCGCCTGCGAGTGCTGGGCGCCGCGGCGCAGGCCGGTGCCCCACATCGCGCGCAGCACCAGCGGCACCGAGACCCGGCCGCCGGCCATGTAGCGCAGCTTGGCGGCCTGGTTGGCGATCTGGTCGAAGCAGACGGTGGCGAAGTCGACGAAGAGCAGGTCGACCACCGGGCGCAGACCGGTCGCGGCGGCGCCCACCGCGGCGCCGACGAAGGCGGCCTCGGTGATCGGCATGTCGAGCACCCGGTCCGGGAACTCGCGGTGCAGGCCCTTGGTCGGGCCCCAGGCGTTGGTGCTGTCCTCGCCCATGAGGACCACCGAGCGGTCGAAGCGCATCTGCTGGGCCAGCGCCTCGCCGATCGCCTGCTGGTACGTGATGGTGCGCACGTGGATCCCTCCTCCGGGGCGGGTCAGCGGGTGTAGACGTGGTCGAGCAGGCTGCCCGGGTCGGCCGTGAACGGCTCGGCGGCGGCCGCGACGGCGGCCTCGACGAGCGCGGTGGCGTCCCGGTCGAGCCGGTCCAGCTCGAAGGCGGCGGGCCCGGCCACGGTGCCGTCGGCGATCCGGGAGCGGAGCAGCAGCAGCGGGTCGGACTCGTTGCGCAGCCGCTCCGGGTCGGCGCCCGGGCGGTAGGACTGGTCGTCCCACAGCTCCATGTGGCCGTGGAAGCGCTCGGCCCGGAACTCCAGCACGGTCGGGCCCTCGCCGGCCCGGGCGCGGCGCACGGCCTCGGTGGTGGCGGCGTGCACGGCGAGCACGTCGTAGCCGTCGACCACCGCGCCGGGGATCCCGAAGCCGGCCGCGCGCTGGGCCATGTCGGTGCCGGAGAAGTGCCGGTCGGCGGGGGTCGCCTGGGCGTAGCCGTTGTTCTCGACGGCGAAGATCACCGGCAGGTCGAGCATCCGGGCCAGCACCAGGCTCTCCAGGACGGCGCCCTGGTTGGCGCCGCCGTCGCCGGTGAAGGCCACCGCGACCTGCCCGGTGCCCTGCTGGCGCGCCATCAGCGCCGCGCCGCAGGCGAGCGGGACGCCGCCGCCGGCCAGGCCGTTGGCGCCGAGCATGCCGCGGTCGAAGTCCGCGATGTGCATCGAGCCGCCCTTGCCGCCGCAGAGCCCGTCGGGCCGGCCGTGCAGTTCCTTCATCATCGCCTCGACGTCGCAGCCCTTGGCGATCGCGTGGCCGTGGCCGCGGTGGGTGCTGGCGAGGTAGTCGTCGGGGGCGAGGGCCGCGCACACGCCCGCGGCGACGGCCTCCTGCCCGCTGTAGAGGTGGACCGCGCCGGGGAGGTTCTTCGCGAGGCCGTGCAGGCGGTCCTCGAAGGCCCGGATCACGCTCATCGTCCGGTAGATCTCGGCGATCTGATCGAGCGTCAGATCGGTGGTGCGGGATGTGCCCATGGGGTCGCCTCCTCGGCTCTCCGGGGGACGCCGGCGGGGCGCCGCGCGCCTCGTTCGCCGGTCGTGCTCGTGGCCCGACTCCATGAGGGTAAGTGCTCACTCACATGGGTGCAACCAAGTGTCCGAATCCGTCAGGGCCCGCTCCCCCACCCGGCTCTCCCACCCTTGCGCCCTGTGCAACGGCGCGCCTAAGGTCTTGTCCCGGGTGGATTGGGATCACGGCATTGAAACGCGCGACGGACCGATAGTGCGGGGTCCGCCGTGCCGTTTTTCGGACATGCCCGAGGAATTCCATTTCCCCGCGCCAGGAAACGCCCGTGCACAGTGGGTCAGACGCGAGCGACGGGGGGATCTCAGGAACCATGCTGGACCAGATAATAAAATCCTCCGGCAGGGCCGATCGAAGACCGACCAACCTGGCCACGGGCGGCGCGGCGGCGCTCACTACGCGCGGTGAACGGAACACCTCCGACCGGATCGGCCGGCTCGTGAGCACCTTGCTCGGACTGGTCACCGGCCTCGGAGCGGCCGGTCTGCCGCCGGCCCAGCCGCGCCGGACGGCCCCCGCCACGGCCGCCGCCCTGGCCGCCGACGCGGAGTCCGGCTGTCCGGACGCCGCCGCCAGGCTCGACGAACGCCGCCGCCTCCGGCGGGAGTTGCACGATTCGCTGGCCCCCCGGCTGGCCGCGCTGCACATGCGGATGGAGCTGGCCGGCCTCGACCTCGACGACGGCGTCGAGCAGGCCCCGGCCCTGCTGGCGCAGGCCCGGGAGGACGTCAGCACCGCCATCGCCGACGTCCGCCGGGTGATCCGGGACCTCGACCGCTCCGAGCCCAGGACCGTCGAGTCCGCCGGCACCCTGCGCCAGTTCCTGGACCGGCAGGTCCGGGCCTTCGAGGAGGCCGGGGCCGGCCGGCTGCGCTTCGTCACCGAGCTGCCGACCGTCCTGGACGAATTCTCGGAGGACGTCCAGACCGAATTGAAGAAAATCTCCGGCGAGGCCGTCGCCAATGTCGCCCGGCACGCGCGGGCGTCGGTCTGCCGGATCTCCGCCTCGGTCGGCCGGAACGGCCTCGACCTGTGGATCGAGGATGACGGGATCGGTATTTCCGCGGACGCCGTCCGCGGAATCGGACTTCCGTCCATGTGCGTCCGCACCAAGGAACTCGGCGGCGTTTTCTCGGTGGCGGCCCGGGCCCCGCACGGCACCGCGGTCCGAATCCGACTGCCGCACGCGGCGCCGGCCGGCGACAGCGGCCGGCTCGACTGACCCACCCCCCGGCCCCTCCTCCCCGTCCTGGGGCCGTCGCGGAGTCCGTGCCCGACCGACCCGCGCCAACCCCCGGTCTTCCGCGCGTTCCACGCGTTTCCTCACCCTCCCCTAGGAGCCCCCATGGACCCCGTCGTGCCTCGAAACCTCCGTATCCTGGTCGTCGACGACCACGAGCTGTTTCGGGCGGGATTACGCCAACTCCTGGACCGGATCGACTCACTGACGGTGGTCGGCGAGGCCACCGACGGTGCCGACGTGCTCTCCGCCGTCGAACGGCTCGCACCCGACGTGGTGCTGATGGACATCGGCATGCCCGGCACCGACGGCATCGAGGCGACCCGGACCCTGCTCGCCCGCCACCCGCGGGTCGCAGTGGTGATGCTGACCGCCGACGACAACGACGACTCCATCGTCGCGGCGGTCCGGGCCGGTGCCCGGGGCTACCTGGTCAAGGGCGCCGGCCTGGACGACGTCCGCCGGGCGATCACCGCGGTCAGCCAGGGCGGGGCGCTGTTCGGCCCGGAGGCCGCCGCCCACCTGCTGGCGCAGGTCCGCCGGCCGGCCCCCGAGCGCGAACCGTTCCCCGACCTCACCCCCCGGGAGATGGCGGTGCTCACCATGCTCGCGGACGGCCGCAACAACGCGCACATCGCCAATGAGTTCGGGCTCTCGATGAAGACGGTGCGCAACTACCTCTCCCGGATCTTCAGCAAGCTCCAGGTCGCGGACCGCGCCGAGGCGGCCGTCCGGGCCCGGCGGGCCGGCCTCGGCAGCTGAGCCGCCGGAGCCGGGGGCCGCTCAGCGCTCCAGCAGGTGCGCCCACAGCTCCTCCTCGTGCCGGGTCAGCGGCGCGGGCCGCGCCCCGGCCCGTTCCGGATGCCACTCCGGCACCCCCGGCGGGGGCAGCACGTCCTCCGGTTTCCGCACCCCCGGCAGGGCGGAGGGCGCGGCGAGCGCCCCCATCGCCAGCCCCAGCCAGATCAGTCCGTCCGCCAGGTAGCGGCCGGTCAGTCGCGCCCACCGGCGCAGCAGGAGACGGCGGTGGGCACGGCGCAGGGCGGTTCGCATCGGAGGACCTCCGGCGGGACGGCAGCGGGGGGAAGCGGTGCTACGGCCATCCTGCGGACCGGCCGTCCCACCGTCATGGGTCGGGAATCCCCAACACGCTGGGAACCTTTCCTGCCCCGTCCCCGGTCACGGTGCCGTACCCCGGGGACGGAAGCACGGCGGCCGGCGCACGCCCCGCGTCCGGTGGCGCGCGCCGGGTCGCGGCCGGTTACGCCGCGGCCGTGACGAGCACGATCTTGCCGGTCACGGCCGCGCTCTCCATCGCGCGGTGCGCGTCCGCCGCCTCGTCCAGCGGCATGGTGCGTCCCACCCGTGGGTGGACCTGTCCCTTCTGGAGCAGCTCCAGCACGGTCGCGAGGTCCTGCTGGTACGCGGCCGGATGGGACTTCTCCAGGCTCCAGGCGTTGTAGAACAGGGTCCGCTTCCCGTCCGGGATGAGCTTGGGCAGCACGATGCCGCCCAGGAACCCCTGGGCGCCGGTCAGCAGGTCCCGCTGGTCGGTGCCGCGCAGCGCGGCGTTCTGGCCGAAGCCGACCATCACGCCGCCGCGCCGCACCGCCTGGTACGAGCGCAGGAAGTGCCGGCCGCCGATCGGGTCGAAGACCGCGTCCACCGCGCCGCCCGGCAGTCCGCGCACCACCCGCAGGAAGTCCCCGGCCCGGTCGACGGGGTGCCCGCCGAGCGCGCGCACCTGCTCGGCCCGGGCGGCGGAGCAGGTGCCGTACACGGTGACCCCGGCCAGCGCGGCCAGCTCCAGGAAGGCGGTGCCGACGCCGCCGGACGCCCCGTGCACCAGCACCGTCCCGCCGCGCCGGACCTCGGCCACCCGGTGCAGCATCTGCTGGGCGATGAAGTAGTTGAGGGCGAGCGCCGAGGCCTCCACCGGATCGACCCCGTCGGGCAGCGCGACCAGCCGGTTGGCGGCGACCAGCGCGTACTCCGCGTAACCGCCGCTGCGCACCAGCGCCACCACCCGCTGGCCCGGCTCGGGGGCCCTGGTGCCGGGTCCGACCTGGTCCACCACCCCCACCAGGTCGTATCCGGGGGTGAAGGGGCGCTTGGGTCCGCCGGGGATGACGCCGGCACGGAGCAGAATGTCACCGTAGGAGACACCGGCGGCGAGCACCCGGACCCTGACCTGACCGACGGTCGGGGCCGGGAGCTCGTCGCTGGACAGCCGCAGGACCTCGGCTCCGCCGAGCCTCGGCACACTCACATGGCGATACCTCATCGTGGCCTCCGCGTGGAGAGATGTCGTGTGTGGGAGTGGCGCCGGTCCTCCACGGGGGCGGGCCCGGGAGACGGTCCGTGCCGGACCGTTCCCTGCCCCCGTATTTTTATATAGACTGAGTGTACAATGAATGTCATAGCACCCGCCTCAGGAGACGTCAACAGCCCATGAGCCCACGCCAGTACCGAGCCGGCCAACGCCAGGTAGCCGCCGAACAGACCCGCACCCGCATTCTGGAGGCGGCCTGCGAGCTGCTGACCGGGGAGAAGGGCCCGGCCTCGTTCAGCATGGACGCCGTCGCCAAGACCGCCGGAGTGGCGCGGATGACCGTCTACTACCAGTTCGACTCGAAGACCGGCCTGCTGGAGGCACTCTTCGACGACCTGGCCCAGCGCGGCGGAATGGCCGGGATGCCCGCGGCCTTCATGGCGCCCAGCGGCCGGGAGGCGCTCTCCACCGTCCTCGACGTGCTCACCGGCTTCTACGCCTCCGGCCGGATCGCCCTGCGGCGGCTGCGCGGCCTGGGCATCCTCGACCCGGAACTCGACACCGCGCTGCAGAGCCGCGGCGAGCGGCGGCGCGGCGGACTCCAGGTGGTGCTCGGCCGGCTGCTCGCCGACCGCGACGCTGAGGTGGGCGAGGCCGAGCTCGACGAGCTGGTGGAACTGCTCTTCATGCTGACCAGCTTCGAGACCTTCGACCTGCTGGCCGGCCCCGACGACGACAGCGGGGCGGTGGCGCGCCGGATCGAGGAGCTGATTCTCGCCGTTCTCGACCGCCGGCTCGCGGCCGCCTGACGGCCCGGCGCCGTCCCGCGCGCACCGGGTCCCGTCGCCCGCCCCGCGTACCTACGCCCCGACGCGCCACCCTGCGCGCCGGCCGCCGCCCGGCGACCGGAGGGGCTGCTGCTGGGCCGCCAGGACGCGCCGTGCGCCGCGAGC
>NZ_JBEOSF010000050.1:0-62203 GCF_040302725.1 Kitasatospora sp. NPDC097605 | reverse complement strand
TTCCATCAGGCGGCTTTCACACCGGCCCTCCGGGCGCTTCGTTCTTTCGTGTTTCCAGCTTATCAGATGTTTTCCGCTCCGTTTTCCGGAGTTTCTTTCATCCGATTTGCTTCGGCCTTTCGGCGCTCCCGAACTCTATCAGAGTTTCTCGGGCCGTTTTCCCGCTCCGTTCTCGAATTTCGTTCGAGAACTTCGACTGGGGGCCGTCCCGTGGGGCAACCCGGAGAACGTTACGCACCGGGCTGCCCCACGTCAAATCACGCCGGGGAGGCTCAGACCTCGACGACGACCGGCAGGATCATCGGGCGGCGGCGGTAGTTGTCCGCCACCCACTTGCCGATGGTCCGGCGGACGAGCTGCTGCACCTGGCGGATCTCCAGGACGCCGTCGCTCGCCGAGCGGTCGAGCGCCTCCTGCAGCCTGGCCGCGACCGGGACGAACGCGGCGTCGTCGATGCCGGAGCCGCGGGCCTGGATGCTCGGGCCGCCGACGATCTTGCCGTTGGTGGAGTCGACCACCACGAAGCAGGAGATGAAGCCCTCCTCGCCGAGGATCCTGCGGTCCTTGAGCGAGGCCTCGGTGATGTCGCCGACCGAGGAGCCGTCGACGTAGACGTAGCCGGCCTGCACCTTGCCGACGATGCGGGCGACGCCGCCCTCCAGGTCGACGCAGACGCCGTCCTCCGCGATGACCACCCGGTTGCGCGGGACGCCGGTCGCGATGCCGAGGTCGGCCGCGGCCCGCAGGTGGCGCCACTCGCCGTGCACCGGCATGAGGTTGCGCGGCTTGCAGATGTTGAAGAAGTACAGCAGCTCGCCGGCCGAGGCGTGGCCGGAGACGTGCACCTTGGCATTGCCCTTGTGCACGACCTTGGCGCCCCAGCGGGTCAGGCCGTTGATGACCCGGTAGACCGCGTTCTCGTTGCCCGGGATGAGCGAGGACGCCAGGACGACGGTGTCGCCCTCGACGATGCGGATCTGGTGGTCGCGGTTGGCCATCCGGGACAGCGCGGCCATCGGCTCGCCCTGCGAGCCGGTACAGATCAGCACGACCTCCTTGTCCGGCAGGTCGTCCAGCTGCTTGACGTCGACGACCATGTTGCCGGGGACCTTCAGGTAGCCGAGGTCGCGGGCGATGCCCATGTTGCGGACCATCGAACGGCCGACGAAGGCGACCTTGCGCTTGTACTCGTGCGCGGCGTCCAGCACCTGCTGGATGCGGTGCACGTGGCTGGCGAAGGAGGCGACGATGATGCGCTTCTCGGCGTTCGCGAAAACGTTTCGCAGCGCGGCCGAGATGTCCCGCTCGTGCGGGATGAAACCGGGGACCTCGGCGTTGGTGGAGTCCACCAGCAGCAGGTCCATGCCCTCCTCCGCCAGCTTGGCGAAGGTCGGCAGGTCGGTGAGGCGGCCGTCGAGCGGCAACTGGTCCATCTTGAAGTCGCCGGTGGCGACGACCATGCCGGCGGGGGTGCGCACGGCGACGGCCAGCGCGTCCGGGATGGAGTGGTTGACCGCGATGAACTGGCAGTCGAAGGGGCCGATCCGCTCGCGGTCGCCCTCGGCGACCTCCAGCACGTACGGGCGGATGCGGTGCTCGGCGAGCTTGGCCTCGATCAGCGCGAGGGTGAGCTTCGACCCGATCAGCGGGATGTCCGGGTTCTCCCGGAGCAGGAACGGGACGGCGCCGATGTGGTCCTCGTGGCCATGCGTGAGGACGATGCCGTCGATCTTGTCGAGGCGGTCCCGGATGTAACTGAAGTCCGGGAGGATCAGGTCGACGCCGGGCTGCTCGTCCTCGGGGAAGAGGACGCCGCAGTCGACGATGAGAATGCGGTCCCCGTATTCGAAGACCGTCATGTTGCGGCCGATCTCGCCGAGACCGCCGAGCGGGGTGATGCGCAGGGCGCCCGCCTTCAGGGCAGGCGGCGCGCCGAGTTCGGGATGCGGGTGGCTCAAAAGACTCTCCTCACGACGCACGCCATATGTCCGGGGTCCTCCCCCGCGAGACATATGGCGTGCGTTCTCAGTGTCGTTTTCCTACCAGGTCTGTGCTCTCGCGCCTTCGGTCCGGTCCAGCGGCGGCCCCGTGAGGGGCCGGCGAGCCGGGGCGCGCACGTCTGTGTCTGTTACAGGTCTACCCCGCCGTCGGCGAGATCCTTCTTCAGTTGCGCGATCTCCTCGGGAGTCGCGCCGATCAGGGGCAGTCGCAGCGGGCCGGCGGGCAGGCCCTGGAGCTCCAGCGCGGCCTTGGTCAGGATGACGCCCTGGGTGCGGAACATACCGGTGAAGACCGGCAGCAGGCGCTGGTGGACGGCCGTGGCCTTGGCCACATCACCGGCCAGGTAGGCCTCGATCATGCTCCGCAGCTCGCCGGCGACCACATGACCGACCACGCTGACGACACCGACGGCTCCGACCGACAGCAGCGGCAGGTTGAGGATGTCGTCGCCGGAGTACCAGGCGAGGTCCGAGCGGGCGATCGCCCAGGCGGCGGCGCCGAGGTCGCCCTTGGCGTCCTTGTTGGCGACGATCCGCGGGTGCTCGCCCAGCCGCACCAGCGTCTCCTGGCTCAGCGCGACGCCGCTGCGGCCGGGGATGTCGTACAGCATGACCGGCAGCCCGGTGGCGTCGGCGACCTCCACGGTGTGCCGGTACAGACCCTCCTGCGGAGGCTTGCTGTAGTACGGCGTGACCACCAGCAGGCCGTGCGCGCCGGCCGCCTCGGCCTGGCGGGCCAGTTCGCCGCTGTGCCGGGTGTCGTTGGTGCCGACCCCGGCCACCACCCGGGCCCGGTCCCCGACCGCCTCCACCACGGCGCGCACGAGCTGGGCCTTCTCGGCGTCGCTGGTGGTCGGGGACTCCCCGGTGGTGCCGTTGACGACGATGCCGTCGTTGCCGGAGTCGACGAGGTGCGCGGCGAGGCGCTGGGCGCCGTCGAGGTCGAGGCCGCCGTCGGCGGTGAACGGTGTCACCATCGCGGTCAGGACCCGCCCGAAGGGCGTCTGGGGAGTGGAGGTCGGAGCCATGCGTCCAAAACTACTCGTAGGCGGTGGGGCGACACCCAGGCCGGTCCACGGCTCGGACGGCCGCGATGACGGGCCGCCGGTGGGCCCGGCCGCGAACCGGTCGTGCACCGCCCCGGCGGAGGCGGTTCCAGCAGCGGGGACGTGGGATTCCGGTGCTGCGTGCTCGGGGGTTCAAGCAGCACCGGAATCCGTGTTCACGAGCGTAGGGAGCGGTCAGAAATGCCGCAATCCAGACATGCCAGACACTCTCCCCGGATGCCCGTCGCCGCAGCTCAGGGGGCGACCCGACCGTGCTTCTCGAAGGCCGCATGGGTGAGCGGCATGAGCTCGGCCCACTGCTCCTCCATGCGCTCGGCGACCATCTCGATCTCGCGCTGCGGGAACGACGGCACCGCCGAGTTCTCCCGCTTGGTGCGCAGCGACAGGAAGTGCATCAGCGAACGGGCGTTGCAGGTCGCGTACATCGACGAGTAGAGCCCGACCGGCAGCACCGCGCGGGCGACCTCGCGGGCCACGCCGGCCTCCAGCATCTCCTGGTAGCGGCCGTACGCCTCGCGGTAGGCGGCCTCCATCGAGGCGGTGACGGTCGTGTGCTGCTCGGGGGTGCCCTCGACGAACTCGTAGCGGCCGGGGCGGCCCTGCTGGACCAGCCTGCGCTCCTCGTTCGGCACGTAGAAGACCGGCTGCAGCTCGCGGTAGCGGCCGGACTCCTCGTTGTAGGACCAGCCGCTGCGGTGGCGGTGGAACTCGCGGAAGACGAAGATCGGCGCGCTGATGAAGAAGGTCATCGAGTTGTGCTCGAACGGCGTGCCGTGCCGGTCGCGCATCAGGAAGTTGATCAGGCCCTTGGACTTCTCCGGGTCCTGCTGGAGCGCCTCCAGGGACTGCTCCCCCGCCGTCGAGACCCGGGCCGCCCAGATGACGTCCGAGTCGTCGGCGGCGCTGCGGACCAGGTCCACGGTGACGTCGCCGCGGAACTGGGGGGCCGTCGTGTCGTCGCTCACGCGCTACTCCTCGCAGGCTTGTTGATGGTGGTGCCAGTGGTGCTGGTGGTGCGGTGCAGCCGGATCGCGTGCTGCATGGTCTTGCGGGCGCGCGGCACGTCGCCTGCGTCGGCGTACGCGACCGCCAGGCGGAAGAAGACCCGCCAGTCGCCGGGGGCGGCCTCGGCCTCGGTCTTGCGGCGGGCGAACACCGCGTCGGCCGAGGCGCGGTCGATCCGCCCGCCGTCGGTGCGCTTCAGCTCGTCGACCGGCAGGCCGCCCTCGGCCTCCAGCTCGCGGGCGAGCCGCTCGCTGTCCCGGCCGAAGCGGACCGTCTGGCGCAGGAACCAGAGGCCGATGACCGGGATGACGAAGGCGCACAGGCCCAGCCCGATGCCGAGCGGCTTGCCGGTGGCGATCAGCTGGACGCCCTCGCCCACGCAGAGCAGCGCGACCAGGGCGAGGACGCCGGAGAGGACGAAGAAGCCGGTACGGGAGGTCATGCCGGGCTCACAGGTCCAGGAAGTGCTCGAGGCCCAGGGTGAGCCCCGGCGTCTCCACGACCTTGCGCACCCCGAGCAGGATGCCCGGCATGAAGCTGCTGTGGTGCAGCGAGTCGTGCCGGATGGTGAGGGTCTCGCCGGTGTCGCCGAACATCACCTGCTGATGGGCGAGCAGGCCGCGCAGCCGCACCGCGTGCACCGGCACCCCGTCGACGTCGGCGCCGCGGGCGCCGGGCAGGCTGTGGGTGGTCGGGTCCTGCTGCGGCGGGCGGCCGGCCTCCGCGCGGGCGGCGGCGATCAGCTGGGCGGTGCGGGTGGCGGTGCCGCTGGGGGCGTCCGCCTTGTGGTCGTGGTGCAGTTCGACGACCTCGACCGACTCGAAGTACCTGGCGGCGATCTGCGAGAACTTCATGCCGAGGATCGCGCCGATCGAGAAGTTCGGGGCGATCAGCAGGCCGAGCTCCGGTGCCTCGTCGAGCCAGCCGCGCACGGTGGCCAGCCGCTCGTCGGTCCAGCCGGTGGTGCCGGTGACCACGTGGATGCCGTGGTGCAGGCAGTAGTCGAGGTTGCCCATCACCGAGTCGGGGTGGGTCAGCTCGACGACGGCCTGGACCCCGGCGTCGGTCAGCTCGGAGAGCTTCGACTCCCGGCCCAGGGCGGCGACCAGCTCCAGGTCCGGGGCGGCCTCGACGGCCTTGACGGCCTCGGAGCCGATCCGGCCCCGGGCGCCGATCACGGCGACACGCAGCGTCATGGTGAGAAGTCCCTTCAGGCCAGCAGGTCGGCGAGCTTGGCGGCCCGCTTGTCGTTGATCGGGCCGATCAGCGCCAGCGACGGCCGGTACGCACCCAGCACATCACGGGCCACCTCGTGGACGTCGTCCAGGGTCACCGCCGCTATCTTCGCCAGCATGTCGTCGACCGACAGGTGGTGGCCGTAGCTCAGCTCGGCCTTGCCGATGCGGTTCATCAGCGAGCCGGTGTCCTCCATGCCGAGCACGGTGGAACCGGAGATCTGGCCGATCGCGCGCCGCAGCTCCTCCTCGGTGATGCCGTCGGCGACCACCTTGGCGAGCTCCTCGCGGCAGATCCGCAGCACCTCCTCGACCCGCTTGGGCTGGCAGCCGGCGTAGATGCCGAACAGGCCGCTGTCCGCGTAGGAGGAGGAGTACGAGTACACCGAGTACGCCAGGCCGCGCTTCTCCCGGACCTCCTGGAACAGCCGCGAGCTCATGCCGCCGCCGAGGGCCGCGTTGAGCACGCCCATCGCCCAGCGGCGCTCGTCGTGCCGGGGCACGCCGGGCACGCCCAGCACCAGGTGGGCCTGCTCGGTGGCGCGGTTGAGCACCTCGACCCTGCCCGCGGTGCGCAGCGCCTTCACGCCGCGCCGGGCCTCGGCGGGGGCGGCCTCGGACTTGGCGAGCAGCGGCGCGAAGGCCTTCTCGACCTGCCGGACGACCTTGCGGTGGTCCAGGTTGCCGGCCGCGGCGACGACCAGGTGCTCGGGCTTGTAGCGGCGGTGGAAGAAGTTCGCGATCTGGTCGCGGGTGAGCGCCCGGACGGTCTCCTGGGTGCCGAGGATCGGCCGGCCGAGCGGGCCGGTACCGAAGATCACCTTGGCGAAGAGGTCGTGGACGACGTCACCCGGGTCGTCCTCGGCCATCGCCATCTCCTCCAGGATGACGCCGCGCTCGGCCTCGACGTCCTCGGGGCGGATCAGCGAGCCGGTGAGCATGTCGCAGACCACGTCGATGGCCAGCGGCAGATCGGTGTCGAGCACCCGCGCGTAGTAGCAGGTGTTCTCCTTGGCGGTGAAGGCGTTCATCTCGCCGCCGACCGCGTCCAGGGCGGCCGAGATGTCCAGCGCGCTGCGCCGCTCGGTGCCCTTGAAGAGCAGGTGCTCCAGGTAGTGGGTGGCACCGTTGAGCTGCGGGGTCTCGTCCCGCGAGCCGACGCCGACCCAGATGCCGAAGGTCGCGGAGCGCACCGTCGGCAGGGTCTCGGTGACGACGCGCAGGCCGCCGGGGAGGACGGTGCGGCGCACGGTTCCGGCGCCGTCCGCGCCCTTCAGCAGGGTCCGGGTCGTGCCGGGGCGCTGCGTCGCCGCCGAGGCCTGGGCCACGGGGGTACCTCCGTAGATGAAGCGGTCCGTCGAGAAGCGGTGGGGACAACAGGGTGCGGCCCGCACGCCGCTGGGGGCGTGCGGGCCGCGGGGTTCAGCTAGCGGCGCTTCACTCGGAAGCGGCCTCGGCGTTCTCCTCGCCCTCGATGACCGGGATCAGCGAGAGCTTGCCGCGCGGGTCGATCTCGGCGATCTCGACCTGCACCTTGGCGCCGACGCCGAGGACGTCCTCGACGTTCTCCACGCGCTTTCCACCGGCCAGCTTGCGGATCTGCGAGATGTGCAGCAGACCGTCCTTGCCCGGCATGAGCGAGACGAAGGCGCCGAAGGTCGTGGTCTTGACCACGGTGCCCAGGTAGCGCTCGCCGACCTCCGGCATGGTCGGGTTGGCGATCTGGTTGATCGTGGTGCGGGCGGCCTCGGCGGCCGGGCCGTCGGCGGCACCGATGTAGATGGTGCCGTCGTCCTCGATCGTGATCTCGGCGCCGGTGTCCTCCTGGATCTGGTTGATCATCTTGCCCTTGGGGCCGATGACCTCGCCGATCTTGTCCACCGGGATCTTGATGGTGATGATGCGCGGCGCGTTCGGGGACATCTCGTCCGGGGAGTCGATGGCCTCGTTCATCACGTCGAGGATGTGCAGGCGGGCGTCGCGGGCCTGCTTCAGCGCGGCGGCGAGCACCGACGCCGGGATGCCGTTGAGCTTGGTGTCCAGCTGCAGGGCGGTGATGAAGTTGCGGGTACCGGCGACCTTGAAGTCCATGTCGCCGTACGCGTCCTCGGCGCCGAGGATGTCGGTGAGGGTCACGAAGTGGGTCTCACCGTCGATCTCCTGGGAGATCAGGCCCATGGCGATGCCGGCGACGGCGGCCTTCAGCGGCACACCGGCGTTCAGCAGCGACATGGTGGAGGCGCAGACCGAGCCCATCGAGGTGGAGCCGTTGGAGCCCAGCGCCTCGGAGACCTGGCGGATGGCGTACGGGAACTCCTCGCGGGTCGGCAGGACCGGGAGGATGGCCCGCTCGGCCAGCGCGCCGTGGCCGATCTCGCGGCGCTTCGGCGAACCGACGCGGCCGGTCTCGCCGACCGAGTACGGCGGGAAGTTGTAGTTGTGCATGTAGCGGCGGCGGGTCTCCGGGGAGAGCGTGTCCAGCTGCTGCTCCATGCGGAGCATGTTCAGCGTGGTGACACCCAGGATCTGGGTCTCGCCGCGCTCGAACAGGGCCGAGCCGTGCACCCGCGGGATGGCCTCGACCTCGGCGGCCAGGGTGCGGATGTCGGTGACGCCGCGGCCGTCGATGCGGACCTTGTCCTTGATGACGCGCTCGCGGACGATCTTCTTGGTCAGCGCGTTGTAGGCGGCGCTGATCTCCTTCTCGCGGCCCTCGAACTCGGGCAGCAGCTTCTCGGCGGCCAGCGCCTTGACGCGGTCCAGCTCGTTGTTGCGCTCCTGCTTGCCCGGGATGGTGAGGGCCTGGGCCAGCTCGTCCTTGACGGCGGCGCTCAGCGCGGCGAGCACGTCGTCCTGGTAGTCCAGGAAGACCGGGAACTCACCGGTGGGCTTGGCGGCCTGGGCGGCCAGCTGCGACTGCGCGGCGCACAGCACCTTGATGAACGGCTTGGCGGCCTCGAGGCCGGCCGCGACGACCTCCTCGGTCGGCGCGTCGGCGCCGCCCTCGACCAGCTTGATGGTCTTGTCGGTGGCCTCGGCCTCGACCATCATGATCGCGACATCGCCGTCCGGCAGGACGCGGCCGGCCACGACCATGTCGAAGACGGCCGACTCCAGCTCGCTGTGGGTCGGGAAGGCGACCCACTGGCCGTTGATCAGCGCGACGCGCACGCCGCCGATCGGGCCGGAGAACGGCAGGCCGGCCAGCTGGGTGGAGGCGGAGGCGGCGTTGATGGCCACCACGTCGTACAGGTGGTCCGGGTTGAGCGCCATCACGGTGACGACGACCTGGACCTCGTTGCGCAGGCCCTTGACGAAGGACGGGCGCAGCGGGCGGTCGATCAGGCGGCAGGTGAGGATCGCGTCCTCGGAGGGCCGGCCCTCACGACGGAAGAACGAGCCGGGGATGCGGCCGGCGGCGTACATCCGCTCCTCGACGTCCACGGTCAGCGGGAAGAAGTCGAAGTGCTCCTTCGGCTGCTTGGACGCGCTGGTGGCCGACAGCACCATGGTGTCGTCGTCCAGGTAGGCGACGGCGGAGCCGGCGGCCTGACGGGCCAGGCGGCCGGTCTCGAAGCGGATGGTACGGGTGCCGAAGGAACCGTTGTCGATCACGGCCTCGGCGTAGAACACGTTCTCTTCCACCTGGAAGATCTCCTCTTTCGTACGTCTCCGGGAGAGCGTCCCCGCGCATCGCCTGCGTGTACGACCCTGAACGGTCGGGCCGGTCTTCGATCGAAGCCTCCGGTGCGCCCCGCTTCGATGGGCGGGGCCTCCGGCGGCCACTACCGAGGACCGGCGCCTCTCGGCCGGCCGGGTCCGGACGGGGCGGTCCGCGTCTGGACGCTCTCTCGGATGCGGGCGGCTTCCGTTTGAAGCCTTCGTCCCGCGGGGGGTTGGGTCCTGCTGCCTGAGTGGCGCGCTTGCGGCGCCATCACCCGGCATGCCCACAACCCTACGGTGCAATCCTCGGCCACCTGGGGAGGTGCGCGCGAGTTGTTATGCCCGGTCGTTGCCTTCGGACGCCCCGGTGGGCGCCCCGGTCATTCGGCCGCGGCATACGCGCGAGGGGCGGCTCCCCGGTGTGGGGAGCCGCCCCGAGCGGCGTTCTCAGCGGGCGCCGCCGGCGGCACCGCGGCGGATGCCCAGGCGGTCGACGAGCGTACGGAAGCGCTCGATGTCCTTCTTGGCCAGGTACTGCAGCAGGCGGCGGCGCTGGCCGACCAGGATCAGCAGGCCGCGGCGCGAGTGGTGGTCGTGCTTGTGGGCCTTGAGGTGCTCGGTCAGGTCCGAGATGCGGCGGGAGAGCATGGCCACCTGGACCTCGGGGGAGCCGGTGTCGCCCTCCTTCTGGCCGAACTCGGCGATGATCTGCTTCTTGACGTCAGAGGCGAGAGCCACTGCAACTCCTTACGAGGTGATACCGAGCGGTCCTGGTCTACGGCACAGGACTCTGGGAGAACTCGGTGTCGTGACGGGCGCGGCCGCCGGTCGTCACCCCACCCAGGGGCGGACACACGGCTGCGCTCGGAGGCCAAGCGTACCAGTGCCGCCGGCACGGGTGGTCGGCGGCCCCGGCGGGCGGGTCAGCCGGTGGCGCCGCGGACCAGTCGGTAGACGTCGAGGACGGCCAGCACCAGCGGGACCAGCGCCATCAGGGTCAGGCTGTCGACCAGGTCCAGGATGCGCCCCCAGAACGGGGAGACGCCGAGCCGGGGCACCACCAGGGCGATCGCGGTGAGCACGGCGGCGCCGAAGGCGATCGAGGCGGCCAGCCAGATGGTGCGCAGGTCGGCGCCGGTGGAGCCGATGCCGGCCCGGAGCACGAACTGCGGGGTGCGCAGGGAGAGGCCGACGATCAGCAGCGACAGGCCGAGCAGGCCGGCGATGGTGAGGCTGAAGACCTGCGCGCTGTAGCGGAACAGCCGGGCGCGCAGCATGGCGGCCAGGCCGAGCAGGAGGGCGAGCAGCTCCGGGTAGGTCTCGTCGGTGAAGCCGAGCACCGCGCAGGCGCCGACGATCACCGCGGCGCAGCCGCCGACCAGACCGACCAGCACCTCGTGGCCGCGGCGGGCCTGGTGGGCGATCCGCTCGTACTGGACGAGTTCGGCGCGGGCGGCCTCCTCGTCGTGGTCGCGGCCGCGGGCGCGGGTCTGGCCGGGGGCGCTGTAGCCGACGGGCAGCCGGGCGAAGCGGGCGGACAGGCCGGGCAGGAAGCCGATCGCGGCGACGGCGGCGACACCGGTGACGGCGGCGATGTGGTTGGCCGGGGTGCCGGGCAGCAGGACGGCGGCGAAGGTGGCGAGCGCGCCGGCCGCGGCCAGGAAGGCGGCGGCGACGAACAGCGAGTCCCGCTCCGGCAGCAGGCCGACCAGCAGGACGGCGACCACCAGCACGGCGACGCAGCCGGTGAGGAACTGCAGCCGACCGGGGCCGTCCAGCGGGCCGCCGGTGGGGGCGAGCACGCCGCTGCCGGCGATCAGGGCGTGCGGCAGGGCGCCGAGGCCGAGCGCGAGGCCGGCCCAGGCGTCCCGGTAGACCCGGGCGCGCACTCCGGCGAAGGCGGTGAGCACGACGGCGACGACGCCGGAGAGCACGCCCGGCAGTCCGTGCATGTCGTGGCGCAGGTCGGAGAACCAGAGCGCGAAGCCGAGCAGGGTGAGCAGCACGCCGGTGCCGATGAGGCCGAAGGCGCGCATCAGCTCGGGGCTCCAGAACCGGCGGTCGCTCTCGCCGGCGGTGGCGATCGCGTCGGCGACGTCGTCGTAGACCGCGGGCGGCAGCGACTCGGCGAACGGGCGCAGGCTGAGCAGGTCGCCGTCGCGCACCTGCTGGGCGGCGAGCGAGCGGCCGCCGTCGAGCACGGTGCCGTCGCGGCGCACCAGGTGGAATCCGGTGGGGACGCCGTCGGGCTGGGTCTGGCCGGAGAGCCGCAGCACCTCGGGGTAGACGTCCGCGAGCGGGACGTCCTCGGGCAGGGCGACGTCGATCCGGCTGTCCGGCGCGACGACGGTGACCCGGCAGAAGCCGGTGGTGGCGGGCGTCGTCATGCCCGCACCTCGTTCGCTCGACGCACTGGGCGCTCCCCCTTGGTGACGGTGCCGCGGTACCGGCGGCTGGTCGGGCTGGCTGTCGCGCCGGCGCCGGCCGGGCGGAACCGGCCCGGCGGGGCCACGAGTTGGCGCGGCGTTACCCTACCCGCTCGGTTCGTGTCCGGCCCCGTGGAGGGCGGGCGGGTCCGCCGGGCCGGGGTCCCAGTAGGATCGGCCCCCTGCGCAAGGCGGCGGGGGCGGCGCGCGCCTCCCCTGGTGCCTGCGGTCGGCGGAGCGGGGGCGGCGTCACACGGGGCGCCCTCACCCGTACGTATCCAGTGGCGTGAGGGCTGATGCCGTGGTGATCGAGCGAAGCGTTCGTGGTCGGGGAGTGGGGCGCGCATGGGCGTGATCACCGTCAAGCGGCCGCCCCGGGCCTATCCGCCCGCGGTGCCGGACGAGCCGGTGGAGCTGGTCGCCCCGCCCGAGCTGCCCCGGTCGGGCGGCGAGGACTGGGTGATGAGCATCCTGCCGATGCTCGGCATGGGTGGATCGGCGGTGTTCTTCTTCTCGCCGGGCGCCCAGGCCCCAATGAAGATCATGGGCGGTCTGATGATCGTCTCGACGGTCGGCATGGCCCTCGCGCAGATCGTCCGGGCCCGCAAGGGCGGCTCCTCGGCCACCGCCGACGAGCGGCGCGACTACCTCAAGTACCTCCAGCAGATGCGCCGCCAGGTACGCCGGACCGCCGAGCGCCAGCGCGGCGCGCAGCTGTTCCTCAACCCCGAGCCGGACCAGCTCTGGTCGATCGTCGCGGACGGCCGCCGGCTGTGGGAACGGCGCTCCGGGGACGCCGACTTCGCGCAGATCCGGGTCGGCCGCGGACCGGTGCAGCTGTCCACCCCGCTGGTCGCGCCGCAGACCGCGCCGATGGACGAGCTGGAGCCGCTGTCGGCAGCCGCGATGCAGACCTTCCTGAAGGCCCACGGCACCCTGCAGGACCTGCCGTTGGCGATCTCGCTGCGCGCCTTCTACCACATCACGGTCTGCGGGGACCCGGACACCGTCTACGGCAACGTCCGGGCGATGATCGCCCAGTTGACCACCCTGCACTCGCCGGACGACCTGCTGATCACGGTGGCGGCCGCGCCCGGCGCGGTGGACGAGTGGGAGTGGACCAAGTGGCTCCCGCACAACCAGCACCGCAAGGAGAGCGACGGCGCGGGTTCGCGCCGGCTGATCGCCACCGGCCTCGGCGAGCTGGAGCTGCTGCTCCAGGACGAACTGGCCGGCCGTCAGCGGTTCGTCCGGGACGCCGCGCCGGCGCCCGACCAGCCGCACATCGTCGTCGTGATGGACGGCGCCTCGGTGCCGCACGAGTCGCTGCTGGCCGGCGCCGAGGGCGTGCACGGGGTGACCATCGTCGAGGTGGTCCCGGGCGACCTGGACGAGCCGTCCGGGCACCTGATCGTCACGGTCTCGCCGGACGAGCTGGTGCTGCGCTCGGCCTCCGGCGCCACCTACGCCGGCCTCCCGGACACCCTCTCCGCCTGGCAGTCCGAGGCGCTGGCCCGGCAGTTGGCGCCGTACCGGGCGTCGGCCGGCGGTGACGACGAGCCGCTGCTGTCCAACCTGGACTTCACCGACCTGATGAACTCCGGCGACCCGGGCTCCTTCGACGTGGCCCGCAGCTGGCGGCAGCGGGCGCAGCACGAGCGGCTGCGGGTGCCGATCGGCGTCGGGGCCGGCGGCGAGCACGTCCACCTGGACATCAAGGAGGCCGCGCTGGAGGGCATGGGCCCGCACGGCCTGTGCGTCGGCGCGACCGGCTCCGGCAAGTCCGAGCTGCTGCGCACCCTGGTGCTGGGCCTGGCGATGACGCACTCCTCGGAGACGCTGAACTTCGTGCTCGCCGACTTCAAGGGCGGCGCGACCTTCGCGGGCATGGCGGACATGCCGCACACCTCCGCGGTGATCACCAACCTGGAGGGGCAGCTCACCCTGGTCGACCGCATGCGGGACGCCATCGAGGGCGAGCTCAACCGGCGCCAGGAACTGCTGCACCGGGCCGGCAACTACGCGAACATCCACGAGTACGAGCGGGCCCGGGCGGCCGGCGCGGCGCTGGACCCGCTGCCCTCGCTGGTGCTGATCATCGACGAGTTCTCCGAACTCCTCACCGCCAAGCCCGACTTCATCGACATGTTCATCCAGATCGGCCGGATCGGCCGGTCCCTCGGGGTGCATCTGCTGCTGGCCTCGCAGCGCCTGGAGGAGGGCAAGCTGCGCGGTCTGGACACCTATCTCTCCTACCGGATCGGCCTGCGCACCTTCTCGGCGGCCGAGTCGCGGGCGGCGATCGGCGTCCCGGACGCCTACCACCTGCCGCCGGTGCCGGGTGTCGGCTACCTGAAGTTCGGCACCGACGTGATGGAGCGGTTCAAGGCGGCGTACGTCTCCGGGCCGTACCGGGCGCCGGGGCAGCAGCGGTCCACCGGCGGCCGGCTGGTGACCGCGCGGCCGGTGCGGTTCACCGCGGCCGAGGTGCCGGTGACCGAGCCGCTGGTGCAGGAGGTCGAGCCGATCGTCGAGGAGCCGGACGACGCGCTGGCGGACACCGTGCTGGACGTGTTCGTGCAGCGGATGGCGGGCCAGGGCCCGGCCGCGCACCAGGTGTGGCTGCCGCCGCTGGACGCCCCGCCGAGCGTGGACCAGCTGCTGCCGCCGCTCCAGGCGACCGCCGAGCGCGGGCTCACCGCGCCGCAGTACGGGGCGCTGGGCCGGCTGCGGGTGCCGGTCGGCATCGTCGACAAGCCGCGCGACCAGAAGCGCGACATCCTCGACCACGACTACGCGGGGGCGGCCGGCCACGGCCTGGTGGTCGGCGGGCCGCGCTCCGGAAAGTCGACGGTGATCCGCACCACGGTGGCCTCGTTCGCGCTCACCCACACCCCGCTGGAGGTGCAGTTCTACCTGCTGGACTTCGGCGGCGGCGGCTTCCAGTCGCTGCAGGACCTGCCGCAGGTCGGCGGGGTGGCCGGGCGGCTGGACGCCGAGAAGGTCCGCCGGATGGTCTCCGAGGTGCACGGCGTGCTGAACCGGCGCGAGGAGCTGTTCCGCTCCACCGGGATCGACTCGATCGGCACCTACCGGGCCCGCCGGGCCTCCGGCGCGCTGCCGGAGGAGCAGTTCGGCGACGTCTTCCTGGTGATCGACGGCTGGAACACCTTCAAGCAGGAGTTCGAGGCGCTGGAGCCGGTGATCGGCGACATCGCCCAGCGCGGCCTGGGCTACGGCGTGCACCTGATCGTCACCGCGGCCCGGTACGCCGAGGTCCGCCCGGCGCTCAAGGACCTGCTGCAGAACCGGACCGAGCTGAAGCTCGGCGACTCCATGGAGTCCGAGGTGGACCGCCGGGTGGCGCAGAACGTGCCGGCCGTCCCGGGGCGCGGCGTCACCGCGGACCGGCTGCACTTCCTCACCGGCCTGCCCCGCCTCGACGGCTCCGGCTCGGTGGAGGACCTGCAGAACGGCGTGGCCGGGCTGGTCTCGGCGGTCGCCGGGGCGTGGACCGGCCCGCGCGCGCCGCAGGTGCGGATGCTGCCGGCGGTGCTGGACGGGCACGCGCTGCCGAAGGGCTTCGAGCACCCGGAGCGGGGCGTCGCGTTCGGCGTGGACGAGGCGGAGCTGGCGCCGGCCTTCGTGAACTTCGAGACCGACCCGCTGTTCATCGTCTTCGGCGACACCGAGTCCGGGAAGTCCGCGCTGCTGCGGATGCTGGTCAAGCAGATCACCGAGCGGTACACCCCGGACCAGGCCGGCATCGTGGTCGGCGACTACCGGCGCGCGCTGCTCGGCGTCGTCCCGCCGGAGCACCTGGTGGAGTACGCCGCCGCGCAGCCGGCCATGTCGAGCGTGGTCGAGATGCTGCGCGGGGCCTGCGCGCGCCGGCTGCCCGGGCCGGACGTGACCGCCGAGCAGCTGCGCAACCGCAGCTGGTACAGCGGCAAGGACATGTTCGTGGTGGTCGACGACTACGAGCTGGTGGCGACCTCCTCGGGCAATCCGCTGGCGGCGCTCGCGGAGTTCCTGCCGTTCGCGCGGGACATCGGCCTGCGGGTGATCGTCGCGCGCAGCGCGGGCGGCGCCGGGCGCTCGCTGTACGAGCCGTTCATGCAGCGGATGCGCGAGCTGGGCGGCCAGGGCGTGCTGCTCTCCGGCAACCGCGACGAGGGCCCGCTGCTGGGCAACGTCAAGCCGCAGGCGCTGCCACAGGGCCGGGGCGTGTACGTCTCGCGCCGGGTGACCAGCGGGCAGATGGTGCAGACGGGCTGGCTGCCGGCGCCGTAGGCCGACTCTCGTCACGGAGCGTGACCGAAGGGGTCGGGTCCTCGGATCCGGCCCCTTCCGGCGTCCCAGGTGCCGAAACGTTACCTAGATCTTTCCGCCGCGGGGCTGCGGTTCCCGTACCCGGCCCACGGCTTGGCGGGCGGTGCCGGGGTGTTCGGTCGACCTGCCCCCGCATCCGGGCGAAGCCTTTGAATGGATGCGTGAAACACGGCGTTCACCTTGGATTCAAGCGCGGTGCAGCGAAAGTAACAAGTCGGACATGCATAGTGATGACGGTTAGTGATCATCAGATCGCATGCCTATGCGGTGCTTGACAACGGATTCCGAAGCCCTTCCGCGATTGACTCGATCAATCCGGCCAAGGTTCCATGGCGGCCCGGGAGCGACAGGACCAGAAACCGAGCCAGTCAGCCAGCGGAGGCGATACCGCTCCCTCTCCAGGACCAGCACAGAGCCGATCGGATGCCTCATGACCGACACGCTTCGCCCGCCCGCCCCCGTGGCCCCCGCCACGGCCGTCGCAGGCGCGCCCGACGCCCAGCAGAAGACGCTCAAGCGCTCGATCGGTGTCGTCGGCGGCACGCTGCTCACGCTCTCCTGCGTCACCCCGGCCTCCACGCTCTTCGTGATCGTCCCGGAGCTGTTCTCCAGCATCGGCAGCGCCACCGCGCTGGCCATCGCGATCGGCTCGATCCTCTGCATCGCCGTCGCCTTCTGCTACTCCGAGCTCGGCACCCTGATCCCCAGCGCCGGCGGCGAGTACGCGATGGTCGGCACCCTGGCCGGACGGCTGGCCGGCTGGCTGGTCTTCGTGCTCTCGCTGATCGTGGTGATGATCGTCCCCTCGGTCATCGCCCTCGGCACCGCCGACTACCTCGCCCCCGTGCTGCACGTCGACAAGCCGCTGGCCGGCGCCGCGGTGATGCTCGCCGCCACCCTGGCCGGCCTGCTGGACCTGCGCGCCAACGCCTGGATCACCGGCATCTTCCTGGTCCTGGAGGTCATCGCGGCCGGCGTCGTGTCGGTGCTCGGCTTCGCCCACGCCAACAACGGCGCGCCCAGCATGCTGCACGGCGTGGTCACCGGCGAGGACGGCGTCACCACCACGGTGAGCATCGGCGCCATCATCGGCGCCCTCGGCATCGCGCTCTTCATCACCCAGGGCTTCTCCACCGCCGTCTACCTCTCCGAGGAGCTGGAGAACCCGCGCCGCAACGTCTCCCGCACCGTGCTGTGGACGCTGGGCATCTCCGCCGCGATCCTGCTGGTCCCGGTCGCCGCCATCACCATGGGCGCCCCCGACCTGGCGACGCTGAGCTCCGGCGACATCTCCGGCATGGTCACCGCCTGGAGCAACTCCGCGGTCGGCACCTTCATCAGCCTCTGCGTCGCGCTGGCCATCATCAACGCCGGCATCGTCATGGTCATCCAGAACTCCCGGGTGCTGTTCGCCTCGGCCCGCGACAAGGCCTGGCCCGGCCCGGTCAACAAGGCCTTCGGCACCCTGGGCCGGTTCGGCTCCCCGTGGATCGCCACCCTGGCCGTCGGCCTGCCGGGCGCCGCGCTCTGCTACGTCAAGGGCGAGCTGCTCAGCGAGATCACCGGCGTCGCCGTCACCGGGATGTACCTGCTGGTCGCGGTCGCCGCGCTGCTCTCCCGCCGCAAGCACCACAAGCACGCCGCCGCCTGGCGGATGCCGCTGTGGCCGGCCGTCCCGGTGCTGCTGATCGTGGTGCTCGGCTACGTCATCACCCAGCTGGACACCGTGCCGCTGCTGTGGACCGGCGGCATCACCGCCGTGGCCACCCTCTACTGGCTGTTCTACCTGCGCCCCCGCCAGGACACCCACTGGGTGATCAGCCTCCCCGAGGACCAGCAGGCCTGATCCCCAGGACCCCCACCCCTCCCCCACACGGCAGTGCCCCGGGCTCCCCCTGGCCCGGGGCACTGCCGCGTCCGCGTGGACGCCGGCCGGCTAGGACTGGCGGCGGTGGTCCCGGAGCACCACGCCGCCGCCGATCAGCAGCGCGACCAGCAGGGCGCCGATGCCCAGGACGTAGGTCGCGGTCCGGCCGTCGCGGTCGGCCTGGGTCTCGCCGAGGCCGAGCGGGCGCGGCGAGATCGGGGCGGAGGCCAGCTCGACCGGCGGGTCCTCCACCGGGCGCTCGGCCGGCGCGGCGGGCGCGGTGGTCACCGCCTTCACCGGGTCGACCACGCCCCAGCCGATGTACTCGTTCGCCTTGTGGTCGGTGCGCTGCGCGGTCTGCTCGATCCAGGCCCGCACCTGGCTGGGCTTCCAGTCCTTGTGCGCGCCGACCAGCAGCGCCGCCAGGCCGGAGACGTACGGGGCGGCGAAGCTGGTGCCGTTGTCCACGCACTGCCCGCCGTGCGGGACGGTGGAGAGCATGTCGACCCCGGGGGCCGCGACGTCCACGAAGTCGCCGTACTGGGAGAAGTAGGTGCGCTCGTTGTTGCGGTCGGAGGCGCCCACGGCGAGCACCGTGCGGAACGCCGCCGGATAGGTGTCGCCCTTCTTGCCGTCGTTGCCGGAGGAGGCCACCACCACCACGCCGTGGCTCTCCGCGTTGTCGATCGCGGCCTTCAGCTCGTCGTAGCCGACGAACCGGGTGTCGCCCGCGCCGCGCACGTCCTGCGAGATGTTGATGACCTTGGCGCCCTGCTGGACGGCCGAGTTGATCGCCGCGACCAGCGAGTGCACATCGCCGTTGCCCTCGGCGTCGTTCTGCCGGATCGACAGGATGGCGGCGCCCGGGGCGATGCCGACGAAGCCGGTCCGCTCGCTGCGGGCGGCCGCGATGATGCCGGCCACCTTGGTGCCGTGGCCGACCCGGTCGTCCCTGCCGCCGCCCTCGACCTGCTTGCCCTCCTTGTCCTTGAGCAGCGAGCCGCCGTCCAGGACCTTGCCGGCGAGCTGCGGGTTCTGGTCGTCCACCCCGGTGTCGATGACCGCGACCAGCACCCCGGCGCCGGTGACCGCACCGCCCTGCCAGAGCTCGTCCAGCACCATCCGCTGGAGCGACCACGGCACGGCCTGCACGTCCTGGGCGTTCTTGCCGCACTCCCCCGCGGCCGAGATGCCCGGTCCGTCCGCTGCCGCCGGCACCGTCGACGGGCCGCCGAGCAGTGCGAGTACGGCCGCCGCCGCGGCCGCCGTCCGGTACCTGACCACCGGCACCCTGCCACCCCTCATGTCGTCCACCTGGTTGCACGCTCGCGCGCCAAAGGCGGGCGCCCGCGAGGGGGGCACCCGCCCATCGGCACGCCGGGTCCGGCGGTGAGCCGTCAACCGGTCCAGAGAGTGGCGTTGCGGTTCTCGGTGTTCCGGTAGCTCTCGGCCGCGCTGTCCAGCGACTTGGCGATCTGCTCCAGCACCTGCTGCAGGTGGGCGGCGCGCTGGTCCCACTTGGCCTGGTGGCCCTGGTAACCCTGCTGGGCGGCGCCCTCCCAGCTCGCGGCGATCTTGGTGACGCCGGCCTTCAGCTCCTCCAGCTGGTGCTGGATGGTCTGCGCGGTCCGACGGACCTCCGAGCTGGCGTTCTTGATGGTCTCGAAGTTGACCAGAATGTGTTCGGCCACGATGTCTCCTAGTCGAGGCTGCGAGGCACCCCGTCACCCGGGGTGCGCGTCGCGGGGTGAACGGACAGAGCCAGGATCAGGCGCCGGCGGCGGCGGACCCGAAGATCGCCTGCTGGTCGGCGTCGGCCTGCGAGTACTTCTGGGTCGTGAGCTCGATCGCGTCCTTGATGGCCCGCAGCGACTTGTTCAGCTCCTGGGCGTCCCCGTTGAACTGACCCTGGAGGCTGGTGTACGCCTGCGCGGCCTGGCCCTGCCAGCCACTGGTGATCGAACCCACCAGGGTGTTGAGGCCGTTGATCTCGGTGTTGATCTTGCCGATGACCTCGTCCATGTGCTTGGCGAACGCCAGCATCTCCTGAGCGGTCGTCTTGAACTGACCCATGCTCCACCGTCCCCCATGAGACAGACCTCGTGGCCGGGGTCCGTTTCCGGCCCCGGGCATCACCGGTGTGATGTCCTGCAGCACTGTAGTCGGCACACGCAGCTCACCCAACACCGGGCGACGGACAGTTACCAAGCCATGACATCGTGGCCAATTCCTTTGCGCCACGCGGACAGAGGCTCCCCGGACGTCCCGTCGGTCAGGCGTTCTGCTGCTGCGCCGCGCTCTTCGCGTTGAGCGCCGGACCGGCCGGCACCAGGTTCGACCACTGCTGCGGCACCAGCGCCGGCTGCAGGCCCTGGTAGCCGAGCCGGGCCTGGTTGCCGCCCGCCTCCTCGGGCTGCGGCGGACCGGACGGCGTCGCCGACGGCGCGGCGGGCGCCTTCGACGCGGCGCCCTGGCCGGCCGGCTGGCCCGGCGTGGCCGGCGCGGTGGTCTGGCCGCCCTTGCCGCCCTCGCTGCTGGCCGGCACCGCGTAGCGCAGCCCGGTCTCGGTGATGAGGAAGTCGGTGCCGGAGCCCTCCGCCGCGTTGTCCAGCGCCCGGTAGAACAAACCGTGACCCGGCGTCACATGCGCGGTGGCCGCGCCGTTGCTGTAGCGCACCGGGTAGTCGGGGCCGGCCCAGACACTGCGCTTCGGCGTCCGGCCGTCCTCCGCCACCCCCTCGAAGGTGCTGCAGACCACCGGGCGCGCGTCCTTCGGCGCCTTCCAGTTGTTGGCCGGCGCGCCCGTGCCGGCGGGCCAGTCGGCGGCGCCCTCGGCCATCAGCGGCACATTGCTGTTGACGACGGCGTGCTCGGCCGGGGTCAGCTCGTCGACCCGCGGGGTCCGGTTGGCGTCCTGGTTGTACAGCGGCTGCAACTGCGGGTTCTGCCGGATGAGTTCCGCCTGGAACGGGGTGATCAGCAGCAGCCGGTCCTTGCCCACCACGTAGTACTTGTCGCCGAACTTGACCAGCCGGCCGACCTTGCGGTCCTCCGGGTTCTGCAGCGGCACCGAGGAGTTGGCCGCCTTGGTGTCCGGGACCAGCCCGTCGATCCTCGGGAAGACGATGTCGCTGCCCGGCGCCAGGGTCTCCAGCCAGTCCTTCTTCACCTTCTGCGGGACGGCGGTCGGCCCGAAGATCGCGCCCATCAGCTGGGTCCGGGTGGCGTCCGAGTCCTCCGGGCCGCCGATCGCGTGCTTGCGGCCCTTGTCGTCCACCAGGAACAGCCGCTGCTTCCCCTGGCCCGCGCCCTGGCCGGAGGCGGCCACCTGCGGGTCGTCCGCCTGCTGCACCAGCAGCGTCTGACCGACGTCCAGCCTGCGGTCCTTCGCGCCGAGCGCGTCCGCGTCCGCGCCGCCCGCCACGAACACCGCCTGGTCGACGGTGCTGCCCTGCTCGTCGCCCGGGCGGTCGCAGACCGACCACTTCATCGGCCGGCTCGCGTTCTCCTTGCTCGGCAGCTTGTCCGGCGCGTAGGGGATGCCGATCGTCGGACCGTGGTTGGGGTAGCGGTCCAGCACGCCGTCGTCGACCACCACGACCTTGGAGTCCACCGGCAGCACCAGCCGCGCCGAGGCCATGTTCAGCACCTGGTGCAGCCGCTTGGTCCTGCCGTCCGGGTCGGTCAGCACCACGTAGCGGGTGGTGCTCTGCTTGCCCTGGACGATGAACTTGCCCTCGTCCCAGCCCACCGGGGCGCTCGGCTTGAACACCCCCCAGAGGCCGAAGCCGCCGACCACCAGCGCGCCGACTATGACGCTCGGCAGCACCGCCTTGACCGGCCGCGGCGCGTCCTCGTCGCTCCCCCCGCCACCGGGCAGCAGAAAGGCCGCGACCGTGCGCTTGCGGGCGAAGGTGTAGGCGTTCAGCTCGTCGCGGCGCGATGCCATCCTCGTCGTCTCCCCTGTCGGACCGTCCTGCCCCGTGTCCCGCACCCCCCGGGCGAGAACGCGCTCGAACCCTCTACGATGCGGCAGCAGACGGTGAGTACGGTACGGGTACGGTTCACGCACCGGCCAGCCGGGCCGCGACAACCGAACCAGAGAGGGGCACTCGGGGGATGCCAAGCCAGACCGCTCCAGAGCGCCGGAGCACGGCACGGGGCAGCGGTTCACGCCGCTCCGCACGACGCGGCGGGACCGACCCCGGCGGCTCCCCCGCCCCGGACCACGCCGCGCGCCCGGCCCGCTCCGGCCGCGCCGACGGCCCCGTCCCGGTCCGCGTCCACCCCCGGCCCGGGCTGCTCGGCGGGCGGCTGAGGCTCCAACAGCTCGTGCTGGTCGAGGTCGCGGTGGCCCTGGTCGCGGTCGGCTGGACGATCAGCCGGCCGGTCGCCGCCGGCTTCGGCGCGGTCGCCCTCGTGCTGGTCGCCCTCGCGATCGTGCCGTTGCGCGGGCGCACGATCCCCGAGGCACTGCGGGTGCGCGCCGCGCTCAGGGCCCGCCGCAAGCGCGCCCGCACGCACGTCCCGCCGGCCGGCACCGACCCGGCGCTCGCCCCCGCCCTGGAACTCGAACCCGCCCTGCGCACCTGCACCCACGCCACCGAGACCGACTTCGGCGGCCGGCCGGTGCGCCGGGAGACCGGCATGGTCGGCGACGGCACCTTCCTCAGCGCCGTCCTGCTCGTCCAGGCCAAGGACCTGCCGCTGCGGCCGGCCCGCACCGCCCGCCCGCTGCCGCTGGACGTGCTCTGCTCCGCGCTGCGGGTTGACGACATCGCCCTGGAATCGGTCCAACTCGTCCAGCACACCCAGCCGGCGCCCGCGCCGCACCTGCCCGAGCAGTCGCTGGCCGCCCGCGCCTACCGGGAGCTCGCGGACGGCACCGCCACCCCCGCGCTGCGGCTCACCTGGGTGGCGCTCAAGCTCGACCCCGAGCGGGCGGCCACCGCGGTGCGCGCCCGCGGCGGCGGCGAGCAGGGCGCCCGCAAGGCGCTCCAGCGGGTCACCGACCAGCTGGCCGGACGGCTGAACAGCGCCGGCTTCAACGTCACCGTGCTCGACGAGCGCGAGCTGATCGCCGCCCTCGCCATCTCCAGCTGCGTCAACCCGCTGGCCACCGCCGGCCGCCAGGGCACCGGCAGCGGCGGCGGCAGCGGGCGGCGCACCCAGGAGACCAACCGGTTCTGGCGGGTCGACGACCGCTGGCACAGCACCTACTGGATCTCCCGCTGGCCCCAGCTCGGCCGCCCCGGTGGCGCCTCCGGCCGGATCGCCGTCCCCGACCTGGTCAACCTGGTCACCGGCGCCCCCGCGCTGGCGAGCACCTTCAGCCTGACGGCCGGTCACGGCACCGGCGGCTCGGTGGCGCTCAGCGGCCACGTCCGGGTGACCGGGCGCAGCGAGAGCGAGGCCGTCGACCTCGGCCGGCAGGTGGAGGCGCGGGCCCAGAGCACCGGGCTCGGCCTGACCCGGCTCGACCTGGAGCAGGCCCCCGGTGTGCTCGCCACGCTTCCCCTGGGAGGTGCTTCCTGATGGCGTACCAGGCCTACCCCGCCGCCGCCCAGCAGAGCAGTGCGGAGCCGCGGCCGCGGGTCCGGCCCCGGCTGCTGCCCGGCTTCGGGCTGCGCGGTCCGCGCCGGGAGAAGCACGTGCTGACCGTCGCGGACCTGGACGCGCTCTCCTTCCCGGTCGGCGACGACGGTGTGCTGATCGGCGAGGACATCCACCAGTCGCGCCCCGCCGTGCTCGGCCTGTTCCGGCCCAGCGCCTACGAGCTGGTGCTGGTGGGCGGCCTCTGGACGGCGCAGGTCATCGCACTGCGGGCGGCCGCCACCGGCGCGCGGATCGCCGTCGAGACCGCCCGCGCCCATCTGTGGGGCCCGATGGCGCAGGCCGCGGGCGGCGGGCAGCCGTGCGTGACGGTCCACCAGCCCGGCCGGCTCGGTCCGCAGGGCGCCTCGGTCGGCTCGCCGGTGCTCGTGGTGCGCGACCTCGGCGCCCGCCCGCCGCGCAGCCGGCTCTCCGCCACGCCCTGGCAGACCGTGCTGACGCTGGTGCCGCACCTGGGGCCGAACGCCGTCCGGGTGCTCAACTCGGCCGACCTGGTCGGGGTGCAGCGGGTGATGCCGGAGGAGGCCGAGCTGATCGGGCGGGTGCTCTCGCTCGGAGCGGGCGAGGTGGCCGCGCTGCCGTCCCTGTCGGACGACCTGACGCTGTGGACGACCCGGATGAACCGTCAGTACGTCCGGATCGTGGCCGGGCAGGCGGAACAGCAGGTCCTGGGCGGTCCGCGCCGCCTGGACTGACCCGCGGAGAGCCGGCCGGGGGCCGTGCGCGGCCCGTCCGCGGCCCGTCCGGAGTTGCGGCACCGCCTTCAGCCGGGGGTGGCCCACGGCCTAGGCTGTGAGGCGGCAACGGCACCGCGAACGTGCGGCGGCGAACACGAGGGAGCCTAGGTGAGCAGCGATCGGGACGGCGTCTACGTCGGCGACAACGCGGCGGAGGACGACGACGACTGGTCCGACGCACCCGACTACACTCCCCCGTCCTGGTACGTGCAGACGGAGGCGGGTGCTCCGGCGCCGGCCGCGGGGGCGGCCGTGCCGGGTGCCGAGGTGACGCCGCCTCCGGGCGGCGCGCCCGCTCCGGCCACCACGCCCGCTCCGGCACCCGCGCCGGCCCCTGCGGCGGCGCCGGCACCGGCCGTGGCGCCGCCGGCCGTTCAGGCCCAGGCCCAGGTGCCCGCCCAGGCCGTGCCGCAGCCGCCGGTCCAGCCGCAGCCGGTCGAGGCCGTCGCTCCCGCGCCCGTTCCCGCCCCCGCCCCCGCCCCGGCGCCCGTTCCCGCCCCCGGTCCGGGCGTCCCCGGGGAGACGCCCCACGCACCGGCCGAGGCGTCCGCCGTGCCGCCGGCCGGTCCGGCCGCGCACGCCGTCCCGGCGGCGGAGCCCGCACCTGCTCCCGCACCTGCGCCCGAACCTGCTCCCGCTCCGGCGGTGGCCCACGGCTGGCCGCCGGCCGACCCCTCGGCGCCGGTGCAGCCCGGGCCCGCCCAGCCGCAGGCCGCCGTCCCGACGCCCCAGCCGTACCCGGCCCCCGGGCAGCCGCAGCCCTACGGACCGACGCCGGGCCAGCCGCAGCCCTACCCGCAGGACCCGGCCGCCTGGGCCGCCCAGCAGGCCCCGCCGGCCCAGCCCCAGCCCGGCCAGCCGCAGCCGGGCCAGGCCGTGCCGCCCGCCGCCGACCCGCGCGCGGGCGGCTGGCCGCAGCCCCACACCTACCAGCAACCCGCGCAGCCCCAGCCCGGCGCCGCGCCCTGGGGCCAGCCGCCCGCCGCCCCCGCCGCGTTCCAGCAGGCCGGCGCCCCGCAGCAGACCGCGCACGGCGCTCCGCTCGGCTACACCGCCGCCGTCGAACTGTCCTCGGACCGGCTGCTGCGCAGCCAGCCGAAGCAGCAGCGCCAGCAGCCGCGCTTCCAGTTCGGCGGCAAGGCGGCGGCCGCGGAGAAGGCCCGCAAGCTGGAGATCATCCGCACCCCCGTGCTCAGCTGCTACCGGATCGCGGTGATCAGCCTCAAGGGCGGCGTCGGCAAGACCACGACCACCACCGCCCTCGGCGCCACGCTGGCCAGCGAGCGCCAGGACAAGGTGATCGCGATCGACGCCAACCCGGACGCCGGCACCCTCGGCCGCCGGGTCAAGCGGCAGACCGGCGCCACCATCCGCGACCTGGTGACGGCCATCCCGCACCTGCGCAGCTACATGGACATCCGTCAGTTCACCTCGCAGGACCTGCACTCCGGCCTGGAGATCCTGGCGAACGACGTCGACCCGGCCGTGTCGACCACCTTCAACGACTCGGACTACCGCCAGGTCATCGACGTGCTGGGCCGCCAGTACCCGATCATCCTGACCGACTCCGGCACCGGTCTGCTCTACAGCGCGATGCGCGGGGTGCTGGACCTCGCCGACCAGCTGATCATCGTCTCCACGCCCAGCGTGGACGGCGCCTCGTCCGCCTCCACCACCCTGGACTGGCTCTCCGCGCACGGCTACGCCGACCTGGTGCAGCGGTCCATCACGGTGGTCTCCGGGGTCCGCGAGACGGCCAAGATGATCAAGGTCGAGGACATCGTCGCGCACTTCCAGACCCGCTGCCGCGGCGTGGTCGTGGTGCCGTTCGACGAGAGCCTGGCGGCCGGCGCCGAGGTCAACCTCGACATGATGCGGCCCAAGGTCCGCGAGGCGTACTTCGACCTGGCCACCCTGGTCGGCGAGGACATCATCCGGGCCCAGCAGGCCGCCGCCCAGCAGGCGAGCTGGCAGCAGCCCCACCAGACGGCGCAGCAGCAGGCTCCCCAGCCGCAGCCCCCGGCGCCGCCCTACCAGCAGCCGCAGACCGGCCTGCAGCCCCAGCCGCCGTACGGCCAGCCGTACCCGTACGGCTACCCGCAGCAGCCCGGCCAGCCGGGCGCCCAGCCCGCACCGGGCGCGCCCTGGGCCCAGCAGCCCGGCCAGGCCCCGCCGCCCCCGCCCGGCTACGGCTACCCGCCGCCGCAGGGCGCCCAGCCGCAGCAGCCCGGCCCGGCACCCGCCCCGGCACCGGCACCGGCCCCGGCACCGGCCCCGGCCCCGGCACCGGCCCCGGAGTGGCAGCAGCCGCCCGCCCCGCCGGCCCCCGGCTACGGCTACGCCCAGCCCGAGGACGCCCCCCAGCCGCCGCCCGGCTACGGCTACCCGCCGCCCGCCCCGCCGCAGCAGTAGCGGCCCGCGCGACGAACGCCGAGGGCCCGCCGACCTTCCCGGTCGGCGGGCCCTCGTGCGTCACGGCGACGCGCCGGTCAGCCGGCGTCGGTCAGCTCGCGGGCGCGCTTCACGTCGTCGGCCATCCGGTCCAGCAGCGCCTCGATGGAGTCGAACTTCTCCATCCCGCGCAGGTAGACCAGGAACTCCACCGCCACGTGCAGCCCGTAGAGGTCCAGGCCGACCCGGTCGATGGCGTACGCCTCGACGGTGCGCGCGGTGCCGTCGAAGGTCGGGTTGGTGCCCACCGAGATCGCGGCCGGCATGCGCTCGCCGTCGGCCGTCAGCCAGCCCGCGTACACGCCGTCCGCCGGGATCGCGCTGTGCGGCACGGTCTCCACGTTGGCGGTCGGGTAGCCCAGTTCGCGGCCGCGCTGCGCGCCGCGCACCACCACGCCCTCCACCCGGTGCGGGCGGCCCAGCACCTCCGCCGCCCCGGCCACGTCGCCGGAGCCGACCAGCCGGCGGGTCAGCGTCGAGGAGAACGGCTCGCCGTCCCCCGCCGAGCCGCGCACCTGGAGGTCGACCACCTCGACGCCGCAGTCCGCGGCCCGGCCCAGCTCGGCCAGCAGCGCGACGTCGCCCGCCGCCCGGTGCCCGAAGCGGAAGTTCGGCCCCTCGACGACCAGGCAGGCGTGCAGCGCGTCCACCAGCACCTGCCGGAAGAACTCCTCCGGCGACTCCTTGGAGAACTCGGTGGTGAACGGCAGCACCAGCACCGCGTCCACACCCAGCTCCTCGATGAGCTCCGCGCGGCGCGGCTGCGGGGCGAGCAGCGGCGGGTGGCTCCCCGGGCGGACCACCTCGCTCGGATGCGGGTCGAACGTGACCACCACCGAGCGGACGCCCCGCTCGCGGGCGCGCTCGACCACCCGGTTGATGATCAGCTGGTGTCCGCGGTGGACCCCGTCGAACGAGCCGATGGTGACGACGCTGCGCCCCCAGTCATCGGGGATCTCCTCCAGGCCACGCCAGCGCTGCACCTGACCGCTCCTTGTTCCCTACGGCGCGTACCGTCCGTACGCTCAAACGCTCAAAACCCGAACCCCTATAGCGTGCCATGCGCCTGTCCCGAGTTCGGCACCGGAAGGCAGGTTGGGCGCACCACCGGGTTCCGGGGCCCGGCGACGGGGGGCCGGAGCGCCCCGGAGCCGCCCGTGCGCTCGGCCTCCGCCGCCGCGTACTGCGGGTCCCGGCCGGCCGCCACCAGGGCGCGCAGCCGGTCCAGCCGCGGCCCCACCGGGCGGGCCGGGCGCTCGTCCCCGGGCCAGTGCGCCAGCAGCGCGGCGAACGCCGCCGAGCGGCCGGCGCAGCGCACCAGCAGCCCGTCGGCGTCCGGCAGCCCGGCCGCCGCCCGCACCAGCACCGCGCGGGCCCGGGCCGGCCGCTCGGCCGCGCAGTGCTCGGCCAGCCCGGCGACGGCGGCGGCCAGCACCTCGGGGTCGCCCTCGGCGGCCAGCAGGGTGTCCAGCAGCTCGCAGCGCAGGGCGTCCGCCACCGGGTCGGGCACCGGGCGGGACAGCACCTCGGCGAACGGCCGGCGGACGGCCACCGCGCGGGCCGCCAGGGCGCTGCCCAGCAGCACCCGCAGCTCCAGCCGGGCCACCGCCCCCTCCACCGCGCCGCGCGCCAGCCGGCGGCCCAGGTAGTCGACGGCGACCGGCCCGGCCAGGACCGGCCGCTCGCGCAGCAGCCGGGCCACCAGTTCGGCGCCGCGCCGGGTGGCCGGCGGCGTCCGGGCGTCGGCCAGCACCCGCAGCGTCCCGGCCACCGGCGCGTCCGCCGCGACCGTACCGGGCGGCCCGGCCAGCCGGTCCGCCAGCGCGGCGAGGACCGGCTCCGGGTCGCTCTCCAGCGCCGGGGCCAGCGCCCGCGCGGTCAGGAACCGGTCCTCGCCGCGCCGGTAGGCGGCCAGCGCCGCCGGCAGGTGCCCGGCCCGGCTCCGCCCGTCCCGCAGCAGCAGGGCCAGCGCGGCGCCGTGCAGGGCCGGCTCGTCCTCCCGGGCCAGCAGGGCCAGCGCGGTGAACCGCAGCAGCTCGGGCCCGGCGCCGCGCGCGTACGGGGCGGTGCGCAGCGCGTGCACCGCGGCGGCGACGTGCCGTTCGGGCCGGGGGTCGTGGCTCCAGCGGTCCACCGCCCGGCAGAGCGCCGACGGCTCCTCGACGGCCAGCACCGCCAGCAGCGCGTCCGCCCGGGGGTGCGCGGCCCCGGCCAGCGCCTCGGTCAACTCGTCCAGGCCCAGCGCCCGGTGGGCGAACAGCAGATCGTGCGCGAGGTCGGCGACGGTGACCCCGGGACGGCCGGGCAGCCCGCGCGGATCGTCGAACCAGGCGCACAGCAGCGGCAGCACGCCCGCCGGATCGGCGCGCAGCCGCCCGGCCACCGCGGCCAGGAACCGGCGGTCCGGCCCGTCGGCGGCCACCAGCCGCCGGTACAGGGCGAGTTCGTGCTCCACGGGCAGTCCCAGCCCGGCCCAGAAGGCCGGACCGAACGCGCCGGTCCCCGGCACCGGCAGCCGCTCGAACCCGCCCGCGGCGACGGCCCGTTCGACGATCCGCTCGGCCAGCCGCGTCAGCAGCGCCCGGTGTTCGCCGGGGTCGGGGCTCTCCGCCAGGCCCGCGGTGAGCAGGGCGCCGGCCCACCAGCCGGGCTCGCTGCCCGGCGGGCGCAGGTCCACGGCCCGCCAGAGCCGGTGCAGCCAGGGATCCAGCGCCGGCGCGCCCCAGGTCTCGCCGATCCGCCGGAGCGCGGCGAGCACCGGCCCGATCCGGTGCCGCGGTACGGTGGCGCACGCGCCGGGTGGCCGGGTGTCCTCGGCCTCGCCGAGCAGCAGCCGCAGCGCCGCGTCCAGGTCCAGGTGCAGGCCCTGCAGCCAGTCGGCGAACTCCCCGTGCGCGAAGCGGTGGCCGCCCCCGGCCGGGACGAACAGCCCCTCCGCCAGCACGGCCGCCGCCCACCCGCCGGCCGCCGGGAACAGTTCCTCGAACGCGGCCCGGCCCAGGCCGCCCTCCCCGGCGCCGAGCATCCGCCGCGCCGCCTCGTGCACCCGGCCGGCCACCGCCGCGGCCGTCCGCCGGACCTGCCCGGCTCCCGCCCCGGACGGCCGGACGGCGCCCCGCCGGTGGGCCCCGGGCCGCCGGGTGCGGCCGTCCTCGGCGAGCCGCCGGGCAACCCGCAGACAGCACAGGTCGAGGTGGGCGGCGAACAGCTCGCCGCGCCGCACCGGCTCCCCGCGCACCCCCTCCGCCCAGAGCTCGCCCGCCAGCCGCAGCGCCAACGGGTGCCGGGCGTCCGCCTCCGCCGGCCACCCCGGCGGCAGCCCGTACCGCCGGCGCACCCGCTCCGCCGCCTCGGCGGGCAGCGGGCCGAGCCGCCGGACCACCACCCGCACCACGCCCGCCCGCGCCGTCCCGCCGAGCGGCACCGGGAAACCGTCCGCCGCCGCGCCCGGCGCCAGCCCCGCCCAGCCCTCCTCCCCACAGACGGTCAGCAGCCGGGCGCCGCCCGCCGCCAGCCACCCCGCCGACGCCCGCAGCCAGTCCGCGTCGAGCGGCAGCGGCGACTCCTCCGGCCCGTCCAGCACCACCAGCAGCGGCCGCCCGGCCGCCGCGCAGAGTTCCGCCACCGCCGCGGGTGAGGGCGCCGGCACCTCCAGCGCGGCCGCCGCCGAGGCGAGCACCCGCTCCACCGCCCCCGCCAGCGAGAGGTCCCCGGCCGCCAGATCGGCCCCGCGCAACCAGAGCGTGGGCCGCGGACGCTCCCCGCCGCCGCGCCGCGCGGCCACCGCCGCCGCCTCGGTGCTCCGCCCGGAACCGGCCGCCCCCACCAGCGCCACCACCCCGACGGGAGCGCCGGGCTCCGCGCCCCCGCGGGCCCCCCACGACCCGGCGTGCGGCTCCGGCGGCGCGCCCCCGTCCCGCGCCCCGTCCGGTTCCTCCCCCGTCGCCAACAGGCCGGCCCACTCCGCCAGACCGTCGGGGCGGTCCACCCGGTCGGCCGCCAGGGCGGCCACCCGTCCCGGTCCCGCGCCCGCCGCCGCGACCTGGGCGGCGGTCAGCCGCAGCACCCCGGCCAGGTTGAGCGCGCGCCCGTAGCCGGGCACCTCGGCCGCGTTGCGCGCCAGCGCCTCGGTGAGCGCGGGCCCGACCGCCCCGGCCGCCCGCACCGGGACGGCGGTCGGCGGCCCCGGCCGTCCGGCGGCCCGCAGACCGGGCGCCACCACGGCGACCACCGCACCGCTGCCGGCGTCCAGCACCGGCGTCCCGGCCGGGACGGCCGCCGCGTCGGCCGCCGAGGGCATGTCGAGCAGCAGCACGCCGCCGATCAGATGGAAGCGGTCGTCCTGCGGGTACACCGCCCCGGTGATCGCGGCGGCGGCGCACCGCAGCAGCACCGTCCGCCCGTCCGCGCGCCCCTCGCCCCGCACCGGGACGGGCAGCAGCAGCCCCTCGGCGCTCCCGGCCTCCGGCGGGTCCGCGAGGGGCAGCGGCGGGAGGGGCACCCCGCCGGCCGGGGCGGTGCGCAGCAGGGCGAGCCCGTGCTCGGGCAGCGGCCGGACGTGCTCCGGGCCGACCGCGCGGGTCAGGCCGCCGGGGAGCCGCAGGACGACCTCGTCGAGACCCGCGACGGCCTCGTGGGCGGTGAGGACGGTGCCCTGCCGGTCGACCACGAAGCCGAGCCCGCGCGGACGCCCGTCCCGGTCGTGGATCCGCAGCAGCGAGCGGCCCCCGGCGCCCGCCGCGGCGGCGTCGTCCTCCCCCGAAGCGCCCCTGAAGCCCCGCAGTCCCGGCATGCCCGCAGCCCTCCCCGCAGGGCCGGGCGGCCCGGGAGTGGACTCGTCGCGGCGACCTGCTCGCCGCCGGGGAGCCTGCCCGGCGCGAGCGCGGACCGACCGCGCCCGCGCCGGTCACGACCGCCGTTCACCTCGCGCGCTCCCCCGCGCGGGTGAACGTCCCGGGGGCGGGCTTCGGGTGGGTGCCGGTCAGCCGACGAAGACGGCGACCGGCCGGGCCTGGCCGCCCTTCTCCTCCACCAGGGCCAGGAACGTTCCGTCCGGCGCGAAGACCGCGATCGGCCCGTCCACGCCCAGCCCGGGCGCCTTCAGCCGGGCACCGTGCGAGAGCTGCTTCGCCTGGTCGGCGTCGAGGTCCCAGCGCGGGAACGCGGCCGCCGCGGCCTCGCCGATCGGCAGCACCTCCAGCCCCGCGCCGGAGCCGCCGGTGACCGCTGCCTCCAGCTGCTCCAGGGAGCGCGCCGACTCCACCCCGTACGGCCCGACCTTGGTGCGCCGCAGCGCCGTGAGGTGGCCGCCGACGCCGAGCCCGGCACCGAGGTCCCGGGCGAGCGCCCGGATGTAGGTGCCGGAGGAGCACTCCACGGTGACGTCGAGGTCGATCACCGGCGTGCCGTCCTCCGCGACCGCCGCGCGCTGGTCGTGCACGGTGAACGCGTGGATGGTGGTCGGCCGGGCGGCGAGCTCGAAGTCCTCGCCCTCGCGCACCCGCGCGTACGACCGCTTGCCGTCGATCTTGATCGCGCTGACCTTGGAGGGCACCTGCATGATCGCGCCGGTGAGCGCGGCGATCCCGGCGTCGATCGCCTCCCGGCGCACCGCGTCGGCCGGGGTCGAGGAGGTGACCTCGCCCTCCCGGTCGTCGGTCACGGTGGTCTGGCCGAGCCGGATGGTCGCCTCGTAGGTCTTGGCGGTGAGCATCAGATGGCCGAGCAGCCGGGTGGCCCGCTCGACCCCGATCACCAGCACGCCGGTGGCCATCGGGTCGAGGGTGCCGGCGTGGCCGACCTTCCGTGTCCCGGCCAGCCACCTCAGCTTGGCGACCACCCCGTGCGAGGTGATGCCCTCCGGCTTGTCGACGATGACCAGGCCGTCCGGACCGGTGCCTTTGCGCTTCATCAAGTTCTCTCTGTCAAAGCCCTACACACATCAACCGCACCGCAAAGCTACCGAACCCGCAGCGCGGCCCGGAAACGCTCCACCACCTCGGCGACGTCCTCCCGGGCGGAGAAGCCGGCCGCGTAGACGTGCCCGCCACCGCCCAGTTCGGCGCAGGCGGCCGCGACGTCCACCGCGCCCTTGGAGCGCGAGGAGCCGCGCAGCGTGCCGTCCGGGTCCTGCTTGAGCACCAGCGCCACCTCGGCCTCGGCCGGGCGGCGCAGGATGTCGATCAGGCCCTCGATCTCCTCGACCGTCACGCTGAACAGCACCAGGTCCTGGTACGGCACCCAGGTCCACACCAGGCCGAGCCCGTCCGCCGCCTCCGGCTCGTAGACGGCCCGGTCGAGCGCGCCGGCCAGCACCTTCAGGTAGCCGAAGGAGGAGGTGTCCCACAGCTGCCGGGAGATGAGGTCCTGCCGGATGCCGGTGGCCAGCAGCCGCGCGGCGAGCTCGTGCGTCGCCGGGGTGGTGGCCCGGTACTTGAACGAGCCGGTGTCGGTGGCAACCCCGGTGTAGAGGCAGGTGGCCAGGTCCTGGTCCAGCTCCACGCCGAGCCGGCGCAGCAGTTCGTCCACCAGGACGGCGGTGGCCGGGGCGCCCGGGTCGATCAGCTGGTGGGTGCCGAAGCCGGGGTTGGAGGCATGGTGGTCGAGGACCGCCAGCACCGGCGCGGCGAAGGCCTTGTCGTGCAGCAGGCCCAGCCGGCTCTCCGCCGCGACGTCGAAGCAGAGCACCAGCTCGGGGGTGTCGGGCACCGCCGCGGCCGGCACGATCAGCTCCTGGCCGGGCAGGAAGGCCAGCGACTCGGGGACGATCTGCGGGTCGTCGCCGAAGGAGACCCGGACCTCTTTGCCCAGCCCGCGCAGGGCCAGCGCGGCCGCCAGCGCGGAGCCGAGCGCGTCGCCGTCCGGGCAGATGTGGCAGATCAGGTCGACCGAGCGGGCCCGCCCGATCTCCGCGACCACCTGCTGCCAGACCAGTTCGGCCCCGCTCTCCTCGGCCCGCGGTCCGGGAAGCACCGCGAGGGCACCCTCCACCGTGTCGGTGGAGGACGCCCCCGTGGTCGAACCGGAACCGGCCGCCGAACCGGCCGCCGCCGGCTCACCCGCCATGACTACTCGTCCTCGTCGTCACGCTCGGACGCCGGAACCTTGTACGGGTCCGCGTCGCCGGCGTAGGTCGCGCCCGCGGCGCTGGTGCGCACCGCGGCGTCGATGGCCCGGGCCCGGTCGAGCAGGTCGTCGATGTTCCGGGCGTTCTCGGGCAGGGCGTCCGCGACGAAGGTCAGCGTCGGGGTGAAGCGCACCCCGGTCTGCTTGCCGACCTCGGAGCGGAGCACGCCCTTGGCGCTCTCCAGCGCGGCGGCCGTGGCCTCACGCTCGGTGTCGTCGCCGAAGACGGTGTAGAAGACGGTGGCCTCGCGCAGGTCCCCGGTCACCCGTGCGTCGGTGATGGTCACGAACCCGAGCCGCGGGTCCTTGATCCGGCGCTCCAGGGTCTGGGCGACGACCACCTGGATGCGGTCGGCGAGCTTGCGCGCCCTTGCGGTGTCGGTCACGTTGCCTCCTCGTGCAGTGGGCCGGGTACTCGGGCGTGCTGCGCGCCCGTCGGGGCCCCTGCCCCAAAGTACCGGCCCGCGCCCAGCCTTGTGGGCGCTCTCGGTCCTGATCTGTGTGAGAACGGCGACTCGCGTCGCCCGGCTCCACAGCCCTCATTCGTCGTCGTCGTTGTGGTAGCGCCTCCTCGCGGAGAGCAGCTGAACCTCGGGGCGGCCGGCGACCAACCGCTCACAGCTGTCCAGGACCTCGGTGACGTACCCGGCCTCGCCGGACACCACTGCCAGACCGATCTCGGCCCGGCGGTGCAGATCCTGGTTCCCGGTCTCGGCAGCGCACACGCTGTACTTGCGCTGCAGTTCGGCCACGATGGGCCGCACGATCGACCGCTTCTCCTTGAGCGACCGGACGTCGCCCAACAGCAGGTCGAAGGTGAGTGTTCCCACGAACATGTGTGACAGGTCAAGCCGACCTGAAGGCCTCGGGGAGCGGCCCTGAACCGGACCGCTCCCCGGACCCTACACAGCAGGACCGGGGCCGGTCGACGGAAATTCCACCCGTCGACCGGCCCCGGCAGCCACCCGCTTACGCGCGCGGCTTCTCGCGCATCTCGTAGGTCTCGATGATGTCCTCGACCTTGATGTCGTTGAACGAGCCCAGGGTCACACCGGCCTCGAAGCCCTCGCGGACCTCGGTCGCGTCGTCCTTGAAGCGGCGCAGACCCTCGATGGTGAGGCTCTCCGCCACGACCTTGCCGTCGCGCAGCAGGCGGGCCTTGGCGTTGCGGCGGATGATGCCGTCGCGGACCAGGACACCGGCGATGTTGCCGAACTTGGAGGAGCGGAAGACCTCGCGGATCTCCGCGGCGCCGAGGCGCACCTCCTCGTACTCCGGCTTGAGCATGCCCTTGAGGGCGTTCTCGATCTCCTCGATCGCCTGGTAGATGACCGAGTAGTACCGGACGTCCACGCCTTCCTTGTCGGCCGCGGCGCGCGCACGGCCTTCGGCGCGCACGTTGAAGCCGATGATGATGGCGTCCGAGCCCATCGCCAGGTCCACGTCGGACTCGGTGATGGCACCCACACCGCGGTGCAGGACCCGGAGCTCGACCTCCTCGCCCACGTCCAGCTTGACGAGGGCGTCCTCGAGGGCTTCCACCGAACCGGAGACGTCACCCTTGATGATGAGGTTGAGCTGCTCGATGGAGCCGGCGGCGATGGCCTTGTCCAGGTCCTCCAGGGACACCCGGACCCGACGCTGCGCGAAGGCGGCGTTGCGGTCGCGGGCCGAGCGCTTCTCGGCGATCTGGCGGGCGGTGCGGTCCTCGTCGACGACGATGAAGCTGTCGCCGGCACGGGGCACCGAGGTCAGACCGAGCAGCAGCACCGGGCGGGACGGGCCGGCCTCGGAGAGGCTGTTGCCGTTCTCGTCCAGCATCGCGCGGACGCGGCCGTAGGCGTCGCCGACCACGATCGAGTCGCCGACGCGGAGGGTACCGCGCTGCACGAGGACGGTCGCCATGGCACCGCGGCCCTTGTCGAGGTGGGCCTCGATGGCGATACCCTGCGCGTCCTGCTCGGGGTTGGCCCGCAGGTCCAGCGAGGCGTCCGCGGTCAGGACCACGGCCTCCAGCAGCTGGTCGATGTTCAGGCCCTGGCGCGCGGAGATGTCGACGAACATGGTGTCGCCGCCGTACTCCTCGGCCACCAGGCCGAACTCGGTCAGCTGGCCGCGGACCTTGGTCGGGTCGGCGCCCTCGACGTCGATCTTGTTGACGGCGACCACGATCGGCACACCGGCGGCCTTGGCGTGGTTGAGCGCCTCGACCGTCTGCGGCATGACACCGTCGTTGGCCGCGACCACCAGGATCGCGATGTCGGTGGACTTGGCACCACGGGCACGCATGGCGGAGAACGCCTCGTGACCCGGGGTGTCCAGGAAGGTGATCGGGCGCTCTTCGCCGTTCACCATCGTGGCCACCTGGTAGGCGCCGATGTGCTGGGTGATGCCACCGGCCTCGCCGGCCACCACGTTGGACTTGCGGATGGCGTCCAGCAGGCGGGTCTTACCGTGGTCGACGTGACCCATGACGGTGACGACCGGCGGGCGCGGGGCCAGCTGGTCCTCGTCGCCCTCGTCGGCGCCGAAGTCGATGTCGAACGACTCCAGCAGCTCGCGGTCCTCGTCGTCCCGGCTGACGATCTCGAGCTGGAAGCCCATCTCGTCGGCCAGCAGCTGCAGCGTCGCGTCGGAGACCGACTGCGTCGCGGTGACCATCTCACCGAGGTTGAACATGACGGAGACGAGCGCGGCCGGGTTGGCGTTGATCTTCTCCGCGAAGTCCATCAGCGAGGCGCCGCTCGACAGGCGAACGGTCTGGCCGTTGCCGCGAGGCAGCATCACACCGCCGACGGACGGGGCCTGCATGGCCTCGTACTCCTGGCGCTTCGCCCGCTTCGACTTGCGACCACGGGCCGGACGGCCACCGGGGCCACGGCCGAAGGCACCCTGCGTGCCACCACGGGCACCCGGGCCACCGGGACGGCCGCCGAAGCCACCGGGACGGGGACCGAAGCCACCGCCACCGCCGGGAGCGCCGCCACCCGGACGCGGGCCGCCGAAGCCGCCACCGGCCGGACGCGAGCCCGGACCGGCCGGACGGCCCTGGAAGCCGGGACGCGCGCCGCCCGGAGCACCCGGACGACCGCCGGGGCCACCCGGACCACGGCCACCCGGGCCGGGACGCGGGCCCGGACCGGCCGGACGCTGCGGCATCATGCCCGGGTTCGGACGCGGCATGCCCGACGGGGTCGGACGCGGGCCGGCCGGACGCGGCATGCCGTCGGGACGCGGGGCACCGGCACCCGGGGCACCCGGAGCGGCCGGACGCGGCGCGCCACCGGGACGCGGGGCACCACCCGGACGGGGGGCGCCGGCGCCGGGGGCACCCTGGCCACCCGGACGCGGACGGTCGCCACCGGGACGGGGGGCACCGGCACCGGGGGCACCCTGGCCACCCGGACGCGGACGGTCGCCACCCGGACGGGGACGGTCGCCACCCTGGCCGGCCGGAGCACCCGGACGCGCACCCGGCGCGCCCGGACGGCGGTCACCGGGACGGGCCATGCCGGTGGCACTGCCCGAGGTGAACGGGTTGTTGCCCGGACGCGGACCGGCCGGACGCGGGCCCGGACGGGCACCGCCGGCGGCGGGGCCGGCCGGACGCGCGGCCTGCGAGGCCGGACGCGCGGCCGGGGTCTCACCGGTCACGGGGGCCGGCGAGGAGAACTCGGCCGCGGGGGCGGCCGGCGCCGCGGGGCGCGGAGCCGGGCGCGGGCCCGGCGTCGGGCCGGAGGCCTTGGGCGCGGCGGGGGCGGCCGGCGCCGGAGCGGCGGCCGCGGGGGTCGGACGGGGACCAGGGGTCGCGCTCGGGCGCGGACCCGGGGCCGGGGCACCCGGCTTGGGTGCACCCGCGGCCGAACCGGCCGCGGGCTGGGGCGCCGCGGGCTTCCGCGGGCCCGGCTTGGCAGCGGAACCACCACCGGTGGGGGCCACACCAAGCGCGTCAGTCAACTTGCGTACGACCGGCGCCTCGATCGTCGAGGACGCCGAACGGACGAACTCACCGAGCTCGGTGAGCTTGGCCATGACGGCCTTGCTCTCCAAGCCAAGCTCCTTGGCGAGTTCGTAAACCCGGACCTTAGCCACTTCACTCCTGTCTATGAGTCCGGGGGTCTCGTCCGCCGGACTGTCGCTACTTCATGGGCGTACCCATCGCGTACTCATCGCGTACTCATCGAGTGCTCATCGCAATCTCGACCTACTTCCACATCGCGAGGTACCTGACTGGTGGCACGGCGTACGGCTGCCCGTGTGCCGTGCTTGTTGCGGTGGTTCTCCGCCGCGCGAGCGGCGAGCCGTCACGGGGAGCTGACGCTCACCCGCTGCTCGATGTACTCGCGGAGCCGCCCGGTGTCGAGCGCGCCCTGGAGCCGGAAGGCCCGGGGGAACGCCCGTCGGCGGACCGCGAGGTCGAGGCAGGCCGGATCGGGGTGCAGGTGTGCGCCCCGGCCCGGCAGTGCGCCACGGGGATCAGGGACGCAGACGCCCTCGACCGCCGTGACACGCAACAGCTGGTGCTTGGCCGCGCGCTTGCGGCAGCCCACGCAGGTGCGTTCCGGGCGTGCTCGGACATGCGTCCGGCCAGACGAAGGCAAGTCTACCCCTCCGAAGGGACATGGCGCCGCCCCGCCGACCCCGGAGGGACCGGCGGGGACACTCGGACAACAACGACTACGGGGCCGAGGATTCCTGCTCGGTGCCCTCGGTGTCCGGCCGGATGTCGATCCGCCACCCGGTGAGACGGGCGGCGAGGCGGGCGTTCTGGCCCTCCTTGCCGATCGCCAGCGACAGCTGGTAGTCCGGCACGATCACCCGCGCGGAGCGCTGGGCGGCGTCGACGATCTCCACGCTGGTCACCCGGGCGGGGGACAGCGCGGCGGCGACCATCTCGCGCGGGTCCTCCGACCAGTCGACGATGTCGATCTTCTCGCCGTGCAGCTCGCCCATCACCGCGCGCACCCGGGCGCCCATCGGACCGATGCAGGCGCCCTTGGCGTTCAGCCCCTGGCGGCGCGACCAGACCGCGATCTTGGTCCGGTGGCCGGCCTCACGGGCGATCGCCGCGATCTCCACGCTGCCGTCCGCGATCTCCGGGACCTCCAGCGCGAACAGCTTCTTCACCAGGTTCGGGTGGGTCCGCGACAGCGTCACCGACGCCCCGCGCACACCCCGGCGCACGGCCACGACGTAGCACTTCAGCCGGGTGCCGTGCCGGTAGTCCTCGCCCGGGACCTGCTCCTGCGGCGGGAGGATGGCCTCCAGCTTGCCGATGTCGACCAGCACGTTCTTCGGGTCGTTGCCCTGCTGGACGACACCGGTGACGATGTCGCCCTCCTTGCCCGCGTACTCGCCGAAGGTCTGGTCGTCGGCCGCGTCACGCAGCCGCTGCATCATCACCTGCATGCCGATGCTGGAGGCGATCCGGCCGAAGCCGCTCGGGGTGTCGTCGAACTCCTTCGGCTCGACGCCCTCCTCCAGCTCCGACGCGTCCTCGGTGGCCCAGACCGTCACATGACCGGTCTTGCGGTCCAGCTCGACCCGGGCCCGGCGGCGCGAGCCCTCGGTGCGGTGGTACGCGGTGAGGAGGGCCGACTCGATCGACTCGACCACGAGGCCGAAGGGGATGTTCTTCTCGCTGACCAGCGTGCGCAGGGCACTCATGTCGATGTCCACGGCTACGCCTCCTCGTCTTTCGTCACGTTCTCGTCGAGCAGCAGCTCGTCGTCCTTGCGGTTGAACTCCACCTGGACCCGGGCCCGGGCGACCTCGCCGTACTCCAGCCGGCGCTCCTTGGGCCGGCCGCGGCCCTTCACCGGCTGCACCTCGACCAGCGCGCCGTCCTCGTCCGCCGCCAGCACCCGCGCGACGATCTCCCCGCCGTCGACCAGGTGGATCTTGGCCAGCCGGCCCTCGGCACGAACCCAGTGCCGCGGCACGGTCAGCGGACGCTCCGCGCCCGGCGAACCGACCTCCAGGACGTACGCCCCGGAACCCATCACATCCGACTCGTCCAGGGCCTCGCCGACCACCCGGCTGAACTCGGCGATGGCGTCCAGGTCCACGCCGCCGTCGGCGTCCACGTCGATCTGCACCTGGCGGCGACTGCCCGCCTGGGTGACCTTGACGTCCTCCAGATCCAGGCCCGCCTGTGCGGCCAGCGGCTCCAGCAACGCGCGCAGCCGGTCGGTGTGGGTGGTGCTCATCCGGGTGGACTCCTCGGCCGCGTCTGCTGTTGTCGGAAGGTCGCCCCGCACCCCCGGCGCCGGTGCGGCGCGCGGCCGGGTCGCGGCAGCTCGGCCCAAAGCCTAGCCGGTGAACCCCCCAACCACCGATTCCGGCCCCGCGCCCGCCTCACCCGGTGCGAGCAAGCTCACACTCCCCGCGCGCCCCCGCCGCGAACGCAATCCATGCCCACAGACGTAAGGATTCTGTAATCATTCACGCCAACGAGGGCAGGCGGGCAGGCCGTCCTCCCGTACACGCCCCGGAGTGACACCCATGCAGCCGCCCAGCCGACGGACCCTCCTCACCCTCGGGCTGCTCCTCACCGCCGGCGCGACCCTCACCGCCTGCACCGACGGGCACGCCGACGACCCCACCGCCCCGGCCGGCGACCACCGCCGCCCCGACCCCGACGAGCCGGTCCGCCTGCGCGCCGTCGCCGCCACCGACACCCTCCTCGCCGGCTACGACGCCCTCCTCCCCCAGGCCCCCCAGCTCCAGCCCCTGCGCGCCGAGGTCGCCCAGCACCGCGCCGCCCTCCAGCCCACCACCACGACACCCCCCACCACCCCGGCGGCCTCCCCCAGCACCCCTCCCCCCACCCTGGCCGCGCTGGCCGCCCTCGAACGCCAGACCGCCCAGTCCCGCCTCGCCGACCTCGGCGCCGCCTCCCCCCAACTGGCCCGCCTGCTGGCCTCCGTCTCCGCGGCCGGCGTCCTGCACGCCGTCACCCTCGGCGACCCCGCCCCCGGCGCCACCCCCACCCCCACCCCGACCCCCGGCGAGCCGGCCACCGCCTTCCAGGACGCCCTCGGCGCCGAACACGCCGCCATCTACGGCTACGGCGTGGTCGGCGCCCGCCTCACCGACGACCAGCAGCGCACCGACGCCCGCACCACCCTGGCCGCCCACCAGTCCCGCCGCGACGCCTGGCAACGCCTCCTCACCAGCACCGGCGCCACCCCCACCGCCGCCGCCCCCGGCTACCAGCTCCCCTTCCCGGTCACCGACGCCCCCACCGCCACCCGCCTCGCCGCCCACCTGGAAACCCGCCTCACCACCGTCTACGCCGACCTGGTCGCCGCCGCCCCCGCCCCCCACCGCCCCCTCGCCGCCGACGCCCTCCGCGACTCCGCCCTCCGCGCCCACCACTGGGGCGCCACCCCCACCCCCTTCCCCGGATTCCCCACCACCCCCACCCCCAGCACCACCTGACGGGCACGCAGGCCAAAGCCGCGCGCCCACCCCACCCGCACCCACCCACGCCCACCACGCCCACCACCCCTCCACCCACCCCCCAACCCCCCACCAGGCGAGAGGGACGCGCTGCGGGAGGGGGCGGCGTAGGGGGTGGCCGCGGAGAGGGGCGTTGCGGGTGATTTTCAGACTGCCAACGGCGCGCACCCCCTCCCCCACAGCGTCGGCAGTCGGAAAATCATCCAGCCCCCGGAGCGGCCACCCCCGGAGCCGACCCCGCACCCACCCTCCCGAGAGCCGCGCTGCACACACCCACCCCGCACTGCCACCCCACCCCATTCCCTCCCATAACCGACAATGGACCCGTACCACCCCAGGGCCCCGCTACCGAAAGGCCGGCATGTCGGCAGCAACACCCGGAGAGATCACCGTCCCCGACTGGCTCACCCGAAGCCTCACCGCCGCCCACCCCGCCGAGGCACCCACCTGGCTGGCCGACCTGCCCGCCCTCGTCGCCACCCAGCTCACCCGTCTGGGCGTCACCCTGGACCGCGTCCTCGACCCCGGCGGCACCCATGGTCTCGTCGCCTACGTCCACCGCGACGACGACCTCACCCCCGCCACCCTCAAGGTCTCCCTCGGAACCCCCGAAACCGCCCACGAGCCCGACGCCCTCACCGCCTGGGCCGGCCGCGGCGCCGTCCTCCTCCTCGACGCCCACCGGACCCCCACCGCCGGCGTCCTCCTCCTGGAACGCCTCCACGGCGAGATCCCCCTCCGCTCCCTCGCCGAGCCCAAGGCCATGCTGGAAGCCACCAGCCTCCTCCACCGCCTCTGGCTCCCCCTCCCCCTGCCCTCCTCACCCGTCCCGCCCTCACCCGTCCCGCCCTCCCCCTTCCCCACCCTCCCCCAAGCCGCCCCCACCCTCCCCGGCGAAGCCATCCCCGGCCTCCCCGGCGAAGCCACCCCGCTCCTCGCCGAGGCAGCCGAGACCGCCACCGCCCTCACCACCTCCGCCACCGAACAGTTCCTCCTGCACGGCGACTTCCACCACGGCAACGTCCTGGCCGCCGACCGCGCCCCCTGGCTGGCGATCGCCCCCCGCCCCCTGGCCGGCGAACGCGCCTACGACCTGGCCCGCCTCGCCCTCGACCGCGCGGACACCCTGGTCGGCTCCCCCGGCCTCGCCGCCGCCGTCCGCCGCCGTCTGCACCAGCTCGCCGAAGCCCTGGACGTCGACCGCGACCGCCTCCGCGGCTGGACCCTGGTCCGCGCCGTCGACCTCGCCCTGACCGCCCTCGCCGCGGGCCGCCGCCCCGAGGCCGAGCTCTACCTCGAGTTCGCCGGCGCGCTCTGAGCCGCCCCGGACCCTCCGGCCCCCCGCAACGGCAGCGACGCCCCCATCACCGCGTACCGCCGCTCCGTGTTCGGAAAGTGCACCGCCCGCGCGAGATCCCGGTACCCCAGCGCCCGGTAGAGCCGCCGGGCCGGCGTCTCGGCGTCGATCGCCGAAAGAATGCTCCGCTCCATCCCGGACCGCTCCGTCAGCGTGCGGATCAGCGCCGAGCCGACCCCCCGCCCCTGGAACTCCGGCAGCACATGCAGTTCGGTCACGGCGAAGACGTCGTCCAACCAGTCCCCGTGCCCCCGCGCGACCAGATAGGGCTCGATCACCGTGCTCCACCAGTGCTCCCGGTGGTTGGGCATCCCGTACCCGAACCCGACCAGCCGCCCCCCGCTGAACGCCCCGAACGCGATCACCCCGGGCTGCTGCGCGTGCCGCCCGACGATGTGCAGCCGGACCATGACCTCCTCCGGGGTCAGCCCGAACGCCACCGCCTGCACATCGAGCGCCTGCGGAGCCCACGCCGCCAGATCAATGGCCTCGACAACCACCCCGCCCCGCCCCGCCTGAGCACCCCACTCACCCTGCGCGCCCTGCTCACCCGCGCCCTGCCGCTCCATGTCCCGGCCCATGTCCCCGCCCCACCCCTCAGAACAACACGCTCATGAACGCCCCGACCTCCCGGAACCCCACCCGCCGGTACGCGGCCCTGGCCCGCAGGTTGTAGTCGTTGACGTACAGCGAGACCACCGGCGCCACCTCCCGCAGCGCGATGTCCAGCACCGCCGCCATCCCGGTCTCGGAGAGCCCCCGCCCCCGGTGCTCCGGCGCCACCCAGACCCCCTGGATCTGGCAGGCCCCCGCCGTGACGGCCCCGATCTCCGCCTTGAACACGACCTCCCCGTCCTCCCCGAACCGGGCGAACGACCGCCCCGTGGAGACGAGTTCGGCGACCCGGGCCTGGTACAGCAGCCCCCCGTCACCCGCCAACGGCGAAACCCCGACCTCCTCGGTGAACATCGCCACACAGGCCGGCATCAGCGTGTCGATCTCATTGCGCCGCACCCTCCGCACCAGCGGATCCACCGCGATCTCCGCGGACGGCACGCTCGTCGACAGCAACGGCTGATGCGCCCGGACCTCCCGCGCCGGCCCCCAACTGCGCTCCAGCAGCGCCCACAACGCCGCCGTGGGCCCCGCCGGGCCCACGATGGAGGAGCAGCGGCGCCCCTGCCGCCTGGCGCGCTCCGCGAACGCCTGGACGGCCTGCGGCCCGGCGTCGACCAGCACCAGGTTGGCCCCCGCGTAGCAGAGCGCGTCGAGTGCGCCGTTCTCGTCGTACCAGCCCCACATCTCGCCGCCGAGCCGCCAGGGGTCGAGGCCGACGGCCTCCACCCGGGTGGCGACGAAGGCGTTGGCGACCGGGTCCCGGTGGAGGACGGCGAGGGCGTCGGCGAGGTCCGGGGGTTCCAGCACGCGGGTGGTCGCCAGGGCGCGGGCGGCCTGGAACGAGCTGGGGAGCATCACACCTCGATCGAGCATCGAGACAGCACCTTACTGAGACGACTCTGGCCGCACCCTACTCCGTGGCCCCACCCGGATACGGCCGCGGGGCCGTCCGCGCACGGACGGCCCCGCTTCCGGAAGACTTGCGCGGACCTACCCGACACCGGGGTGGGTCACTCGCCGGCGGTGACGGTCGGCGCGCCGGACTCGGCGCCCTCGGCCTCCATCTGCTCGGCGATCTTGAACGCCTCCTCGATCAGGGTCTCCACGATCTTGGACTCGGGGACGGTCTTGATGACCTCGCCCTTGACGAAGATCTGGCCCTTGCCGTTGCCGGAGGCCACCCCGAGGTCGGCCTCGCGAGCCTCGCCCGGGCCGTTGACGACGCAGCCCATGACCGCGACGCGCAGCGGCACGTTCATGCCCTCCAGACCGGCCGTGACCTCCTCGGCGAGCTTGTAGACGTCGACCTGGGCGCGGCCGCAGGACGGGCAGGAGACGATCTCCAGGCCGCGCTGGCGCAGGCCGAGCGACTCCAGGATCTGGTTGCCGACCTTGATCTCCTCGGCCGGCGGGGCGGAGAGCGAGACCCGGATGGTGTCGCCGATGCCCTCGGCGAGCAGCGCGCCGAAGGCGACCGCGGACTTGATGGTGCCCTGGAAGGCGGGGCCGGCCTCGGTGACGCCGAGGTGCAGCGGGTAGTCGCAGGCGGCGGCGAGCTGGCGGTAGGCGTTGATCATCACGACCGGGTCGTTGTGCTTGACCGAGATCTTGATGTCGCGGAAGTCGTGCTCCTCGAAGAGCGAGCACTCCCAGAGCGCGGACTCGACCAGCGCCTCGGGGGTGGCCCGGCCGTACTTCTCCAGCAGGCGCTTGTCGAGCGAGCCGGCGTTGACGCCGATCCGGATCGGCACCCCGGCGTCCTTGGCGGCCTTGGCGATCTCGCCGACCTTGTCGTCGAAGGCCTTGATGTTGCCCGGGTTGACGCGGACCGCGGCGCAGCCGGCGTCGATGGCCGCGAAGACGTACTTCGGCTGGAAGTGGATGTCGGCGATCACCGGGATCTGCGACTTCCTGGCGATGATCGGCAGCGCGTCGGCGTCGTCCTGGGAGGGGACGGCCACCCGCACGATCTGGCAGCCGGACGCGGTGAGCTCCGCGATCTGCTGCAGCGTGGCATTGATGTCCGAGGTCACCGTGGTGGTCATGGACTGCACCGAGACGGGGGCGTCGCCGCCGACCGGCACATTGCCGACCATGATCTGACGGGAGACACGGCGCTTGGCGAGCGGCTTGAGCGGCAGAGACGGAATACCGAGCGAGATCGCGGTCATGTGCGCAGGGTTCCCCGGGGTTGAGGTGTGGTCGGTCCGGCCGCTGGGACGGCGGAGCCCGGGCGCGCCGACGATCGCGCGCCCGGGCTCCAACGGTACGGCACGGGAACGGGCGCCCGCGCACGCACCGGCCCGCCGGTCTAACTGATCTTGACGGGGTTCACCAGGTCGGCCACCAGCACCAGCAGCGTGAAGCCGATGAACACACTGGCCACCACGTAGGCGAGCGGCATCAGCCGGGCCACGTCGAACGGGCCGGGGTCGGGCCGGCGGAACAGCCGGGCGAAGCGGCGGCGCACCGACTCCCAGACCGCGCCCGCGATGTGGCCGCCGTCCAGCGGCAGCAGCGGCAGCATGTTGAAGAGGAACAGCGACAGGTTGATCCCGGCGAGCAGGTTCACGAAGTAGGCGACCCGCTGGCTGCCCGGGATGTCCAGCGCGAACACCTCGCCGCTGACCCGGGCCGCGCCGACCATGCCGATCGGCGAGTCGGCCTCGCGCGGGGCGCCGTCGACCACCGAGTGCCAGAGGCCGGGGATCTTGCCGGGCAGCGCGGCGAGCGACTTCACGCCGTTCTCCGCCATGTCGTACATCCGGTCGACGGACTGCCCGAGGCCGAGCTGGACCACGCCGCTGGCCGGGGTGAAGCCGAGGAAGCCGGCCCGCACCGTCTCGCCCTTGACCGGCACGCCGTCGGCGTCGTACTTCTGCACGTCGTTGACGGCGAGCTCCGGGGTGAGGGTGAGCCGCTGCCCGTCGCGCTCGACCACCAGCTCGACCTTCTTGCCGGCCGACTTGCGGATGTCGCCCTGGAGCTGCTCGTAGGTCGTGATCCGGTCGCCGTCGAAGGAGACCACCTTGTCGCCCGGCTTCAGCCCGGCCTGGAAGGCGGGCGCCACGGGCGCGTCCGCCGGGCAGTTGTCGGTCGGCTGGCCGGCCTTGACCACGCACTCCGAGACGGTGCCGATGGTCGGCACCGACATGGGGACGCCGAAGCCCATCATCACCGTCAGGAAGAGCCCGAAGGAGAGGATCAGGTTCATGAACGGCCCGGCGAACATGACGATCACGCGCTTCCACGGCTTGCGTGTGTAGAAGAGCCGGGTCTCGTCGCCCTCCTTGACCTCCTCGTAGGAGGCCTCCCGGGCGTCCTCGATCATGGTCCGCCAGGGCGAGGTGGAGCGCTGGGTGATCCGCCCGTCCGCCCCGGGCGGGAACATCCCGATCATCCGGATGTACCCGCCCAGCGGGATGGCCTTGAGGCCGTACTCGGTCTCGCCCTTCTTCCGCGACCAGACCGTCGGGCCGAAGCCGACCATGTACTGCGGCACCCGGATGCCGAACAGCTTGGCCGTGGAGAGGTGGCCGAGCTCGTGCCAGGCGATCGAGAAGAGCAGTCCCAGTACGAAGACCAGGATGCCGACCACCGTCATCACCGTTGCCACCGCTGCTCCTCCGTCATGCCACTCCGCTCATCCTGTCGTCGTACCGGTCGTCCGGCGGTGCCGTCCGGGCGGACCCGGATCAGCCCGCGGCCAGCTCGCGGGCCCGGGCGCGCGCCCAGTCCTCCGCGTGCAGGACGTCCTCCACCGTCAACGAAGTTCCCGCCGCGGGAGCGCCGTGCTCCGCCACGACCTTCGCCACAGTGTCCACGATCCCGGTGAAGGCGAGGCGGCCGGCCAGGAAGGCCTCCACACACTCCTCGTTGGCCGCGTTGAACACCGCCGGGGCGGTGCCGCCCAGCGTGCCGACCTCGCGGGCCAGCTCGACCGCGGGGAAGGCGTCGTTGTCGAGCGGGAAGAACTCCCAGGTCGCCGCCTTGGTCCAGTCGCAGCCCGGGGCCGCGTCCGGCACCCGGTCCGGCCAGCCCAGGCCCAGCGCGATCGGCATCCGCATGTCCGGCGGGCTCGCCTGCGCCAGCGTGGAGCCGTCGGTGAACTCCACCATCGAGTGGACGACCGACTGCGGATGGACCACCACCTCGATCCGCTCGAACGGCACGTCGTACAGCAGGTGCGCCTCGATCACCTCCAGGCCCTTGTTCACCAGGGTGGCCGAGTTGATCGTGACGACCGGGCCCATCGCCCAGGTCGGGTGGGCCAGCGCGTCCGCCGGGGTCACGCCCGCCAGCTCGGCGCGGCCGCGGTTGCGGAACGGGCCGCCGCTCGCGGTCACCACCAGCTTGCGGACCTCGGCCCGGGTGCCGCCCGCCAGCGCCTGGAACAGCGCGGCGTGCTCGGAGTCCACCGGCACGATCTGCCCCGGCTTCGCGACCGCCTTCACCAGCGGGCCGCCGACGATCAGCGACTCCTTGTTGGCCAGCACCAGCACCCGGCCGGCCCGCAGCGCCGCCAGCGTCGGGCGCAGGCCGATCGAGCCGGTGATGCCGTTCAGCACCGAGTGGCACTCCATCGCCGCCAGCTCGGCCGCCGCGTCCGGACCGGCCAGCACGGCCGGCAGCGCCCGGCCCGCCGCCTTCGCCGCCAGCGCCTCGCGCAGCGCCGGCTCGGCCGCCGGATCGGCCACCGCCACGGTGTGCACGCCCAGCCGCAGCGCCTGCTCGGCGAGCAGCTCCACCCGGCCGCCGGCCGCCGACAGGGCCACCACCCGGAAGCGGTCCGGGTTGCGCAGGACCACGTCGATGGCCTGGGTGCCGATCGAGCCGGTGGAACCGAGGATCACCAGCTCCCGGGGGCCGGAGGGGTTGTTCACCTCGGGGGTGAACCGCAGCTGCGGGTGGGCGAGCGAAGTCATGCGCCCATTGTGTCCTGCCCGGATCCCCCTCCGGCACCACGGGACCGTTACCCGTACGCCGGGCGCGCCCCCGGCGTACCGTCGGACCATGCGCACCGTCATCGCCGGGGGCCACGGACAGATCGCCCTCCTCCTGGAACGCCTGCTCGCCGATCGCGGCGACCGCCCCGCCGGGATCATCCGCCGCCCCGAACAGGCCGGCGACCTCGTCGCCGCCGGGGCCGAGCCGCTGCTGCTCGACCTGGAGGCCGCCGCCCCGGCCGAACTCGCCCGGCTGCTCGACGGCGCCGACGCCGTGGTGTTCGCGGCCGGCGCCGGACCGGGCAGCGGCGCCGCCCGCAAGCTCACCGTCGACCGGGACGCCGCCGTGCTGCTCGCCGACGCCGCCGAGCTGGCCGGGGTCCGCCGCTACCTCATGGTCTCCGCGATGGGCGCCGACGCCGGGGCCCGGTACCCCGCCGACGAGGTCTTCGAGACCTATCTGCGGGCCAAGGGCGCCGCCGACGACGCCGTCCGGTCCCGCACCGGACTGGACTGGACGGTGCTGCGCCCCGGCCGCCTCACCGACGGCCCGGGCACCGGCCTGGTCCGGCTCGCACCGAGCGTGCCGCGCGGCTCCGTCGACCGGCAGGACGTCGCCGCCGTGCTCGCCGCGCTGCTGCACGAGCCGGGCAGCGCCGGGCAGACCCTGGACCTGGTGGCCGGCGACGCCACTGTGGCCGAGGCCGTCGCGGCCGCCGCCGGCCACCTCTGACCCCGGGCACGCGCGAGGGCCCGGCCGCACGCGGCGGCCGGGCCCTCGGTCACGTCACCCTCAGAGGTCGAGGCCGCTCAGGACCAGGACCTTCTCGACGGTGTAGTCGTCCATCGCGTAGCGGACGCCCTCGCGGCCGACGCCGGAGTCCTTGACGCCGCCGTACGGCATCTGGTCGGCGCGGTAGGACGGCGCATCGCCGATGATCACACCGCCGACCTCCAGCTCCCGGTGGGCGCGGAAGGCGGTCTGCAGGTCGTGCGTGAACACACCCGCCTGCAGGCCGAACAGCGAGTCGTTGACGGCGGCGAAGGCCTCGTCCACGCCGTCCACCTTGTGCAGCGACAGGACCGGGCCGAACACCTCGGAGGTGGCCAGGATCGCGTCGGCCGGCAGCTCGGCCAGCACGGTCGGGGCGTAGGTCGCGCCCTCGCGGGTGCCGCCGGTGAGCAGCTTCGCGCCCTTGGCAACCGCGTCGTCCACCCAGGACTCCACGCGCTTGGCGGCGTTCTCGTCGACCAGCGGGCCGACGTCCGTCGCGTCGTCGTTCGGGTCACCGGTGACCTGGGCCCGCACCTTGGCGACGACCTTCTCCACCAGCGCGTCGTACACCGACGCGTCGGCGATGACCCGCTGCACGGAGATGCAGGACTGGCCGCCCTGGTAGTTGGCGAACATCGCGATCCGGGTGGCCGCCCAGTCCAGGTCCGCCTCGGAGGACCAGTCGGCGAGCACCACGGCCGCCGCGTTGCCGCCCAGCTCCAGGGTGGTGTGCTTGCGCGGCACCGAGTCCATGATCTGGTAGCCGACCTTGTCCGAACCGGTGAAGGAGATCACCGGCAGGCGCGGGTCCTGCACCAGGGCCGGCATCCGGTCGTTCGGCACCGGCAGGACGCTCCAGGAGCCGACCGGCAGGTCGGTCTCGGCCAGGATCTCGCCCAGCACCATCGCCGACAGCGGGGTTGCCGGGGCCGGCTTGAGGATGATCGGCGCGCCGACCGCGATCGCCGGGGCGATCTTGTGGGCGACCAGGTTCAGCGGGAAGTTGAAGGGGGCGATGCCCAGCACCACGCCGCGCGGGAAGCGGCGCACCACCGCGAAGCGGCCCGTGCCGCCCGGGTCGGTGTCCAGCCGCATGGTCTCGCCGTTGGTCCGGCGGGCCTCCTCGGCAGCCCAGCGGAACACCGAGACGGCGCGGCCGACCTCGCCGCGGGCCCACTTGATCGGCTTGCCGTTCTCGGCGGTGATCAGCTGGGCGATCTCCTCGGTGCGCTCGGTCAGCCGCCGGGCCACGTGGTCCAGGGCGGCGGAGCGCACGTGCGCGGGGGTCGCGGCGAACACCGGCAGCGCGGCGACGGCGGCCTCCAGGGCCTCCTCGACCTGCGCCTCGGTGGGGATGCTCACCTTGCCGACCAGGCGGCCGTCCCAGCTGTTGTGCACCTCGAAGTCGGCGTCGCCGCTCGCCCGGCGGCCGGCCAGCCAGAAATCGTACGTGGTGGTCACCGTGGTACCGGCCCTCTCCTCGTCGTCCTCACGACCCCACGGACGTGGAGCCAGAACCGAGGGTAGGGCGGGCGACGCGCCGACCGGATTGGACACCGAGTAGCGTTCGCCACCGCGGTCACTCCACGGCGTCCAGCGCCGCCACGACGCCTTCCTTCCGCTGCGCGCCGTTCACTCCTCGCCGGAGCGCAGCGCCAGCCAGAGCTCCATCCGGACGTCCGTGTCGTCCAGCGACCGCCCCAGCAGTTCCTCCACGCGCCGCATCCGGTACCGCAGGGTGTGCCGGTGCACCCCGAGGTCGGCCGCCGCCGCGTCCCACTGCCCGTGCCGCGACAGCCACGCCCGCAGCGAGGCCACCAGATCGCCGCGCGCCGTCCGGTCGTGCTCCCGCAGCGGCCGCAGCAGGCCCTCCGCGAAGGCCGTCACGGCGTCCTCGCCGAGCAGCGGCAGCAGCGAGCCGGCGCCGACCTCCTCGTGGTCCACCGAACGCCGGCCGCCGCGCAGCGCCACCGCCAGCGCCCGCTCGGCCTGCGCGTGCGCCGTCCCGGCGTCCTCCAGCGCGGCCGGCGCCGACACGCCCAGCGACAGGCCCTCGTGCTCCTCCACCGCCCCCAGGCACGCCCGGTGCACCGCGCCGTTGTCCAGCGCCAGCACCATCAGCCGTGCCCCGTGCGCGCCGTCCTCCCGCGCCACCAGTAGCTTCTCGCCGACCCGCGACCCGGCCTGCTCGGCCCGGTCGCCCAGCTCGCCCAGCGCCTCCCCGGCGTCCGTCCCCTGGGCCGCCCCGGCCACCAGCACCCGGACGGTCCCCTCCGGCAGCCCTCCGAACAGCCCCGCCGCCACCTGCCGGGCGGTGCCCACCTCACCGGCCAGCACCATCCGCAGCAGGGCGGCGCCCATCTTCTCCTCGGCCTGCCGCAGCTCCCGCGACCGCTCCAGGGTCAGCGTGAGCAGCGCCACCGCCGCGTTCAGCACGTACCGCTCGGTCGGCGTGATCCGGTCCTCGGTGCCCACCGCCAGGAAGCCCCGGGCCCGCCGGTCCGCCCCCAGCGACTGGACCACCACGTAGTCCTCGTCCGCCGTGTCTATCCCCGGCGCCCGGCCCTGCAGCGCGGCACTCGACGGCGCCGGCCGCCGACGCAGCCGGTCCACCTCCGCCGCCAGCCGCCCGGCCCGGCGCGCCGCCCAGTCCGGCGCCACCACCGACAGCGCGCCCGAGCCGTCGTACAGCGCCGCCCAGCCGCCCAGCCGGGCCGCCAGCCGCCGCACCACCGCCGTCGTCCCGTCCTTGCCCAGCGCGGCCCGGGTCAGCTCCTCCTGCGCCTCGAAGCTGGTCGTCACCGCCTCGTACTGCTCGGCCGCCAGCGCCGCCGACACCACCTTGCTGATCGCGATGAACGGCGTCGGCTCCGGCACCCGCAGCAGCGGCAGCCCGCGCTGCGCCGCCGCGTCCACCAGCGGCTGCGGCACCTCGGTGTGCGACAGGCCCACCCCCAGCCCGAGCCCGACCACCCCCGCGTCGGCCAGCCGGTGCACATACGCCTGCAACTGGGCGGCGGTACGGCCCAGCTTGATCCCGGTGGTGAGCAGCAGCTCGCCACCCTCCAGGAACGGCGTCGGGTCGTCCAGCTCACTGGTGTGCACCCAACGGACCGGCCGCTCCAAGTGGTCCGCACCGGCGAGGACCGTCAGATGGAGCGAGGTGTTGCGGACGACGGAGGCAAGTGTGGGGGGCATGGCACCTTCGAGGGAACGACCCGACCGCGCCGTTGCGGCCGGGCGAGAGAGGGCTGGGGGTCCTGGGGGGATTCCCACTTCTCATTATGGACGCTCCGGACAACCGGCACTGCCGAATCCACCTCGAAGGCGAGCTTCGTCTCCCGGAGCCCGGTTAGTCCCTGAGATCGACCAGCAGCGGCGGCACCTGCTCCCCCGACACCGCCGTCAGCGACAGCACCACGTGCCCGGCCGGCAGCGCGTGCGCCAGGTCCGACGGGGACCACCGCAGCCGCTCCACCTCCCGCGTGGTCACCGACTCCGTCTGCGCGGTCGTCCCCGACAGCGCCTTGCGCCCCAGCCGCCCGGCCCGGCGCACGATCCCGCCCGAGGTGTCCGGGGCCAGCGTCACCGCGGTCTCCCGCACCAGATGGGTGCCCCAGGCCTCCGAGAACAGCCGGCCGTCCCACGGCGCGATGCCCGGGAACGCCGCCCGGCAGCCCACCGCCCCGAACAGCGGCGCCCGCAGCGCCTCCGGCAGGTCGACCAGCGTCCGCAGCAGCAGCACCACCCCGGCGTTCGCCCCGCGCAGCCGCTGCAGCCCGCGCACGATCCCGGCGTCCAGCGCCGCCGAGGCGTCGTCCACCACCAGCCCGGCGAACAGCGACCGGTCCCCGCGGGCCCCCGCCGCCTGCACGAACTGGCCCACCAGCAGCCGCGACAGCATCCGCGCCGCCTCCGGGTGGCTGCGCTCCGGCAGCTTCACCCGCACCCGCAGCGGATGGTCCAGCACCCGCATCGCGAACGGCGGGCGGCCTGTGCCGTCGGTCGCGAACACCCCCTCGAAGGCCGGCCGGTCCAGCAGCGCCAGCCGGTCCGCCAGCAGCGCCCCCGGATCGTCCGCCCGGCCGCGCTGACGCTCCCGGTGCTCCAGGTCCCGCTCGTACGAGCCCAGCCGGCCCGCCGCCCGCAGCCCCTTCACCAGCGACTCCAGCGCCTCCGGCTCCCCGGCGAGCAGCGCCCGCAGCTCGCGCACGCCCGGGTAGCGGCCGAACGCGGCGTGGAACGGGCCGACCATCTGCTGCAGGGCCGTCCGGGCCGTCTCGGCGCGCGCCGTCAGCTCGTCCGGCAGCAGCGCCTCCGCCAGCCGGGCCGCCGCCTCGTCCGGATCCTGCGCCGCGCCGTACAGGTCCAGCCCGTAGCGGGACGCGGCGTGGCCCGGGGCGATCACCACGTCGTACCAGTCGTCCGGCCCCAGGTCCGCCTCCGCCGACCCGATCACCACCGCGCACGCCGTCCCGGCCAGCGCCTGCAGGCACAGCGCCTCCGCCACCGGCCGGGCCAGCCGCGCCGTCTTCCCCGTCCCCGCCGGACCCACCGCCAGCAGCGAGGTGCCCAGCACCGACGGGTCCAGCGCGAAGCCCGCGGCCCGGTGGGCCGGCGGGTTCTTCGGCACGTCCTGCGCGGTGCCGAGCCGCACCTGGGCCAGCAGCAGGTCGTGCCGCTCCGCCCGCCCCGGCAGCTCGCGCGCCTCCGAGGGGTGCGCGAACGCGGCCGCGCCGCGCAGCGACACCTGCTCGACGAAGGCCGGCAGGAACGCCCGGTCCGCCTGGGCCGACTCCCACGCCCGCTGGATCCGCACGTAGTCGACGTCCCCGACCACCTCGCCGTCCAGCCGCCCGGCCGCGACCGCCGCCCCGCCCTGTCGCAGCACCGCCCACGGATCCCGCTGCCGCACCGCCTCCGCCTTCTCCTCCACGGACGCGGGCTCCGCCTCCGTCACCGTCCGCGACAGCAACGGCACCGCGTACCGCCGCCACACCTCCGGCCACCGCCCCATCCGCCCGAAGACCTTGATGACCACGGCGAGCACGACGGCGTTGACCACCAGGAGCGTGAACATGGCCCCGGCCTCCGAGGGCTCGGCGAGGGGGCCGATCCCCGTCTGACGGCCGAACCACACCAGCAGGTACATCAGCAGCTGGGTGCCGTACAGATAGGCGAACCACCCCACCACCGCGTTCAGCCCCGCGCGCAGCAGGAGGGGCCAGGTGGGGACCTTGGCGGCCTCGGCGCGGTCGGGGTCGAGCCGGCGGTAGCCCTGGCGGAAGACGCCCGGGGCGGCCTCCGGCCGGTCGGCGGCGGCCCAGGCGGCGAGGTCGAAGGGCGCGCGGGCCGGGGGGCGCGGGTGCGGCATCGGGGTGGGCGGGGTGTGGGGGGTGGCGGTGGTCCGCTCGCTGTGGCTCCGTGCCCCGTCCAGTCCCATGTACGGCCCCGCTCCCTCGCCCGCCGGCCCGACCGCCGTCGGTGCCGCCCATACCCATGCCGCCGCCCCGGCGACACGCCCGCGCTCAATGTAGTGGAGCGCGGCCCGCCGGTCGTGGCGCCGACCGCGCTGGCCGCCCCGGACAAGTCGGACGGCCCACTGCTACCGAGTGGCGCATGCCTGCCTGGAGAACGCCGCCGTAGCCTGCGAACTACCGAGCCGAGAAGTCTGGAGAAACCCATGAGCGCCGCAACGCCGCTCCCGCAGGAGCGCCGCCTGGCCACCGCGATCCCCGGTCCGAAGTCGCAGGAGCTGCACGCCCGCAAGCTGGGTGCGGTGGCGGCCGGCGTCGGCACCACCCTGCCGGTGTACGTGTCCCGCGCCAACGGCGGCGTGCTGGAGGACGTGGACGGCAACTCGCTGATCGACTTCGGCTCCGGCATCGCCGTGACCAACGTCGGCAACAGCGCCGAGGCCGTGGTGGCGAAGACGACCGAGCAGCTGGCCGCCTTCACCCACACCTGCTTCATGGTGACCCCGTACGAGGGTTACGTGGCCGTGGCCGAGCAGCTGAACGAGCTGACCCCGGGCGACCACGAGAAGCGCACCGCGCTGTTCAACTCGGGCTCCGAGGCCGTCGAGAACGCGGTGAAGATCGCCCGCGCCTACACCAAGCGCCAGGCCGTCGTGGTGTTCGACCACGGCTACCACGGCCGCACGAACCTCACCCTGGCGCTGACGGCGAAGAACATGCCGTACAAGCAGGGCTTCGGTCCGTTCGCCCCCGAGGTCTACCGGGTGCCGGTGGCCTACCCCTACCGCTGGCTGACCGGCCCGGAGAACTGCGCCGCCGAGGCCGCCGCCCAGGCGATCGACACGATCAACAAGCAGATCGGCGCCGAGAACGTCGCCGCGATCATCATCGAGCCGCTCCAGGGCGAGGGCGGCTTCATCGAGCCGGCCAAGGGCTTCCTGCCGGCGATCGTGGAGTTCGCGAAGGCCAACGGCATCGTCTTCGTCGCGGACGAGATCCAGACCGGCTTCTGCCGCACCGGCCAGTGGTTCGCCTGTGAGGACGAGGGCATCGTCCCGGACCTCATCACCACCGCCAAGGGCATCGCCGGCGGTCTGCCGCTGTCCGCGCTGACCGGCCGCGCCGAGATCATGGACGCCGCGCAGACCGGCGGCCTCGGCGGCACCTACGGCGGCAACCCGGTGGCCTGCGCCGCCGCGCTGGGCGCCATCGAAACCATGAAGGAGCAGGACCTCGTCGGCAAGGCGCAGCGGATCGGCGAGATCATGCTGGGCCGCCTGCGGGCGATGCAGGAGAAGTTCGACATCATCGGCGAGGTCCGCGGCCGCGGCGCGATGATCGCCGTCGAGCTGGTGAAGCCGGGCGGCAAGGAGCCGAACACCGAGGCCACCGCCGCCATCGCCAAGGCCTGCCACGCCGAGGGCCTGGTCGTGCTGACCGCCGGCACCTACGGCAACGTGCTGCGCTTCCTGCCGCCGCTGGTGATGCCGGAGCACCTGCTGAACGAGGGCCTGGACATCCTCGAGGGCGCGTTCGCCGCCCTCTGATCCGGCCCGCGGCCCCGACGCCGCGCCCAAGACCCGCCGGAGGGATGTCCGGACAGCGCTGAACGGCCCGCGGGGACCTCGTCCCCGCGGGCCGTTCGGTTCGAACCCGGCGTGACGCCACCGGCGCGGACGGTGAAGATGGTGTGCGGAATCGCTGAAGCTCCACTACCCCGCACGGACCTTGACGTAGTGTCATCACAGATGGACAGCAAGCCCCAGCCATGGGCGGATCCGTCCGCGGCACCGTCCTCCGGGACGGCTCCGCGCGAGGGCCGCGAGGACAACCAGGCCGTCCCGCCCGGGGCGGTGCACACCGAAAGCCGATCGACCGGCCGTCCGACCCACACCCCCCGGGGCGCACGGAGCGGCGATCATCAGGGCCGCCCCGGAGCTCTCCCCCCTGCTCCGGGGCGGCTGCCTCGTGTCCTCGTCCACCCCGCGGTGCCGGTGGTCCTCGGGGTGCTGCTGGTACTGCTGTCCTGGCAGGTCGCGGTGGACGGGCCGCTGCTGGGACTGGACCGCTGGGCCCGGCACACCGTCCGGGAGGCCCGGCACACCCTGCACAACGCCCTGCTCGACCGCCTCGGCGAGGCGTTCGCCGACCTGGGCGCGGGCTCGGTGGCGGTGCCGGTCCTGCTCCTCGGCGCGGTGGTGGCGGCCGGGCGGGAGTTCCGGGCGGGCTTCACCCGCTGGTGGCTGCCGGTCCCGGTGGCGGTGCTGACGGCCGGGCTGATCCCGCTGCTGGTGGTGCCGGCGAAGGCGTGGTTCGCGCGCCCGGGCCCGCTCGGGCTGCCGCTGACGGCGGACCAGTGGGGCTGGTACCCGTCCGGCCACACCGCGACCGCCACGCTCGGGTACGGCGTGGCGGCGCTGCTGCTGGCCCGCACGGCCGGCCCCGGGGCGCGGCGGGCGCTCGCCGCCGGGGCGGCGCTGCTGGCGGCGGGCGTCGGGCTCGGGCTGGTGTGGAGCGACTACCACTGGCTGCTGGACGTGGTGGCCAGCTGGTGCCTGGGCGGCCTGGTCCTGTGGGCCCTCGCCCGCCGGCCGCTCACCGGCCGGCCCGGCAAGGACCCGGGAACGAGCCCTTAGCCCTCGGCGGGGTCCTCGTCGTTGCGGTGGACGTGGCCGGGCTCGCCGTTGTCGCGGTGCCACTCGACGACCAGCTCGTCGCGGGCGCCGAAGCGGACCAGGTGGCGGCCGACGACGTCCTCCAGGCCGGGCAGGTTCTCGGTCGCGCCCTCGACGGCGAGCAGCAGGGCCTCGGGGGTGGCCTCCAGGGTGGCGGTGCCGGTGCTGAAGACGAAGGTGCCGTGGCCGGTCTCCTCGGACCAGTCGGCCTGGATCTTGCGGCCCATGTGGGCGGCGAGCTGCTTGGCGTAGCGGGCGGAGCGGTCGGTGGCGACGCGGGCTTCGGAGCGGGGCACGGGTCCTCCAGGGTCGGGGGAGGGAACTTAGGGTGCCCTCACTCACGGCCTACGCTAACGCAGATACTGAGCCTTGCTCAACATATTTCCGATCGCCTCGGGACCGGCCGATACCCTGGGTCGGACACCTGCCGAGGAGAGCCGCCCATGACCACCACGCCGACCGACGACGCGGCGAGCTCCTCCTCCGTTCCGGACCCGGCGGCCGCCCCGGACACCACCCCGGACACCGCCGCCGAGCTGGCCGACGCGATGACCCGGGCGATCAAGCGGATCCGCCGCCGCACCAGCGAGCGGCTGGAGCCCTACGGCATCACCCCCGGCCAGGGCCGCGCCCTGCGGACGCTCGCGCACGCCCCCGGCTGCGAGCTGCCCGACCGGGCGATGCGGCTGAGCGACCTGGCCGACCGGCTGCACATCGCCCCGCGCTCGGCCACCACGGTGGTCGACGCCCTGGAGGAGGCCGGCCTGGTCGAGCGGGCCCCGGACCCGGCCGACCGCCGCGCCGTGCGGATCCTGCTGACCGCGGCCGGCCGGTCGGCGGTGGAGCGGATCGGCCAGGTCCGGCACGAGGTCGCCCAGGAGTACTTCGGCCCGGTCAGCCCCGCCGAGCAGGACGCGCTGCTGCGAGCGCTGCGGACCGCCGAGTCCGCGTACGCGGCGACCGCCGGGCCCGCCGGCGCGCCGCGCCGGGCAGTGCCCCCGGGCGCAGCGCGGTGATCCCGATGCCGACGACCACCAGCACCGCGGCGACGGCGCCCAGCGGGCCGACCGACTCGCCGAGCAGCAGCCACGCCGAGGACATCCCGAACACCGGCACCAGCAGCGAGTAGGGCGCGACGGCGGTGGCGTCGTAGCTGCGCAGCAGGTAGCTCCAGGCGACGAAGCCGAACAGGGTGGAGACCAGCCCGACGTAGCCGATCGCGCCGAGCCCGGCGAGGCCGATCCCGCGCAGCGCCCGCAGATCGGCCGCCGGGCCCTCGACCAGCAGCGAGAGGCCGAGCAGCGGCAGCGGCGGCACCGCGCTGACCCAGACCATCCAGCGCAGCGCGTCCGGCGGGGCGGCCTTGCGGGTCAGCACGTTGGACAGGCCCCAGGCGGCCGCGGCGAGGACGACCAGGGCGAAGGCGCCAAGCGGTCCGCCGAGGCCGCGGTCGACGGCGCTCAGTCCGATCCCGGCGAACGCCACGGCCAGGCCGAGCAGCCGCTGCCCGCCGGGCCGCTCGCCCAGCAGGACGCCGGCGAACAGCGCGGTGAAGACGGCCTGCCCCTGGAGCACCAGGGAGGAGAGGCCGGCCGGCATCCCGGCGTGCATGCCGAGGAAGAGCAGGCCGAACTTGACCACCCCGAGCACCACGCCGACCGCGAGCACCCACCGCCAGGCGACCTTCGGCGGGCCGACGAAGAAGACCGCCGGGACGGCCACCACCGCGAACCGCAGGGCGCAGAAGAGCAGCGGGGGGAAGTTCTCCAGGCCGACGTGGATGAGGACGAAGTTGAGGCCCCAGACGGCGGCCACCAGGACGGCCAGGGCGATGTGACGCGGACTCATGCCGCCGGTGGTACCGCCCGGGGCGGCCTGCGGGGATGCGCTCATGGGACGAGGATGGCCGCCGGGCATCGTGTAGCACCAGCGATGAGTTCTGAAGGAAACGCTTTAGCATGGCTGCATGATGGATTTGGGGCGCCTGCGGGCGCTGCACGCGGTGGCCGTGCACGGCTCGGTCGGCGGGGCGGCCGCTGCCCTCGGCTTCACGCCGTCCGCCGTCTCCCAGCAGATCGCCAAGCTGGAGCGGGAGACCAGGACGGTGCTGCTGGAGCGCCAGGGCCGCGGGGTGGTGCTGACCGACGCGGCGCGCGAACTGGCCGCCACCGCGCAGGCGGTGCTGGGCCTGGTGGAGCGGGCCGAGGTGCGGCTGGAGGAGCAGCGCGGCCGGGCGGTCGGACGGCTGCTGGTGGCCGCCTTCGCGACCGGCGCGCGCGGGCTGATGCCGGGTGTGCTGGCCGATCTGCGCGAGCGCTGTCCGGACCTGGACGTGCGGCTGCTGGAGAGCGACCCCTACCCGGCGGCCGAGCTGGTGGCGCGCGGGGAGGTCGACCTGGCGCTCGTCCAGGACTGGCCGACGGTGCCGCTGCCGGTCCAGGACGGCCTGTCCCGGCTGGACCTCGGCGAGGACCCGGTGGACCTGCTGCTGCCGGCCGGCCACCCGCTGGCCGGGCTCGCGGCGGTGCCGGAGGAGCGGCTGCGCGGGCAGCGGTGGACCAGCGTGCCGCCGGGCAACATCTGCCACGACTGGCTGGTCCGGACGCTGCGCGAGGCCGGCGAGGAACCGGACGTGCGCTACCAGGTCGGCGAGTTCGAGACGCAGATCGCGCTGATCGCGGCGGGGCTGGGCGTCGGGCTGGTGCCGAGGCTGGGCCGGTCCGCGCTGCCGCCGGGGGTGGTGGCCCGGCCGGTGGTCCCGGAGCCGGCCCGGCGGGTGTTCGCGCTCTGGCGCTCCCAGGCCTCGCGGCGCCCCGCGATCACCGAGGCGCTGGCCGCGATGCGGGCCCGCTGGGACGCGCGGGGCGGCTGATGCCGGCCCGGCGCCGCCCGCCGGGCGCGGCGTCAGCCGGCGAGGCCGATCACCAGCCACATGAAGCCCACCCCGCCGAGGGTGCAGAGCAGCGTGGTCCGCGAGGGGTGCGGGCTGTGCGCCTCGGGCAGGATGTCCGAGGTCGCCAGGTAGAGCAGGAATCCGGCGAAGAACCCCAGGTAGAGGCCGAGCAGGTGCTCGGAGATGGTGAACAGCAGGGTGATCGCGGCCCCGGTGACTGGCGCGAGCGCGTCCGCCGCGAGCAGGGTCAGCGCCCGCCGCCGGTTGTTCCCGTAGAGCCGGGTGATCGTGTACGTGTTGAACCCGTCGGCGAAGTCGTGCGCGACCACGGCGATCGCCACCACCGTGCCGACCGTCGTCCCGGCCTGGAAGGCCGCGCCGATCGCGAAGCCGTCCATCACGCTGTGGCCGACCAGGGCGAGGGCGGCGGTCAGACCGACGCCCTGGTGGCCGTCGACGCCGGAGCGGGCGCGGCCGTGCGCGTGTCCGTGGGCCTGGCCCTGCGCGGGCCGCTGGCCGTGGGTGTGCTCGGCGTACTCCGCCTCGTGGCCGCGGTGGATCGCCACCGCCCGCTCGACGATGTGGATGGCCAGGAAGCCGGCCGCGAACATCAGCAGCGCCTGCGGCACCCCGTGGACCTCCTCGGGCGCCTGGTGCAGCGCCTCCGGAAGGAGGTCGAAGGCGACCACCCCGAGCATCAGCCCGGCGGCGAAGCCGAGCACCAGGTGGCGGCGGTCGCCGGTGCGCTGCGCGACCCAGCCGCCGATCAGCGTCATAAGGAACGCGCCGGCGGCGACCAGGACCGCGGTCACCGCCGTTCCCCCGTGACGAAGCGTCTACTCACTCGTCTCCCCCGTGTTCCGCCGTACCGCCTCCCCGGGCCGACCGTCGACCGGAGCCGGACGGCCGTGTCCCCCAGCGTCGTGCAGCCCGCCCACCGGCGCCCGCCGGACGGTCCGTCGGGGTGAGCCCGCGGACCGACGGCCCGTCCGGCGCCCGGCTCAGCGCCCGGCGGCGAGCGGCAGACCGAGGTGGGTGCGCGCCAGCTCGCGCACCCCGTCCCCGTCGACCAGGTGGATGTGCCGGTGCCCGTCCTCGCCGGTGAGGTCGAGCGCCCCTTCGGTGAAGTGACCGGTGGTCAGCCGCAGGCCGCGCTCGGCGGACTCCTCGCGGACCGCCTCCGCCAGCGTGCGGATCTCCTCCTCGCCCACCGGTCCGGCGCCCCGCGAGGCCCAGACCACCCAGCGGCCGGGCAGCGCGCTGCCGGCCGGCCCCTCACCGGTGGCCACCAGCCCGGCCTGGCCGCGCAGCCGCACGCTCCACTGGCCGAGACCGCCCCGGGTGAGCAGTTCGCGGACCAGCTGGGCGAACTCGTTCGCCGACAGGTCCGGCGCGGCCGGGACGGCGGCCGCCGTCCGCGCGGCCGGCTCGACGCCCGCCCGTCCGTACGGGTCGGGGCTGACGGCGGCGCCGAGCCGGCGCAGCCGGACCAGCGCCTCGTCCTGCTCGGCGTCCGCGTAGACGCCCTCGCCGTCGGGCTGCTCGTCGGGGTCGGCGGGCGGCAGCAGCCTGGTGCGGGCCAGCGCGTCGCGGTCCGCGTCCACGCTGACCAGGCAGAGCGGCTCGGCCCCGCCGGGCTCGCGCAGCCAGCCGTTGAGCACGACCCCGGCGAGGATCTCGTCGGTGTCGACGGCGTCGGCGGCCTGCAGCGCGCGCAGGGCCAGCCGGGCGACCAGCCGCAGGTAGTCGGCGGACCGGTCGGCCGGCGGACGCGGCACCGGGAGGATCTCGCCGTCCGCGCCGAGCCGGTAGCCGGTCAGCGAGGGGACCACGTCGAGGGCGGGCAGGTCGAGGTCGAGCACGGCGGTGCGGGTCAGCGGCCGGTAGACGGCCCGGCAGGGCGCCGGCAGGTCCTGGGTGCGGGTCTCGGCGGCGGCGAGGGCGCGCTCCAGCAGCGACTCGACGGCTGCCGGCTCGGCCTGCCGGTAGGCCCGGCGGCACTCCTCCAGGGACTCGTTGTACTCGCGCACCGCGCGCGCCCGGGCCTCCTCGGCCTCGTGGTGGGCGCGCCGGGACTCGTCGACGACCGGGTCGACGGCGTCGGCCTGCCGGGTGCGCCACTCCCGCAGGGCACGCTGGTGGGCGAGCCGGGCCTGCGCCAGCTCGCGCTGGTAGCCGGAGTCGAGCAGCCGGCGGGCCGGGCCCTCGTCGGGGTCGGCGGCGGGCGGCTCGGCGGGCGCGAAGTCCTCCCAGCGCGGCTCCGGGTCCTCGCCGGCCTCCGCGGCCGGCCCGTCGGCCGGGTAGGGGCGGGGCTCGTAGCGGCGCAGCTGGCTCTCGAAGTCCATGGCCGACACCGGCAGCGCGGCGCGCCGGAGCAGGTCGGCCAGCCGCTCCTGCTCGGCCTGGACGGTGAGCGTGCGGTGGTGGGTGAGCGCGGCGGCCCGGGCGTGGGCGGCGACGGCCTCGTCGCCGCCCAC